>JBGQDL010000025.1:0-34061 GCA_041495865.1 Thermoanaerobaculia bacterium | reverse complement strand
GGCTTGCCGCTCACGTCTTTCGTCTCGGGCGAGGACAACGCTTCCGCGCGGACCGTGCAGCCGAGATGCGTACACACCGCGGAGACGGCGTGGAGCGTCTTCCCTTCGCGAAAAACGAAGAGCCGTTCGTCTGGAAGGAACTTCATCCCGTCGGGGAAGTCGTTTGGAAGCCCGATCTTCACGGTCGTCGGAGCGTCGTAAGAGACATTCGGGACGAGCGACCTCAGCGAAGCGACGGCCTGCGCGCCGAGCGCCGCCACGCCCGCCCCGAACCCCAGCTTCAGAAAAACCTCGCGCCGGCTCTTCGGCTCACTCATCGAATTCCTCCGTGATGGAGAAGCGCTCCATCGTCATGGCGTCGGTCGGGCACCGGATGGCGCAGAGGCCGCAGCGGATGCAGCGGTCGTCGTCCTTCACCATCGCGGAAAGGGGCAGACCGCCTTCCGCGCGCCCGGCGAGGGCGGCGCGCTCCTCCTCCGGGAGATCCAGCTCCGAGAGCGGCACGAGCGCGAGGCAGTACTCGGGACAGACGTCCACGCAGCGGTTGCAGAGGACGCAGGCCTCGGGGTCGTAAATCGTCTGGACGTGGCAGATGAGGCACCGCGCGGCCTGCGCGCGCGCCTCGGGAGCGGCGTACCCCGTCTCGACCTCGGCAATGCCGGTGCGGCGCCCGACGTCCAGGGTGGGCGGCGCCTCGCGGTCGAGGATCTCGAAGCCCGCGATCATCCGGTACGAGGCCGTCGGGATTTTCTCGATCTCGAGCGTCGAGAGGATCGTGGCCTTCTCCTTCGCCAGGTATTCGTGGATCGAGCGGGCCGCGCGCTTGCCGTTCGCGACCGCCTCGATGAGATTTCGCGGACCGAACGCCACGTCGCCGCCGGCGAAAATCCCCGCGGCCGACGTCGCGAGCGTCGTCTTTTCGACCGCGATCGTGCCGGCCGGCGTGAGGGCGATGCGATCCGCCGACTTCAGGAACGAGAGGTCCGGCTTCTGGCCGATCGCGAGAACGCAGGCGTCGGCCTCGAGCGTGACGAGGTCCGTCTCGTCGTACGCAGGGGCGAAGCGGCCGCTCTCGTCGAAGACGGACGTCACTTTCTTCAGCTCGACGGCGCTCAGGTGTCCGCCGCCGAGGAACCGGTGCGGGCCACGGCGCGGGTGGAAGACCACACCTTCCCTTTTCGCCTCCTCGAATTCCTCGTGGCCCTGCGTCGTGCGGAGGACCGGCATCTCGTCGAAGCTTTCGAGCGAGACGAGCGTGACTTCGGCAGCCCCGCCCCGAAGCGCGGCCCGCGCCGAGTCGAGCGCTTCCTTCAGACGCGCGTCGGCTTCGCCGGCCTTCTCCTCGAGCGCGTCGACGTCCGCCTCGCGTCCCATGCGCAGGGCCGTGCGCGCGGCGTCGAACGCCACGAACCCGCCGCCGATGACGACGACCCGCCGCCCGAGATCCATCCGGAAGCCGCGGTTGACGTTGAGCAGGTAGTCGACGGCTTTCACGACGCCGTCCAGCTCGACGCCGGGCACCTGCAGGTCGCGCCCCTTCGACACGCCGACGGAAAGGAAGATGGCCTCGTAGCCGCCGGCCTTCAGCTCCGTCAGGCCGAAGGCCGGAGTCAGCGGCGTTCCGAGCCGGAGAGCGACGCCGAAGGAGAGGATCCGGTCGATCTCGGCCTTGATGAGCGTCCGCGGGAGGCGGTACTCCGGGATGCCGAAGCGCATCATTCCGCCCGGCTCGCCAGCCGCCTCGAAGACCGTCACGCTGTAGCCGAGGAGAGCGAGGTCGTGGGCGGCGGAGAGACCGGCGGGGCCGGCCCCGATCACGGCGACTCTTCGCTGCGGGGAACCGGAGAGACCGGGGATTTTCTTAGAAAGTGAATAGGGCGAAACTCGCTCGGCGGCGCTCGCGAGAGTGGCCGTTTCGCCCGCAGCGTCCTTCTCTGTATCCCCTTCTAAGAAAATCTTCTTTGCGCCGGATGGGTACATCGGAAGGTGTCCCGAATACCGATTCCCCTCCAGGATCGGCTCCTTGAGCAGCCGATCCTGCGTGTCCGGATGGCGCGATTCGACGCCGTACTGCTCCGTCACGAAGCGCTTCAGCGCGCGGATCGAGATGGGCGCGTCGATCGAGCCGCGGCGGCAGGCGTCCTCGCACGGCGCCGCGCACACGCGCCCGCACACCGACGCGAACGGATTTGGCGCGCGGGCGACGAGAAAGGCGTCCTCGTCCCGGCCCTCGGCGATGAGTTGGACGTACCGCCCGGCGTCCGTCGCCACGGGACAGCCGGCCTGACACTTGACCTGCGCCTTCCAGTGGTCGAGGTCGGGGAGAAGGACGCGGACCGCCATCGCGATCCTAGGCCGTCGCTGTTCGCCCGCCCTTCGGGCGGAGCTTCCACGCGACGTAAGGCTTCGCGAGAGCGCGCAGTGCGGCGAGCTTGGTCTCGTAGAGGCGCGAGGAGAAGGTCGCCGGCACGAGGTCGGCCGCTTCCTCGGGCTGCACGACGAGCGACACCTGGATGCCCGGCAGGATGCCCACGGGGAGCCCCGCGCGCCGCACGGCATTCCAGAGGTAGGCGAAGACCTCGCGCATGTCGTCCACCTTGGGCGGCGGCTCGCTCTCGAGCGCGCTGCCGACGGTGGGCCGGAAGATGCAGACCGTGGGGAAGGCGCCGGCGTTCACGATGCGGTCGATGCCGCGCTTCGTGGCCTCCAGGGGCTCGAGCCCCGCGATGATCTCCCCCGAGACTTTTCCCGGCCCGAGCTTCCTCGAGGTGTATTCCATCGCATCGAAGAAGGACTTCTGGCCGAGCGTCATCTCCTTGCCGGGGCAAAGCTTCGCAAAGTACGAAGGGTCCTCGAACTCGTAGCAGAAGGAGAAATGGTCGACGCCCGCGGTGATCAGGTCCTCGTACTCGCCGAACTTGTGGCGCGGCACCGGCACGGCCTGCACACCGATGAAGCCGCCCACCTCGGCCCGCAGCCTTTTCACGAAGGGCTCGCACTGCCTCAGGCCGTGAACCATCTCGAGGTCGTCGCGGTCCTCGAAGTGGTAGCCCGTGTTGAGGTGCGTGAAGATGGAGCCGGACTGGTCGCGCGCGGCTTTCGCCACCTCGATGACGTCCTCCACCTTCTTCTTCGACTCCTCGGCCTTGCCCACGTTGCGGCCCGTCGTGCAGAACGCGCACGCGGGCGAGGACGGCATGTTCCAGTAGAGGCACGCGTTCGAGACGTAGATCCCGAGGTACGTCCCCTGCAACACGCCGACGCGGCTCATCTCGACGCCGCTTTTCGTCTTCCACGAGTACCAGGCTGGCTCCTCGGGAATCTCGACGGGATAGTGGTCGCCCTGCCGCGCGTCGCACAGAACGTAACCCCGCCCCGTTTTCATCAGGAGAAACGGCGATTTCGCGGCGAAGGCCTCGACGACCGGGACATTGACCCAAATCTTCTTGCGCGGCGCCGGCAGGACGAGCTCGAGGCCCGATCCGAGGCCGGCGCGCGTCCGCGAGATGCGGCGCCCGTCGGCATTCACCTCGCACGAGGGGTCGACGCGCAGTCCCCGGCAGAAGAGCTCGATTTCCAGCTCAACGGGCTTGAACAAGGTTCTCCTCCGCCCTGTAGCATGTGTTCCCGAGGCACATGCGGCCATGATGCAGGGTCTTCAAGGCAAAGGGATGACGGCCGTCATACCGAGAGGACGCTTTTCTGCCTAATGTCGGTGCGGAGAAAGACATGGCCCACACCCAGACCGCTCCCTGCTGCAGCACCTGCGCCCCCGGGGTCTCCGTGGCGCCACCGCGTAACCTCTTCCCGTTCTTCGTGTTCAGCGCGCTTGCCCTCGCCGTCACGCTGGGCGTCTCCACGGGCGGCTGGGCGATCTGGCGCATGGCCTTCGCCACCGGAACGGTCCTGCAGTCACATCTCCAGCTCCACGCGCACGTTCAGATCCTCGGTTTCGCCGGCCTCCTCATCTTCGGCGTCGCGCTCCACGCGCTGCCCCGCATCCTCGGGGCCCCGAGGCCGTCCAACCTGGTGCTCTTCACCGTGCTCCTCGGCATCGGCGGCGGCGCCCTGCTGCGGGCGCTCGGACAGCCGCTCGCGCCCTGGGCGGCGGGCCGGTTGCTGTCGCTCCTCTCGGGCGCTCTCGAGCTCGCCGGAGTCTTCGCGTTCGCGGCGTGGGCGGTGCCCGTGCTCGCGACGCGCCACGCCTTCCACGATCCGTTCTCCCTGCACGTGCTCCTCGGGACCGTCTGGGCCGCGCTCGCCGCCGTGCTCTCCGCGGCGCAGTCCTCCTTCCTCGCAAGCCACTTGGATTCGGAGATTCCCGGCAGCCTCGTCGAGCCCTTCTACGCGATCGCGCTCTACGGCCTCGTCCTCTCTTTCGTATTCGGATTCGCCTCGCGCATGGTCCCCATGTTCCTCGGGCTCCCCCGGCCCTCGGCGAGGAGCGCGCGGCCGGTCGCCGCGCTGCAGGCCGCGGGCGTCCTCCTCCTCGCGGCGGCGTGGATTCCCCTCTTCCTGCCCGCGTCGCGGGGCCTCACGCTTCTCGGCACCCTGCTCCTCGCGGCGTCCGTCATCCTGTTCCTCGCCGCGAGCCGGATTTTCTCGCCGTTCGCCAAGGCCCCCGGAGCGCTTTCCCTACGCGCGCCGTTCGCGTTCCTGGGTCTCTTCGCGGCGATCTCCGTCGCCGCCTGCCTCCGCGAGCTCTCCGGCGCCACTGTGCACAAGTTCGTGTGGGACGGAGCGCGGCACGTCTACGCGATCGGGTTCCTCACGCTCCTCGTCCTCGGGATGAGCCTGCGTGTCGTCCCGGCGTTCACGGGCCGGACACTCGCGCGCCCGCGCGAAGCGCGCCTCGCCCTCTCGCTGGTCGGGGCCGCGGCCGTCGTGCGTGCGCTCCAGATCCCCGTGGCTTTCGGGCTGGGCGGCCTGCCCCTCTACCGGCTCGTCGGGACGACCGGCGTTTTCGCGGCGGCCGGGTTCCTGCTCTGGGCCCACGTCCTCGTCGCGACGCTCCGCCCGCGCGCGCCGCGCCCCGTCATCGCGCCGCCGATGGAGCTGCCCGCCCGGACCGTCTGAGCCGGCCGACCGGAGCGCCCTCGGCGTCAGCCCTTGAAGCGCTTGCGGCGTGGAAGCATGTCGTTGATCTCTCGGAGCGCCATCTCGAATCCCACCGTCACGCCCTCCGGCTCCTCGCCGCGCTGGACCTTCATCGTGTACTCGTCCCGGAGGCGTGAGAGACGGTGGCCGAGCGCCCATAGAACCGTCTCGACGGCTTTCTGCTCCTCTTCGGATCGCAGCTTCGACATACGCGCCATTCTGGACCAGGATGCCGGGCCATGGCGCTGAGCGTCGTTCTCGTGAGGACGCACAACCCCGGCAACCTCGGGGCGGCGGCGCGCGCCGCGAAGAACTTCGGGGCGGAGATTGTTTTACTCGGACCGCGCACCCCTCTCGATCATCCCGATGCCGTGGCTTTCGCGTCCGGCGCGGAAGATTTGCTTAGAAGGGTGAAGACCCTCGCGGAATGGGATGACGTCGCACGACGAGCGGACGACGTCATCGCCCTTTCGTCGTTGCGCGGCCGCGTCTCGCGCGGGCTTCCGCCTCCCACCACCTTCGAAGAAATCTCTTCTTCTCTCCGAGGCGGGCGGCGCGTCGCGCTCGTGTTCGGACCCGAGCGCGGGGGATTGACGACGGAGGAGCTGCGGCAGTGCGACGCGCGGCTCCGGATCGAAGCGCGGGAGGAGTTTTCGACGCTCAATCTCGCACAATCGGTGGCGATTGCTCTTTCGATGCTTTATCCCTTCGAAGCACCGCGGCGAAGCCGCGGCAACGCCGCCGCGGAAAGCGAGCCGGCACCGGCAAGGGACGTGCGTCGCCTCCTGGACTCTTTCAAAGAGACTCTTTCCTCGGCGGGCTATCCGGGCCGCGGCCATTCGAAAGAGGTGCTCGCTGAGATCGAGTCGTTTCTCAAGCGAGGGCGCCCGACGTCGCGCGAAGTCACGCTGCTCCTCGGCGCATTGGCGGCGTTCGCGCGGGCTCTCGGCGTCAGGGCTTCGCCGCGCCCGCGGGGTTGAAGGGAGCGCAAGCCAACCCGGTGTGCGTCAGGGGGCCCCGAGCCCAGGCGCGAGGTCCCCATCGCGCGCCACGCACACGGCGAGGCGGTCCAGCTCCCTGCAGACGGCTCCAGGAGACATAAGGAACAGCTCGAGCGCGGCGGCGTCCGGCAGATAGATCGTGTCCGGATCCGGCCGACCCTCACGGACCGCCGCCCTTAGAGCGGCCTCGGCCGGTGCGAGCGCGCTCGCGTCGAGGTGGCCGGCGAGACCCGAGTTGAACGTCAGGCGATGCCGGACGGCGAAGTCGGCGAAGGCGATGCACGCGTCGGGCTGCGTCTGACACAGGGCGGGCGGCAGCAGCACGAGCCGGCGCGCGGCCGTGCCGAGGCGATCCCATGCGGCGTCTTTCAGGGGCGAGCTCCATTCCGCACGCCACGTCTCGAATCCGATTCCTTCCCTCCAGCGCAACCTGCTGTGGCGCTTCGAGAGGTCCGCCATCTGGAGAGCGAGCGCGCCGAGGAGGATCGCCCCCGAGACCGCGGGCCGGCATCGCTTCAGGAGAATTGCAAGCGAGAGAAAGAGAAGCAGAGAGCCCATCGGCCAGAAGAGCCGCCCGGTCGACCGGAACGGAGCGAGGAACGGGAACCACTGCGGCGGCAGCTCGAAGAGGACCGCGCTCGCGAACGTGACCTTCGGACTCAGGGCGCAAAGCGCGAGCGCGAAGCAGGCGAGAAGGAGCGGGCCGAAGCGGCGCACCGCGTCGCGCGAGGGCGGCTTTCGCACCGCGACCGCGAGAGCCGCGCCGAAAAGCGCGAGGACGCCCAGGCCCGCGTAGTTGAAGCCCTCGTACTGGCCCAGCGTGGCGAGCGGGAGGTCGGGCAGGAATCGCGAATAGCCCATCGGATTCACGGGAGAGAGCAGGTTCATCGAAAAGTGCCCGAGACCTTCTCCCGAGATCGCGGAGGCACCGCTCCGGAGATACCCCGAGAGCCAGGCCGTGGCGAGGCACGCGCCGACGTTGCCCGCCATGCGAAGCGCCGCGGCACCCGTTCCGAGCGTGCGCGCCACGAAGCGGGCCCTGAGCACGTCCGCGAGGGCGAGCGCCTCGACCAGGAGCACGATGTACGGGTGAATCCCGCCGGCGACCGCGCACAGGAGCGGCCAGAGAAGGGTGGCGTCGCGGCCGCCCGCCGCGCCGCGCGCGTACGCCCAGATTCCCGCGAGGAGAAGCGCATGCGTCGAGAGCGAGACGTGCCCGAGCCGGAACAGGAGCGCCGGCGAGAGGACGAAAAAGGCCGCTCCGGCCGCCTGGCGCCAGAGGTCCGGCGTCAGGAGCCGCAGGAGGAGCGCGCCGAAGACGCCCTGCGCCGCATAACAGAGAAAGAGGAACGCGCCGACATACTGGAACGTACCGGGCAGGAGCGCGCGCAGGGCCTTGAAGGGCAGCGCACACACGGGAAGGGCATCCGTGAAGCCGATCGTGGTTCCGATCGGATGGAGGAGCCCGTCGATGCGGCCCGGCGGCCACGTCCACGGCTCGATCCGGAAGAAGCGCCACCCCGTGTAGCCCACCGACCAGTCCCACGCCATGAGCCAGCTCGTGTTCGACGGGCTCACGACGGGCCCGAGGCGCAGGATGACGAGGAAGAATCCCGCGCCGACGAGCGCGCCCGCGCACGCCGTGACCGCGGCGGAGACCTCGTCAGACGTCGAGCGCGTCCGCATTTCGCGCGCTCTCCGTGATGAACCTGTAGCGGGCGGAGGGGTCCTTCCCCATCAGCTCTGAGAGCACGCGCTCGGCCTCGAGGGCGTCCGGGACGGTCACCTTGAGCGCGCGGCGGCGGCGCGGGTCGAGCGTCGTCTGCTTGAGCTGCTCGGGCATCATCTCGCCGAGGCCCTTGAAGCGCATGATCTCGGGCTTCACGTTCTTCGGGAGCTTCGACAGGATCGCGTCGCGCTCCTTTTCGTCGAGCGCCCAGTGCGTTTCCCGAGCCGCGTCGATCCGGTAAAGCGGCGGCTGCGCGAGGTAGACGTGGCCGGCCTCGACGAGCTTCCGCAGGTGCCGCCAGAAGAACGTGAGGAGAAGCGTCGAGATGTGGTGGCCGTCGGCGTCGGCGTCCATCAGAAGGAACACTTTCCCATAGCGGAGCTTGCCGAGGTCGAAGTCCGCGCCGACGCCGCAGCCGAGCGCCGAGACGATGTCGGAGAGCTCGCGGTTGCCGGTGACTTTCGCGGAGTTCGCCTGCTCGGCGTTCAGCACCTTTCCGCGCAGCGGAAGGATCGCCTGCGTCTGCCGGTCGCGGCCCTGTTTCGCCGAGCCGCCGGCCGAGTCGCCCTCGACGATGAAGAGCTCGGACAACGCGGGGTCGGTGGACGAGCAGTCCGCGAGCTTGCCGGGGAGGTTCAGCCGGTGGGACACCGCCGTCTTGCGCGTGACCTGCTGTGCCGCGGCACGGCTGGCCTCGCGGGCCCGGGCCGCCAGGACGATGCGTGAGACGATCTGTTCGGCGAGCGTGGGGTTCTCGTTGAGCCACTTCTCGAGCCCCGGGCGGACGGCTCCGTCCACCTGCGCCGCGATCTCGGGGTTGTTGAGGCGGTCCTTCGTCTGACCCTGGAACTGCGGCTCGAGCACGTACGCGGAGAGGAGGGCGACGAGGCCCTCGCGGATGTCCTCGGCCGTGACGGCGACGCCCTTCGGGAGGAGCTCGTGCGTCTCGACGTAGTTGCGCACGGCCTTCGTCACGCCCGACCGCAGCCCGTTCTCGTGCGTGCCGCCCGAGGGAGTCAAAATGCCGTTCACGTACGAGCGTACGTGCTCGTCCGTCGCCTCGGTCCAGACGAGCGCGAGCTCGAGGCGCGGCTCGCCCTCGCGGGCGAGGTTGAACGCGCCTCCCGCCGTCGCCTTCCCGCGCTCTCGAACGACGTGCGTGAGCCAGTCCGCGAGGCCGCCTTCGTGCGTGAACTCGTCGCGCCGCGCCGGCTTCTGCGTCTCGTCGACGAACACGGCGCGGAGGCCGCGATGGAGGTACGTCTTGGCCTCGAGGCGCTCGCGGATCTCCTGCGCATCGAAGAAGAGCTTCCCGAAGATCTCGACGTCGGGGCGGAAGCGGATCGCGGTGCCAGACCCCCGCACCTTCCCGTCGCCCGGAGATCTCGTCACCTTCGAGGTGGCTCTCCCCTGCGCGTACGTCTGCCTCCACTCCGACCCGTCGCGCCGCACGATGGCCGTCATCTCGGACGACAGCGCGCAGACGACGGACGCGCCCACGCCGTGGAGCCCCCCCGCGTGGACGTAGCTCCCGTGCTCGAACTTCCCGCCCGCGTGGAGCGTGGTGAGGATCAGTTCGAGGGCGCTCTTCTTGTACTTCGGGTGCACGTCCACCGGGATGCCTCGCCCGTTGTCCGTGACCTCGATCTCCCTTCCGTCGGGAAAGAGCGTCACTTCGAGGCGCGTGGCGTAGCCGTTGATGACCTCGTCGATCGCGTTGTCGACGATCTCGTTGACGAGGTGATGGAGGCCGCGGGCGTCGACGCCTCCGATGTACATGCCGGGACGCTTGCGGACGGGCTCGAGCCCTTCGAGGACGGTGATGTCGCGGGCTGTGTAGGTGGTGGCCATGCGGCGACGGCAGCGTGCGGCGAAAACCCCGGCCGGTCAAGGGGAGCCCGGACCTCAGCGGAACCGGATCATCGTCACGTTGCCGCTGCCGTGGTTCGCCACGAAGATCTCGGCGCGGCCGTCCCCGTCCACGTCTCCCACGGCCACGCGGTACGGCTCTTTCCCCGCAGGCGTGCGGACGCCCGGCTGGAACGACCCGCGCCCGTCCCCGAGGAGGACCGTCACGTCGCCGCCTCTCATGTTCGCGGTCACGACGTCCGGCCACCCGTCGCCGTTCACGTCGCCGACGGCCACTCCGACCGGGTTCGCGCCCGTCGCGAACGGCGAGCCTCTCATCGGGCGAAACCCGCCATGCCCGTCTCCGAGGAGCACGTTGACGGCGTCGCGGCTCGTGTCGCCGCCCTGGCCGGAAAAGTTCGCGACAACGAGGTCGAGGTGCCCATCCCGGTCGGCGTCGGCGAGCGCGAGCGAGAACGGCGCCACGCCCGCCTGAAACGGCGAGCCGGGCCCCTCGCGGAAGCCGCCCCTGCCGTCGTTGAGCAGGACGGTCACGTTCCCTCCCTCGAAGTTCGTGGTGACGACGTCGGGAGCTCCGTCGCCGTTCACGTCGCCCGCCCGGAGCTTCTGGTAGGGCATCTTGCCCACGCCGAAGAGCCGGCCCGGCGTCCGGAACCTTCCTCCTCCGGTTCCGAAGACCACCTCGATCTGGTCGTTCGCCCAGCTCTCGACGGTGAAATCGACGTGCCCGTCTCCGTCGAAGTCCGCGGCGGCGATCCCGTGCGGATGCGGCCTGCTCTGGACAGCGACCGGCGAGCCCGGCGCCGGCCTGAAGCCCCCGCGCCCGTCTCCGAGGAGGACCGTGACGTGAGTGGTGTCGTGATTCGGGAACGCGAGATCCGCCTTGCCGTCGCCATCGAAGTCCGCGATCGCGATGTCGTTCGGGGATTTTCCGGCTGGAAAGGGCGAGCCGGACGCCGCCGCGAAGCCCCCCTTCCCGTCCCCGACGAGCACCGTCACGTCGCCGCTCTCGTCGTTCGCGACGACGAGATCGAGCCGCCCGTCGCCGTTCAGGTCCGCGAGGGCGAGGCTGCCGGGCCCTTTCCCGGCCGCGAAACGCACGCCCGGATCGCCACCCGGCGGCCTTGCTCCCACACCGCAGGCGAGGGCAGCCGCGAGAGCCGCGAGACCGAAGGGTTTCTTCAAGGCCGACGGATTCTATGGCTTGCCTGCTCACTTCGGCCGGGTTCCTTTCGGCACAGCGTCCCGGGCGATAGGCTCGGCGCATGACGCTTGCCTACGTCTTCTGGCACTGGACAGACGCCGCGGCCGAACCCTACCTCGAGGCGCAGCGCGCCTTTCACGACGCCCTCGCGACGCATCGGCCCCTGGGTTTTCGCGGGTCGGACAGCGCGGAGGTGACGGGCGCGCCGTGGGCTCCCCGCGGTCTGGCTTTCGAGGACCGGTATTTCGTCGAGGACTTCGCCGCGCTGGGCTCGCTGAACGCGGGCGCCGTCGCGGGCGCGCACAAGGAGCCGCACGACCGCGCGGCGGCGCGCGCAGCGGGCGGCTGCGCGGGTGTCTACCTGCTTCGCGGCGGCGACGCAATCGGGCTCGCCGAGGGTGTCGCCTTCTGGTTCGGCAAGCCGCCCGGAACGTCGTACGAGGCGCTCCTCGAATCCCTGGACGCGCTCCTTGCGAAGGGAGACGTCGCGCTCTGGCAGCGGCAGATGGTCCTCGGGCCCACGCCCGAGTTCTGCCTGAGGAGCCCGCGAGAGGGTGACGGTGGGCTCCTTCCGCCGGCCGTGCCCGTGACATTCCGGCGCGTCGTCCCCCCCGCAGCGCCTCTCTCCCCGGATCCCGGGTTTCCTCTCGCCTGAAAGGCGCCGCGAAGTACCATCTCCCGATGCCGGACAGTCCCTTCGCTCCGGGGGCTCCGCGGGAGCTGCGGCGCACCCTCGGCCTCTGGAGCGCGGTCGCCATCGTCATCGGCTCGACGATCGGCTCCGGAATCTTCCGCTCGCCCGCGGGCATCGCCGCGAAACTCCCCGGACCGCTTCCCATGCTGTGCGTGTGGGCGGCGGGCGGGCTCTTCGCAATCTGCGGCGCGCTGACGCTGGCCGAGGTCGCGAGCGCGCTGCCTCAGACGGGCGGAATGTACGTCTTCTGCCGCGACGGCTGGGGCCGCCTCGCGGGCTTCCTCTTCGGATGGGGGCAGTTCGCCATGATCCGCGCCGCCTCGCTCGGGGCGATCTCGATCGTGTTCTCGGAGTATTTCTTCCGCGTCGTCGGGATCGACCCGCAGGATCCCTCGAATCTCTGGACCGTGCGTTGGTTCGCGGCGTTCGCGATCGCCCTCACGGCGTTCTTCAACGTCCGCGGCGTCTCGCTCGCCGCGGTGGTCAGCAACGTCACCGTTCTCGCCAAGTACGGCGGGCTCGTCTTCATCGTCCTCGCCGCTTTCGGCCTCGGGCTTCCCCGCACGGGCGGCCACTTCACGCCGGCGGTTCCCGCGGGCAGCTTCACCCCCGCCGCGTTCGGCCTCGCGCTCGTCTCGACGCTTTGGGCGTTCGACGGCTGGGCCGACCTCGCCTACAACGCGGGCGAAGTCAAGGACCCGTCGAAGAACCTCCCGCGAGCGCTCATCGGGGGCACGCTCGCCGTCGTCGCGATCTACCTCCTCGCGAACCTCGCGTACCTCGCGGTCCTGCCAATCGACCGGATCCGCGTCTCGAGGCTCGTCGCCGCCGACGTCGCGCAGGCCGTCCTCGGGCCGATCGGCGTCGCGTTCGTGTCCGTCACCGTGATGATCTCCACCTTCGGGACGCTGAACACGGTCCTCTTCACGAGCCCGCGCATCTTCTTCGCCATGGCCAAAGACCGCCTCTTCTTCCGGCCGATCGCCTCCGTGCACCCGCGCTGGGGCACGCCGTGGGTGTCGATCTCGATGACGGCCTTTCTCGGCATCGTCTTCGTCCTGTCGCGCAGCTTCGAGCAGCTCGCCGACGCGTTCGTGACCGCGTTCCTGCCCTTCTATGCGCTCGCGGTCGCGTCGGTTTTCCGGCTCAGACGCGCGCCTGGCTACGCGCCGTCCTTCCGCGCGCCCTTCTTCCCGCTCGTGCCGCTCCTTTTTCTCTCGTCCGTGCTCTATCTCCTCGCGAACGCGATCCTCCAGCCCGAGAGCCGCGTGTCGACGCTCGCCGTCCTTGGTGTCGTGGCGGCGGGAATTCCGATCTACTTCCTCACGGTGGGGCGCCCGTCGACCGGGACGGCCTAGTCGAGCCGCTCTCTCACCGCGGCCTCGATTTCGTCGCCGAACCCGATGAGGCCGTGGTCGCCGCCCTCGACAGGGTGGAAGCGGGAGCCGCGCACGAGACGGCCCGAGGCCTCCCACCGCGTCCACGCGTCGGCCACCTGCGTGAATGGCACCGACTCGTCGTCCGTCCCCATCACGACCGACACGGGAACAGGCGGCGGTGCCACGTCGACGCGAACCTCCGCCATCTCCTCGAAGAAACGCCGGCGGATCGGCATCGGCCTTCCCTCGCCGTGATGGAACAGCTCGAAGACGTCTCCGTCGGGCAGCTTCGACTTCCACCGCTCGCCGAACCCGATCGCGGGCGCGACGAGGACGAGCGGAGGGCCACCGGAGCCGAGAGATTCAGCGAGTGAAAGAGCGACGAGCGCGCCGAGAGAGCTCCCGACGACGACGGCCGGCCCCTCCTCGGCGTGCGCGGATCGCGCCATCCTGACCATTTCGGCGAAAGAGAGCTCGCGGAAGGAAGGGACATTCAGGTCGGGAGCGACGATCTTCCAACCTTCAGCCTCGAAGCGCTTCTCGAGCATCTCCCTCTTGCGGCCCTTCGGCGAGGACGCGAGGCCGTGGAGGTAGAGAAGTGCCCCGCTGCCGTTCATGCGGTCGTGCGTTCAATGTTCTTCAGTGTAGCGCGCGCGTTCCCCGGCTACGGAACGGAGCGGAGGCAGCGCTCGAAACTGGGCCTCCAACGAATTGGATGCCCACTGGACACTCGATCCGGCCTGGACTTTCGTGGTAAAAAGTGAGTCCAGTTCCCAAGGGTTTCAGGAGGAGGTCCAGCATGAGATTCATCTCTCGGATTCTGCTTTCGCTTGTGCTTCTCGTCGCGGCCACCGTCGCGTGGGCGGGCGAGACCGGATCGATCTCGGGCACAGTCAAGGACGCGAACGGCCTCGGCGTTCCGGGCGCCACGGTGAGAGTCTCCGGCGCGCTGCTTCCGGGCGGCCGTCAGGTCGTGACGTCGGCGGCCGGCGCCTACAACTTCCAGCGGCTTCAGCCCGGCACCTACAAGGTCGAGGCGGAGCTCGCGGGCCTCGGCAAGGCGGCGAAGCAGGTGACGGTCCTCGTCGACGAGGACAACCAGGTCGCGCTATCGCTCATCAAATCGGCGGCGGCGGAGATGACCGTGACGGCCGACGCCGTGAGCGTGGACCTGAAGTCCTCCGAGGTCGTCAACAATTTCACGGACAAGGAGATCAAGTCCCTTCCCCTCGCGCGAACGTATCAGGGGCTCCTGCAGCTCGTCCCCGGCGCCGCGGACACGACGGGCGCCACGTACGTGGGCGTCAGCGTCGCGGGCGGGACGTTGCAGGACAACAAGTACATGGTCGACGGCGTCAACATCACGAACCCCGGCTACGGCGCCCTCGTCGTGCAGACGAACGAGCTGGACATCTCGGACTTCAGCGTCAAGAGAACCGGCATCAGCGCCGAGTCCGGGCGCACGACGGGCGGCCTCGTCAACGCCGTCACGAAGTCGGGGACGAACGAGCTGCATGGCGGAGTCCGCATCGAGGCCCAGCCCGAAGCGTTCATCGCGGCGCCCAGCACTGGGCTGACGACCACGCAGAAGGTCGAACACTACACCGGCTCCGGGAACCTCGGCTTCCCGATCGTCAAGGACGTGCTCTTCGGCTACGTCTCGGCGCGCTACTTCTCCCAAACCTCGAGCGGCCAGTCGGGCGCCTTCGGCACACAGCCCGACACCCAGCAGAAGAACCAGGACTATTTCGGAAAGCTGACCGGCAACTTCGGGTCGTCCCTCCTCTTGAACGCGAGCCTTCGGGCGCTGCCCACGAAGCAGACGAATGCGTTCGACTCGCTCAACGACGCGGCGACGGCCGGCTACGATTCCGACGTCACGAACTACGTCGGAAACGCCACGGCGAGCTACTTCGTCTCGAACAACTCGTTCCTCGAGGCGAAGTACATCCACCTCACCGAGACCGACACGCTTCAGGCGCAGAACGTCCTGACGGCGCAGCCGACGACGATCGACCCGGCCCACATCCCCAACTACGGAAAGTTCGTCGACAGCACCCACGCCAACGGAAACGCCGGCTTCCCGGAGTTCGCGAACACGGGCGACGACTTCAAGCGCGACGAGATCAAGCTCACCGCGAACCAGTACTTCGACCTCGGGTCGACGCAGCATCAGCTCAAGGTCGGCGGCGGCTACGAGAACGACGCCTACGACCTCGTCCGCCAGACGAACGGCTGGGGTCTCTTCGCGACCGGTGCCACCTGCCCGGCGGGGGTGTGCGGCCCCGCCGCCGTCCCCGGACTCATCCGCGCCCGCTTCTACACCCTGCAGCCCGAGCAGTTCAGCAAGGGGCGCACGTACTCGGTGTTCCTCCAGGACAACGTCACCTGGGGCCGGTTCTCGGCGACCGCGGGCGTCCTCTTCAACAAGGACGATTTCGCGCAGGTCGCCCAGAACGGCACGCGGTTCAACTTCATGACGTTCGGGTGGGGAGACGAGGTTCAGCCCCGCCTCGGCCTCGTCTACAACACCGAGCTCGTCAAGGGCGACAAGGTCTACTTCAACTTCGGCCGCTACGTCGGGCTCGACCAGAAATCGAATGCGCGCGCCAACGCGCCGTTCCGCATCCGGCAGGATGAGGCGTACTTCGGCAGCACGACCGGCGTTTTCCTCGGACAGAACGTGCGCGGCTCTTCGGCCGGCAAGCGCATCGCGACCGGCCTGAAGCCCCCGTACAGCGACGACTTCGCTCTCGGCTATGCCGCCCCCATCGGGAAGGACGTGACCGTCGAGGCGTATTACCAGTACCGCAGCCAGCACGACATCTTCGAGGACCTTCCGATCGATCCGAACAATTTCAACGGCAGCTTTCAGGTGGACAACATCGCCGGGATCAGCCGGAACTACCGGGCGCTCACCCTGGACATCAACAAGCGCTTCTCGGATCGCTGGATGGGCAGCCTCAACTACACCTACAGCCGGCTGAGGGGCAACTTCGACCTCGACCAGACGAACGGGACGAGCCTGTTCAACACGTCCTCGATTCTCGAAGACGGCCCCGGCGTCAACTCAGCCGAGCCGAACCGCTACGGCACGCTTACGCAGGACCGGCCGCACATCCTGAAGCTCTTCGCGAGCTATGAGCTTCCCTTCGGGCTCAACGTCGGCGGCTATTACCGCTACCAGAGCGGTCTCGCGTGGCAGGCCCAGGGCGTGGACGCGGTGAGCGGCATCGCCCTCCGCTACCTCGAGCCGGCCGGCTCGCGCCGCCTTCCGGGCTGGTCCAACTTCGATTTCCTTCTCGCCTACGGCTTCAAGCTCGGCGGAGACATCGGACTCCGCCTCGAGGCGCGCGTCCTGAACGTCTTCGACACGCAGACGGGGCTCACGGTCAACAAGCAGCAGTACCTCGACGCGTACGTCAACGGCACCCCCCCTTCCACGATGGGTCCGCAGGGCACGGCGAAGCCGAATCCGAGTTTCGGAACCTTCACTTCCTACGCGCAGCCACGAAGGCTGTTCGTGTCCGGCATCCTCGAGTTCTGACGAATCGCAACCTGTTCCTCTTCCGTCTCTCGCGGCCCGGCTGAAATGCCGGGCCGTTTTCCTTTGCTCAGCGCAGCGCCTCGAGCAGGGCCTCGGCCTTGTCGTAACCGGGCCTCAGCGCGAGGGCCTCGGAGGCGAGGGCGCGGGCTCGCGCGCGGTCGCCCTTTTCGGCGAGGATCGCGGCGAGATTCAGGCGGACCGATGCGTTCTTCGGATCCAGCCGCGCGCCCTCTTCGAGATCCGGGAGGGCGGACGCCAGGTCGCCGGCGACCGCCCGCTCCATCCCGCGCCTTTCCAGCGCGGCCGAGAGCACCTTCAGCGTCTCCGCCTGGCCGGGGTCGATCGCGAGGGAGCGTTCGAGCGCGGCAATCGCGCCGTCGAAGCGCCCGGCCGCCGCCCACGCCTGTCCGGCCCGGAACCACAGGAGGCCCGGCGACGGATGTGTCTTTGCGAGCGCCTCCAGCCTCGGCGTAGCTCGGGACGCATCGCCCGCGCCGATGAGATGGAGCACCCACTGCGTCTCCTCTTCCGACGAACCGTCGTCGATGCCGGTCGGCAAGAGAGTCAGGGCGAGGAGCGGGAGCGCCACGCACGCGACGACGGCGGGGAGCCGCTTCTCGCGCGCCCGAATCGAGGCGATCAGGGTCGAAATAGCGCCTCCCGCACCGGCGGCGAGCGGCGCGGCAAGGGGCAGCCGGTAGCGCGTCGCGACGAAGAAGGCCGCCACCGAAGCCGTGTACGCCAGCGCGAAGGACGCCCAGACCGCGGCGTCACGCCCGGGGAGCTTCCCCGCGCCGAGGAGGGCGAGGACGAGACCCGCCCCGCCGAGCGGCACGAGAAGCCACGGTCCCACGGCGAGGAGCCCGAGCAGGAGGCTATCGCGCCGATACCAGACCGTGCTGAAGTTCAACGGCATCTCGTCGTTCGAAAGGACGAACCAGACCTTCTTCGCGAAGAGGCGCGCGGCCTGTCCCGGCTCGGCGGCGATCCAGGCGAACGCGCGCCGGGCGAAGAACGCGGACACCGCGCGCGCCGTGAGCGTCCGCCCCGTCTCCGCCTCGGCTATCCTCTTCGCGTCCGCGGCCTGGCCCAGGACGGAGGGTGTGACGCCGTCCAGCCAGCGGTAGACGCCGTTCGCGCCCGGCCCGTTCCCGACGAGAAAGTTCAGGCCGCCGTGCGAGGAGATGAGGACCGGCTCGCCCGACACGATCAGGTTTCGAGCGAGTGGAATCGCGACGATGGCGGCAGCCCCAGAAAGAAATGCCGCGGCCCATCGAAGGGTTCGAGGAGGATTTTCTTTGAAAGGAAGAGAGAGCGGTCCCTCGTCTCGGCGGCGCGCGGCGAGACGGCCCGCGGCCAGGGCGAGCAGCGCGATGGCGATTCCTGCCGCGCACAGCAAGGCGTTCGGACGATTCAACGCGAGCAGGCCGAAAGCCGCACCGGTCGCAAGCCACCGCCCCAAGCGCGCTGTTTCCCGACGAGCGCCGCCGGCCACCGTCGGCTCCTCCCCATTCACCTTCGAAGAAAAACTGCCCGACGTGAGCCCCACCGCAAGCAGGTACAAGCACAGAGCTGTCAGGAAGGGGTCCAAAGCCGCCTGCAAGATCAGGACCTCGTGAAACGTGACGAAGCCCGCGAGCGCATAGAGGACTCCCGCGACGAGGGCGGCTCGGTCGTCGAATAGCCTGCGGGTCATTCCCCAGACGAGCCCGACGGCCGCCGTTCCGAGCGCGATCTGGACGACCTTCGCCGCGAGGAGCGAGCCGTGAGAGAGCGCGTGGACCGCCGCGAGAAAGTAGATGTAGAGCGGCGAGACGAAGAACGGCACGGAACCGGGACCGCGCAGCAGAAGGTCGCCGTTCGCCACGTCTGCTGCGAGGCGCGCGTACACGCCGCTGTCCATGTCGCCCGCCGGCTGGAGAAGCGGGTGGGAATCGAATTGGGCGAGGACCGCCGCCTTCAGCGAGAAGGTGACGACGAGGAGCCAGAAGAGCGGCCGGCGCACTCCGCGGAGGTTAGCGCGGGTTCATCGCAGGCCAGCGCGCCGGAGAGCTCTCAGCCCGGGAAGACGTATTTCCGGGCCTTCGCGGACGCGAGCAGCTCGCCCCGGAAGTCGGGATGCGCGATGCCGATGAGCGCCATCGTCCTCTGCCGGATGTTCTTGCCCCACAGGTCCGCCGCGCCGTACTCGGTGACGACGTAGTGGATGTCGCCGCGGCTCGTCACGACACCCGCCCCTTCCTCGAGCACGGGCACGATCCGGCTGATCTTGCCGTTCTTCGCGGTCGACGGCAGCGCGATGATCGGCTTTCCGCCCTTGCTGCGCGCGGCGCCGCGGATGAAGTCCACCTGGCCGCCGATGCCGGAGAAGAAACGCCCGCCGATCGTATCGGCCGCGACCTGGCCGGTCAGATCGACGGCGAGCGCGGAGTTCAGCGCGATCATCTGGTCGTTTCGGGCGATCTGGAAGCTGTCGTTCGTGAAGTTCGAGGGGCGCATCTCGACGGCTGCGTTGTCGTCCACCCAGTCGTAGAGGGCGCGCGTCCCCATGACGAACGACGTGACGATCTTCCCGGGAAGGAGCGTCTTCTTCCGGCCCGTGATCACGCCCGCCTTCGCGAGCGCCATGACGCCGTCGGACAGCATCTCCGTGTGGATGCCGAGATCGCTGCGCTCCCAGAGCCCGCTCATGACCGCGTCTGGGATGCGCCCGATCCCCATCTGCAGCGTCGCCCCGTTGGGGATGAGCTGCGCGGCGTGGTGCCCGATCTGGCGGCAGACATCGTCCAACGGCTCGACCGTCAGCTCGGGCAGCGGGTCGTCCACGGGCACGAGGTGCGCGATGCGGCTCACGTGGAGGAAGGAGTCGCCGAGCGTGCGCGGCATCTGCGGATTGACCTCGGCGAGCACGATGTCGGCCGTATCGACGGCGCCGCGGACGATGTCCACCGAGACTCCGAGGCTCACGAAACCGTGCTGGTCGGGCGGGCTCACCTGGATGAGCGCGGCGTGGACGCCGACGCGCCCGCTCGTGATGAGCTGCGGGATCTCGGACAGGAAGACCGGCAGGAAGTCGGCGCGGCCTTCCTGTACTGCCGGCCGCACGTTCGAGCCGATGAAGAACGCCATGTGCCGGAAGCGTTCCTCGAGGCCTGGCGCCACGTAGGGCGCCGCTCCGAGCGTCATGAGGTGGACGATTTCGTTGCCTCGAAGCTGCGTGGCGTGCGTCACGAGCGCTTGGACGAGGCGTCCGGGCTCGCCGGCGCCGGAGCTGATGAGGATGCGGCGGCCGGGGAGGATGGCGCGCACGGCCTCTTCGGCCGTGGCGATCTTGCGGGAGTAGCGGGCTTTCCAGTCGAGATCGAATGTCATGGGGGAAATCTAACGCGTCGAGGGGTTCACGGGAACTGATGCGGGTGAATCTGGCGGCGCTTGCTAAGCTGACTCCGTGGGGCCCTTCTTCATCGGAATCGACGGCGGCGGGACTCGTACGCGCGCCGTCGTGACGGGGGCCGATCTCGTGCCGCTCGGCCGGGGAGCCTCGGGCCCGGCGAACGCCGCGACGCGGCCCCTGCCGCGCGTCGTCGAGACGGTTCACGAGGCGGCGGCGGACGCGCTCGCAGCGGCAGGCGCCGGCGTCCGCGAACCGAATCGCGTCGCGATCGGGCTCGCCGGCATCGATTCCATTCACGACCGCCGGCCTCTCCTCGGCGCGCTCGAGAGCGTCTTCGGCGCGGGGCGCGTCCTTCTTACGAGCGACGCACGCATCGCGCTCGCCGGGGCATCGAGAGAGACTCTCGACGCTCCCGCCGTCGTCCTCATCGCCGGGACAGGCGCGATCGCTTTCGGGCAGGGGCGGAACGGCGCGACGGCGCGTGCGGGCGGCTACGGGCCCGTGATCGGCGACGAGGGCTCGGGCTACGCGATCGCGCGGCGGGGGCTGACCGCGGTCGTGCGCGAGATCGACGGCCGCGGCCCGAGGACCGCGATCAGGGAACGCCTCTTCGCGACCGAGGACATCCGCTCGATCACGGATCTCCTCGAGCACGTGTACCGCTTCGAGAGCGGCGCGGCCGACATTGCCGCGTACTACCCGGTCGTGCTCGCCGCGGCGAAGGACGGCGACGCCGAAGCGCGGCACATTCTCGAAGAGGCCGCGCGCGAGCTGGCCCTCGACGTCGTCACGGTCGTTCGCAAGCTCGGCCTCGAGGCCGAATCGTTTCCCGTCGCGACGATCGGCGGCGTCCTTTCCGCCGGTTCCCCGCTCCTCGATCCGCTCCGCGCCGCGATCGCAGCGGTGGCGCCCGGAGCGACTGTCGGGCCGCCGGCCTTTCCGCCGGAGATCGGCGCCATCCGCCTCGCGCTCGCAGAGGAGAAATGAGCGCGACGCTCGACCTTCTCACGCGCCTCCACGCGGCCGACCGCGCGGTCTTCGACGCGCTCGGAGCCGCGCTGCCCTCGGTCTCGCGCGCGGCCGACGCGATCGCCCGGCGGCTCGAGGCGGGCGGCCGGTGGTTCTACACGGGGGCCGGCACGAGCGGCCGGCTCGGCGCGCTGGACGCCGCGGAGCTTCCGCCCACGTTCGGGACCGAGCCCTCGCTCGTCGTCGCGCTTCTCGCGGGAGGACGCGAGGCGATGTTCGCGGCCGTCGAGGGCGCCGAGGACGACGTGGACGCGGGCGCCCGCGACCTCGCCTCGGCGGGCTTGACGGGGAACGACGCCGTCGTGGGCATCGCCGCGAGCGGCTCGACCCCTTACGTGATCGGCGCGCTTCAGGAAGCCCGCCGCCGGGGCGCCCTCGCCGTCGCCGTCGTCTGCCGGAAGGACGCGCCGCTCGAGAAGCTCGCGGACATCGGCATCGTTCTCGACACCGGCGAGGAGGTCCTCGCCGAGTCCAGCCGCCTGAAGGCCGGCACCGCCCAGAAGATGGCGCTCAACATGCTCTCCACCGCCGTCATGGCGAAACGAGGCCTCGTCTACCAGGGCGAGATGGTCGCGATGAAGCCCACGAACGAGAAGCTCCGGAAACGCGCCGTGAGGATCGTGGTTGAAATTGCAGGCGTAGGAGCGGAGGCAGCCGAAGATTTTCTTAGAAAGGGTAATTGGCATTTGCCCACCGCACTCATCTCGGCGAAATGGAAACTCGACGCCTCGGCCGCCGTTCTTCACCTTTCTAAGCAGAATTCGAACGTCGCGGCCGCACTGAGTCAGCCGCCCGAGGCAAAAGGTCGCCCCGGATGAAACACCTTTCTAAGAAAAACGGCGCTGCCGTCGCTCCGAGTCGGCCGTTTCCGCGAGACCGCAGATGAGCGAGGGAGCAGAGAATCTCTCGTCGTCCCCCGGTCTCGTGGACCTCCACATCCACGGCGCGTTCGGCGTGGATGTGCTGACGGCCTCTCCAGCGGACCTCGACCGCCTGGCGGCCGGGTTGTTCGCGCGCGGGGTTTCGGGCTTCCTTCCCACGCTCGTGCCGCAGCCGCTCCCCGAGATGGCCGCGACCGTCGCGCGCGTCTCGGCGTGGATGCGCTCGCGTCGCGCGGGCGACGGGCGCGGGGCGATGCCCCTCGGGATCCACCTCGAAGGGCCGTTCGTGTCGGCGGCCCGGTGCGGCGCCCTCCACCGCTCGTGCTTTCTCGACGGGAGAGATCCGAAGAGGCTCGACGCGTTCTTCGAGGCGTTCGGCGCCCCCCCGGGGCGCGCGATGACGACGCTCGCGCCGGAGGTCCCGGGCGGCCTCGCGGTCGTGCGCGCGTTCGTGAGAAAGGGCTTCCTCGTCTCCCTCGGCCACACGGAGGCGGACGCGTCCACGCTCGATGCCGCGCTCGCCGCGGGAGCCCGGCACATGACGCATTTCGGCAACGCGATGAAGCCGCTCCATCACCGCGACATCGGGCCCATCGGCTGGGGGCTCGCGACGGACGGCGTCACGGTGGATGTCATCGCCGACCTCGTGCATCTCGCGCCGGAGATGCTGCGCCTCGTCCTGAAGGCGAAGGGCGAGGCCCGTGTCGCCCTCGTCAGCGACGCCATGCCCGCGGCAGGCCTCGAGGACGGGGACTATGCGATCTGGGGAGAGACGCTCACGGTGAGAAGCGGCGTCGCCCGCAACGCGGCGGGCGCCCTCGCGGGCTCGACCTGCCTCCTCGACGAATGTGTGACGCGGCTGGCTTCGGTCGGCGTCCCGGTGGACGCGGCACGGCGCATGGCGGCCGACGTCCCGGCGCGCCTCCTCGCCGGCGGCTGACGGGCAGGGCTAGATCTTCCAGAACCAGCCGCGCTTCTCGAAGGCGCGCAGGACGGCCCACCAGAAGACGATCGTCACGAGCGCGAACGCGTGCGAGCGCAATGTCGGGTCAGAGATGAGGGAGAAGCCGCCTCGGTAAAGCCACGCGTGAAGCGTGACGACCTTGCCGGCCGGGTCCGTCCATTTGACGAGGCCGAACGTCTTGGCGAGAAGACCCGAGAGGGCGAACACCAGGAGCGGGTTCGTGCCGAACGTGAAGAAGAACCCGAAGGGCCTTTTCCAGCCGAGCACGTCGACGACCCACAGGCAGATACCCAACCCGAAGAGCGCGGCCCCGGAGGTGAAGACGACGTACGAGCCCGTCCAGAGGTTCTTGTTGATCGGAAGCGCCCGCCCGAAGAGGAGGCCCGCCGCGGTCGCCGCCGCTCCCCAGACGAGCAGGCTCGCGACCTTCGCCTTCACGGTCGCGCCGCTCCGCAGGAAAAACCCCGTGAGCGTGCCCGTGAGCATCGTCGCGATCGCGGTCAGCGTCGAGACGATCCCCTCGGGGTCCCAACCCTGCGCGTTCTTCCAGAGATGACCCTTCAGCACGGCAAGATCGACGGCGCGCTGCACGTTTCCCGGCTGTGTCAGGTCGAATCCCGTGCCGAGGAGGATCCACGTGTGGACGGCGATGAGAACGACGACGGCCGCGGCGACGACCGCGACGCGACGCCTCCAGGCGGCGAGGACGATGCAAGTGCCGAGAGCAAATACCAGACCGATGCGCGGCAGGACGCCGGGGATGCGGAGGCGCGCGAGGCGGTCGAAGAACGGAAAGAACGGAAAGAACGCCATCAGCCATCCCACGAGCACGATCGTCATCCCGCGCCGGAAGGCGTGGCGCGCGAGGTCGAGACGGTCCGCGCCCTCGGCCATTCGCTTTTCGAGCGAGAACACGCCCGCGACGCCCACGATGAACAGGAACCACGGGAAGATGAAATCGGTCGGCGTCCAGCCATGCCACTCCGCGTGGTCGAACGGCCGGTAGAGATGCCCCCAGTCGCCCGGGTTGTTGACGAAGATCATCCCCACGACTGAAAGGCCGCGGAAAAGGTCGAGGGCCGCGAGGCGCCCGCCGGAGGGCGCGGGGGAAGGGGGAGGCTGCTGGCTCGTGATGGGCACATGTTAGAACCGGTTCTTCGTTATAGGATCAGTTCGAACATGCCCAGCCGGCTCTCCCGTCTCGACGACGCCGAGGCGCTGCGCCGCTTCGTGCGCGACCTCCGTGAGGGGATCTACGCAACCGACGGAGCGGGCAGAATCATGGACGGGAATCCGGCGTTCCTCGCGATGCTGGGCGTCGCCTCGTTGGAGGATGCGCGCCGGAAGAACACCTCCGACTTCATCGTCGACCCCTCGCGCCGGGTCGCCGAGCTCGGCCTTCTCGACCGGGACGGCACCGTGCGGGACTTCGAGCTCGAGATTCGGAGCGAGAACGGGGAAATACGAACGGTGATCGACACCGCTTACCGCTGCGTCGACTCCGAGACGGGCGAGGTCTACACCCAGGGCATCCTCATCGACATCACGGATCGCAAGCGTCTCGAGGACCGGCTTCTCGAACAGAGCTTGCGCGATCCGCTCACGGGCTGCTGGAACCGGCGCTATCTCGCCGAGTTCGCGGCGCTCCATGCCGACGCCGGCGGCTCGTGGGGCTGCATCATGATCGACATCGACCATTTCAAGCAGTACAACGACGAGTACGGGCACGACGCGGGCGACGCCGCGCTGAATCGTGTCGCGCGCTTCTTCATGCGCGCGACACGCGCCGAGGAGTCCACGGTGCGGATGGGCGGAGACGAATTCCTGCTCCTCCTCGACGGGGCCGGGGCGCAGGCCACCGAGCGCACGGGCCAGCGCCTCAAGCTCATGGCCGAACGCGAGCTCCTCGTGCCCTTTTCGCTCGGATGGGCGGCACGCGAGGACGGCGAGTCGCTCGAGAAGACGATCTCTCGCGCGGATCATCGTCTCCTGCGTGCGCGGGGGCTCACGCGCTCGGGCGAGCGCATGGGGGTCGCCTTCGCGCCGGAGAACCGGCGCGCCCGCTAAGCCGCCACGGGAACGACGCCCAGCCCCGGCCCGTCCGGAAGGGCCCAGCGGCCGTTCGCGATCGAAAGCCCCTTGAAAGGGTCTCCTGCCAAGAGGAGATTCCCGTCGATGTCGAGCCAGTCGAAAAGCGGGGCCACGGCGACACCCGCCGCGATTCCGAGCGACGATTCGATCATGCAGCCGAGCATCAGCTTGAGGCCCAGGGCGCGGGCCACCGCCGTCATCTCGTAGACGCGCGTGAGGCCTCCCGACTTCGCGAGCTTCAGGACGACGCCGTCGAAGAGGCCCGCCTTCGCGGGCACGTCGGTGGCGTGGAGCACGCCCTCGTCGCCCAGGATCGGAAACGTCGCGAGGCCCTTGAGCTTTGCCATCTCGCCGTCCATCGCCGCGGGCATGGGCTGCTCGAGATAGAGCGGTTTGACCCCGTTCAGCCAGGCGAGCTTCTTCTTCGTTTCGTCCACGCTCGTCCAGCCTTCATTCGCGTCCACGGTGATGGGCTTGTCGGTGACGGAACGGATCGCCGCGATGTTCTCCTCGTCGTTCGGAAGCCCGAGCTTGATCTTCAGCCTCGGAAACGCGGCGGCTTCCCGGACCTTCTGCTTCATGACATCCGCGGTGTCGATGCCGATCGAGAACGTCGTGACGGGCATGCGCCCCCTGGGAATCCCGAGCAGATCGTGAACGGGCCGGCTCAGCCTCTTGCCCTTCCAGTCCCAGAGCGCGAGGTCCAGCGCGGCCACGACCTCGGTATCGGGCCCTGCCTCCTTCTCGGCGCGCTCCAGCCACGTGAGGTGCTCCCAGGGCGAAAGGCCCGCGACGGCTCCTTTCACGCGCGCGAACGCCGCCTCGGACGTCTCGAAGCTCTGGTTCCAGCGCTTGTTGGCTGCGGCTTCCCCGTAACCGGTCACGCCCTCGGCCGCCAGCGTCAGAAGGCCGTTCTTCTTCTCGTCGGACGAGCCACGCGCGATCGTCCATGTGTGTGCGAGCTTGAGCGCGAGGGGACGGTACGAGAGAGAGACCTCGGACGCGGAAGGACGCGAGGGCGCCTCGGCGAAAAGCGCGTCCGGCAGCGCGGACGAAGCGGCGGCGGCGACGGAGGAGACGAGGAGGCCACGACGAGAGAGGGCGGGAGGCTGCGTCATGGCCGGATTATGGTGTGAGAATCCTGGGATGCGCGACCTGATGACGTCGGCCAAGCACGCGGCGAGACGCGCGCCCCTTGCCGCCGTACTCCTTTCCTCTCTTTCCTTCGAAGAGAATCTTCTCCTCGCGGCGACCCCCGACGCGCCTCCGACGCTGCAAAAGACGGCCGTCGTCACAGCCGCCGTTCAGGACCTCTTCGTGAGGCCCGATGAAACGTCGTCCGTCGACGATCAGGTCATCCTCGGCGAGGGCGTGGAGATCCTCGACGACACCGCCGGATTCGCGAAGGTGAGGACGGCGGCCGGGGAGATCGCGTGGATTCCCGAGCGCTCCCTGCGCCGCGGCGACGCCGTGGCGCCGGCGGGCGCGAAGATCGCGCGCGTGACGTCGAACTTCGCGCACGTCTACGCGACGCCCTCGTTCACGAAACAGAAGCCGCTCCTCACGGCTCCCGTAGGGGCGCAGATGGTTCTTTCGGATTTCTTAGAAGGTAAAGAGAAAGAGGGCGAGGCGTATTCGTGGGTCCGGGTTTCCTTGCCCGATGGGCGCATCGGCTTTGTCGCGCGCCCGGACGTCGCCCTCTCACCCTTCGAAGATGATCTTCTTCCTCTTCGGTCCCCCTCTTCCTGGATCTCTTTCGGCAAGCGCTTCCTCGGCGCGCCGTACACGTGGGGCGGCACGACGCCTTTCGGGTTCGATTGTTCCGGGCTGATGCAGAGGATCTTCCGCGAGCACGGAGTTCTCCTGAAAAGGAACAGCTACGAGCAGGCGTTTCAGGACCCACACCTCGTCCCCGTGCCTTTCGAAGGTCTTCTCCCCGGCGACCTCCTGTTCTTCGGCGCCGAGGACAAGATCGACCACGAGGCGATGTGGCTCGGCGACGGAACGGTCCTGCAGTCCACGCGCCACAACGTGCCAGGCGTGCAGGTGACGCCTTTCGACAGCCCGTTCCTGAAACCTCTCTTTCGATACGCCCGAAGAGTCCGGGAGATTTCTTCGAAGGGTGAAGAGGGGAAGGCGCCGGGGCTCACGGAAGCGAAAGTGCGTACCTTGCGGAAGGCGCTCGAGGCATTGGCGGACGGCAGCGGTGCCCGCTTCGGCATCTACCTCAAGGACCTCTCCAGCGGCCTTTCCCTTTCGAAGAATCCTTCTCTGGCGATGCACGCCGCCTCCACGATGAAAACGCCCGTCCTCCTCGAGGTTCTGCGCCGCGTCGACGCCGGAATGCTGAAGCTCTCGGACGAGCTGTCGGTGAAGAACGAGTTCGAGAGCCTCGTCGACGGCTCTCCATTTTCGATCGGCCTCGAAGAAAGCGACGGCCCGACGATGAAGAAGCTCGGCGGAAAGGCCACGCTCGAATTCCTCGTCACGGAGATGATCGTCCGTTCCTCCAACCTCGCGACGAACATCGTCCTCTCGCGCGTCGGGCCCGGAAACGTGCAGGCGTTCACGGATGCGCTCGGCGCGCCCACGGTGAAGGTGCGCCGCTGCGTCGAGGATTCGAAGGCGTTCGACAGGGGTCTGAACAACGAGACGGACGCCGCGGGGATGGCCGCCGTGATGGAGGCCGTCGTGAGGTCGCCGAAGCTCTCGGCCGCCGCGAAGTCGAAAGCGTGGGAGATCCTCGCCGGGCAGACGTTCAACGAGGAGATCCCGGCCGGCCTGCATCCGCAGTCGGGCGCCGTCGTCGCGCACAAGACAGGCTCGATCTCGTCGGTGGAGCACGACGCGGCAGTCGTCCGGCTGCCCGACGGGCGGGAGTACGTGCTCGTCCTCCTCGCGGACGATTTCGGGGCGAACGAGGAGGGGCGAAAGAACGTCCTGGAGGCGGCGCGAAGGATGTCGCGTGCGGTGTGGGACGCGATGATCGCGCCGTGAAGCGCGGCGCCGTCCTCGGGCTCCTCGTCCTCTACGTCGTCTGGGGCTCGACGTACCTCGCGATCCGCTACGGGCTGGAATCGATTCCGCCGTTCACGATGTCGGGCTTTCGCTATGCCTGCGCCGGCGCGATCCTCCTCGCCGCCGCGAAGGTGAAGGGGGCTCCTCGCGTCGCCGCTCGCGACCTCGTGCCGGCCTTCACGTGCGGCGCCCTGCTGCTCCTCTGCGGGAACGGCGGGGTGGTCTGGGCCGAGCAGCGCATTTCGTCTGGCCTCGCGGCGCTCCTCATCGCGACCGAGCCCCTTTTCATCGTCCTCCTCAGGGCGCTGCCTCCCGAGCGGCACGTGCCCGGCGGCCGCGCTCTTCTCGGCGTCGCCTTCGGCCTCTCGGGCGTCGCGCTTCTCCTCGGCCCCTCCCGGCTGGGCGGCGGGCGCGTCGACCTCCTCGGCGCCGCGGTGGTCCTGTTCGCCGCGTTCACCTGGGCCCTCGGCTCCCTTCTCTCGCGGCGCTTCGCGCCCGCGGAGTCGCCGTTTCAGGCGGCCGCGCTCCAGATGATCGCCGGCGGAGCGCTTCTTCTCGCGCTGTCTCTTTCGACGGGCGAATGGGCCCGTTTCTCGCCCGCGCACGTCTCGGCGCGCTCCTGGGCAGCCACGTTCTATCTCATGGTTTTCGGCTCGCTCGTCGGCTACACGATCTACGTCTGGCTCCTCCGCGTGGCCGACCCGTCGCGAGTGTCGACCTACGCGTTCGTGAACCCGGTCGTGGCCGTCTTTCTCGGCTGGGCGCTGGCCGGGGAGACCGTGTCGCTGCGAACCCTCGTCGCCGCCGCCGTCATCGTCGTCGCGGTCGTCCTGATCACGCTTTCCGAGAGCGAGTCCTCGTCCGCCGCGCGCCCTGTGATAAGACGCAGTCTCAAGAAGAAGGAGGTCCCGCAATGACGAGGAAGTCGCTTGCTCTTGCCGTTCTCGTTTCCTCCGTGCTCGCGCTCGGCGTCCCGGTCCAGGGAGAGGACGCCAGGAAGGCCCCGGCCAAGGTCAGCGGCTCGCAGGCGGTGGACGAGGCGTGGACGAAGGCCATTCTCGCGAACGATCTCGACGCCGTCGTGGCCTGCTATGCGCCGGACGCGGTGATGTGGACCCCGGGAGATCCCGAATCGAAGGGCGGGAAGGCCATCCGCGAGGCCTATACGGCCCTTCTCAAGGAGAACACGGTCAAGGAAGCGAAGCTCAGCGAGACGCACTACCGAACGGTCGGAAAGACGTCCGTCGGCTGGGGACACTTCTCACTGACGCTCGCGCCGAAGGCGGGTGGCGCGCCGGTCACGATGACCGGGCGCTTCACCGACGTCGCGGTGGAGAACGACGGGAAGTGGGTTTACATCGCAGACCACGCCTCGGCCGAGCCCCCTCCGAAGGCGCCGGCTCCTCCCGCGAAGAAGAAGTAGCTACTCGATCGCCTCCCCGCCGCGGGCGCGCGCGAGGTGGCCGAGGGCCCCGTCCGGCCACTCGAGCAAGCCGCGGGCCTGCGAGGAGAGCTTGCCCTCGGCGGTGAAGAACATCGTCTCGAGGGGACGCTTCGAATTGAGCTTCTTCGTGGTGTCGCCGGTCGGGTCGAGGACGAGCGTCGCGGGCTGTGGGGCCGTCAGCCCCTTCTGCTTCAGCCATGCGTCGAGGGTCGCGAAGTCGCGGTCCTCGGCGAGGAGGACGAATTCCACGCCGGGATCCCCCTTCAGCTCTTCCTGCGTGCGAAAGATGCCGGACAGCTCCGGGGCCGCGCCTTCGGCGGACGTCGAGAAGAAATGCAGGATGAGGGTCTTTCCCGGACGTCCCACGAGGTTGCGCGTCTTGCCGTCCCGCGTCAGCACGTTCAGGCGCCCGCCCATATCGATGTTCAGGATCCCGTGATCATGGTCCGGGTGCGTCGCCGGGACCAGCGAGAGCCAGTAAGCCCACGCGAACCCGGCGGCGAACAGGGCGAGGGCGCCGAAGAGAACGACGCGGCGGCGGGACGGTGTCATGGGGCGCTCCCGGGGTTCGCGGTGTGACGGACGTCGCTTTCCGTGTCCACGCGGAACCGTTTGAGGTTTGCGAACTCGACCCGAAAGGACGTGTCGAGGCGGAAGAAGAGGGCCGTCTTTCCGGTCAGCCTGAACTCGACGACGCAGGGAAACCAGAGGTCTCCCCCGAGCGGCTGGCCCGTGTAGACGATCTCGGCCCGCTTCACGTTCGCGGCGATGCCGCCCGCCACCTTCACGGGTTTCGTGAGACGTGCGACGACGGAACGAACCTGAAAGTCCACGGCATCGATGAGCGCCCGGCCCTCGAGCGCGTTCAGCGCGCGGTCCCCGAGGCTCTTCGCCGGAGGCGCCGCGGGATCGGGCGCGAAGTCGAGGATGTACGCGGGTCGGCCTTCCACGGTCTCCTCGCCGACGACGCGAATCACGAACCGGCCGATCAGCTCCGACAGCCGCCTGCGGCCGACGAGCGGATCGTCCTCGTCGCCGGAGACCTTTTCGGCCCGGCGGGCCTCCGCCGCGGCCTTCTGCTCGAGGCGCTTCTTCCGGCCCTTCTCGTCCTCTTCGGCCGCCTTGAGCCTCTCGGTCTCGGTCGCGGGTCTGCCGTTCACCTCGACGAGCGCGCGCGAGCCCTCCGCGTCGCCGTCCCCGGACAGGACGTAAAAGAGTCGCGACACGACCTCCTTCGCCCGGCCGTCGGCGCCCCATTCGATCTTCACCTCGCGCTGGTCGAAGGTGACGCCGGAGAACGCGGCCTCCACACGGCGCTGGCTCCTCACGACACGGCGGACGAGCTCCTTGGCATCGACCTCCGGCGCCGCGGGCAGGGCCGTCTCGGCGCGGGCCGCCACCGAGGCGACGGCGAAGAGGAGGGCGGCGCAGGGCGCGAGACGCTCGTCCATGTCCTCCGGACTATACGGCGGCGCGTTTTGGGTACGATGGGAGGACGAGGAGAGCGGAATGCGCGTCATCGTCACGGGCGGGACCGGGTTCATCGGTTCGAAGCTCTGCGAGAGCCTGGTCGCGAAGGGCCATGAGGTCGTCCTCCTCACGCGCGACGCCTCCCGCTCGAGAGACCACATTCACCCGAAGGTCCGCGTCGTGTCGTGGGCGGAAGGAGCGGCCTGGGAACCCTGGGTCGACGGCGCGGGCGGAATCGTGAACCTCGCGGGCGAAAGCATCGCCCAGCGCTGGACGGCGGCCGCCAGGGAACGCATCGTCACGAGCCGCACCGAGGCCGCCGCTCGTCTGTGCGCGGCGATCGAGAAGGCCTCCGTCAAGCCGTCCGTTCTCGTGAACGCATCGGCGATCGGCATCTACGGCCCGCACGGCGACGAGCTCCTCGACGAGGACGCCCCGCCGGGAACCGACTTCCTCTCTCGGACGTGTATCGCCTGGGAAGAGGCCGCGAAGAAGGCCGAGCCGCTCGGCGTGCGCGTCGCACGGATCCGCACCGGCATCGCCCTCGGCGGAGGCGGCGGCGCCCTCGCGAAGCTGCTTCCGCCCTTCAGGGCCTTCGCGGGCGGACGCGTGGGGAGCGGGAAGCAATGGATGTCGTGGATCCACCGGGACGACCTCGTGGCCCTGTTCGCCTTCGCCCTCGAAAACCGTGTCGCGGACGGCCCGATCAACGGCGTAGCTCCGCATCCGGTCACGATGAGGGAATTCGCGGCGACGCTCGGCCGCGTCCTCCACCGGCCCAGCCTCCTGCCGGTGCCCGCGCCCGCCGTGCGGCTGCTGCTCGGCGAGATGGCCACGGTCGTGCTCGACGGACAACGGGTCGTCTCGAAGAAGGCCGAGGCGCTCGGCTTCCGGTTCCGCTTCACGGAAGTCGAGGCCGCGCTCCGGGACGTGGCGGGAGACTGACCAGGATGGCGCTCGTCGGCCGCAGCGTGCCGCGCGCGGACGGTCCGGCTAAGGTCGCCGGGACGGCCCGCTACGTCGACGATCTCACACGGCCGGGCGTGCTCCTGGGAGCCACCCTCCGCAGCCCCGTCGCGCGGGGCTGGCTGCGCGGCATTCGAAGGGACCCCGCGTTCGACTGGGCGGGCGTGACGGTCGTGACCGCCGAGGACGTGCCGGTGAACGTCGTGGCGCTCATCGAGGAGGACCAGCCCGTCCTCGCGTCGGACGAGGTCCGCCACGCGTACGAGCCCCTCGCGCTCGTGGCGGCCGAGGATCCCGTCCGCCTCGCCCGCGCCCTGCGCGCCCTCACGCCCGAGATCGAGGCCCTGCCGCCCGTGCTCACGGTCGCCGATGCGCTCGCGCGAAAGGCGCAGATCCACGGGCCCGACAACATCTTCGCGACGTACCGGATTTCGAAGGGCGACGCGGCCCGGGCGATCGCGTCGAGCCCCGTCCGCCTCCGTGGAACGTACCGCACGCCCCATCAGGAGCAGCTCTACATCGAGCCCCAGGGGATGCTCGCGTTCTGGGACGCGCGCGGCGCTCACCTGATCGGCTCGCTGCAGTGCCCGTTCTACGTCCACAAGGGCGTCAAGCGCGCGTTCAGCCTCGACGACGCGCACGTGGACGTGACGCAGGCCGTCACGGGCGGCGGATTCGGCGGGAAAGAGGAGTACCCCACGCTTCTCGCGCTGCATGCGCTCCTGCTCGCGAAGAAGAGCGGCCGGCCGGTGAAGATGATCTACGACCGGCAGGAGGACATCGAGGCGACGACGAAACGTCATCCCTGCGAAGTGACGATCACGTCCGGATGCGACCGCAAGGGGAACCTGTCGGCCGTCTCGATCAAGGTCGTCATGGACGGCGGCGCCTACGTCACGCTCACCCCGGTCGTCCTCTCGCGAGGCGCCCTTCACGCGGCGGGCGCCTACCGGTGGGAGCACGCCGCGATCGAGGCTGTCGCGGTCGCCACGAACACGCCTCCGAACGGCGCCTTCCGGGGCTTCGGGGCGCCGCAGACGATCTGGGCCATCGAGCGGCACATGGACCGCATCGCGCGCGAGCTGTCGCTGGACCCGCTCCTCCTGCGCGAGAGAAACCTCCTCCTGGTCGGGGACACGACGCCGACCGGCCAGGTCCTGAAGGAGTCGGTCGGCGTCGCGCGGTGCGTCGAGGAAGCGAGGGCCGCGAGCGGCTGGGACCGGAAGCGCCTCGCGCTCGGCCCGGCCGCGCGCGGCGGTTCCGCTTCGCGCAAGGCCCGCGGCGTCGGCGCAAGCGTCTTCCTCCATGGGGCCGGGTTCACCGGTTCGGGTGAGCGACGGCTGAAGGGCCGCGTGGCCATCGACCTGTTTCGCGCGCCCTCGGAAAAGAGGCCGCGTTTCCGGATCCGCACGGCGTCGACGGACATCGGACAGGGCACCGAGACGGTCTTTCGGCAGATCGCGGCCGAGGCCCTCCATGTGTCGATGGACCGCGTGGACTTCGCGACGCCGTCCACCGCGCTCGTCCCGGACTCGGGCCCGACCGTCGCTTCGCGCACCGTGATGATCGTCGGCTCGATCGTCGAGAGCGCCGCCCGCGATCTCTACGCGCGCATCGACGCCGACCGCAGGAAGCGCGGGGGCTCGTTCGACGGCGCGGCGCTCCGCCTGCTCGCGGGCCCGGACCCGGTCGTCTCCGAGAGGACCTACGAGACGCCTTCGGACGTCGCCTGGGACGACGCGACCTACCGCGGCGACGCCTACCCCGTTTTCGGATGGGGCTGCGACATCGCCGAGGTCGAGGTGGACCTCGACACGTTCGAGACGACGGTGCTCGGCTTCTGGGCCGCGCACGACGTCGGCAAAGCCATCCATCCTCTGATGTGCAAGGGGCAGATCGAGGGGGGAACGCTTCAGGCGATCGGCTGGGCGCTGAACGAGAAGCTCGCCCTCAGGGACGGGAAGATCGTGAACTCCCGCATGGCGAACTACATCGTCCCCACGAGCCTCGACGCCCCGCGTTTCACGACGATCCTCGTGGAGGATCCCTATTCGAAGGGCCCGGGCGGCGGGGCCAAGGGCATCGGCGAGCTGCCCATGGACGGCGGCGCGCCGGCGATCGCCGCGGCGATCGAGCATGCCACGGGCATCGTCCGCGACGACCTGCCGCTCTTGCCCGAAGACCTCTTCGCGGCGCGACGGGCGGGAACATGAGGATTACGTTCGTCGTGAACCGCCGCTCCCGCACGATCGACGCGCCCCCGCTCGCGCGCCTCCTCGATGTC
>JBGQDL010000024.1:0-34934 GCA_041495865.1 Thermoanaerobaculia bacterium | reverse complement strand
TGGCCGACCCGGACTTCAACGTGAACGGCGTCAACGTCCGCAGGGTCCCGCCCCGCAATACCCCGAGCGTGATCAACGCCGTGTTCAACGTCCACAACTTCTGGGACGGCCGGGCGAACCAGTATTTCAACGGAAACAACCCGTTCGGCCCGCTCGACATGAACTCCGGCATCTTCGTCCAAGCCGGTGGCACTCTTCAGAAGCAGATCATCCGGATCGAGAAAGCGAGCCTGGCCTCGCAGGCCGTGGGACCGGTGCTGTCGGACATGGAGATGTCGTTCTCGGGCCGGACGTGGCCGGACGTGGGTAAGAAGATGCTCTCGCTCAGGGCGCTCGCCCTTCAGAGGGTGCATCCGAACGACAGCGTCCTGGGGCGCATGTCCATGGCGCCCATTGGAGGCAAGGGCCTCAACACCGACTACACCTCGCTGATCAGGGCCGCGTTCTGGAAGCCGTACTGGCAATCCTCCTCGACGATCGTCACGTTCGCGGGCGGCCAGCCCGTCTTCTCTCCCAGGCCCAACCGCCCGCTGCATCTCGACGAATACACCCAGATGGAGGCCAACTTCGCCTTCTACTTCGGCCTGGCCATCCAGGCCTACGAGTCCACCCTGATCTCGGACGATTCACCCTTCGACCGCTACGCCGAAAATCCCTCGGCCCACCCCCTGACGCTGCAGCAGCAGCGCGGCCTGGGCGTTTTCCTCTCGGCCGGCAAGAGCGAGTTCGAGAGAGAGCAGGGCGCCTGCGCCAACTGTCACGCGGGGCCCGAGTTCACGAACTCCTCGTACACGTTCCGGGGAGACCCCATGAACCGTGTCGAGATCATGCTGCTGGCCGACGGGGTCGCCTTCTACGACGGCGGCTGGTACAACACCGGCTCGCGCAGGTCGACCGACGACATCGGCCGGGGCGGCGACTCGCCTTTCGTCAACCCCTTCACGAACAACCCGTTTCCCCTGTCCGAAGCGCGGCTCGGAGTCCTGGCTCGCCAGGGGCTCTTGCCCGTCGAGGTCGCCAGGTACGTCGCGCCGCTGCCTTTCGGAGCTCCTTTTCCGGACCCGACCCGCACGGCCACGAATGGCGCCTTCAAGACCCCCAGCCTCAGGAACGTCGAGCTGACCGGGCCGTACTTTCACCACGGCGGGCAGGCCACCCTGCGCCAGGTCGTGGACGAGTACGACCGCGGCGGGGACTTCCATGAAGACAACATCGACGACCTCCACTTCGACATGACAGACCTGTTCCTGACCGAACAGCAGAAGGACGACCTCGTGGCCTTCCTGCTCACGCTCACCGACGAAAGGGTGAGGCTGGAGATGGCACCGTTCGACCATCCGCAGCTGCTCCTTCCCGACGGCTCCAGGCAGCAGGGCTCGAACATCGCCGGCGACTTCGACACCATCGGCCCGAACGGCTTCCGCGACACCGAGCAGGTCCGTGAGCTCCCGGCCGTCGGTGCCGGCGGCCTTCCCGCCGAGGGCCTCCCTCCGCTCAAGACCTTCCTCGACCTCGATCCCTTCCGAGCGGACACGACAACCCCATGACGACCGCTCGCCAGGGCATGGCGAGCGGCCAGCGTCCCCTCCCATTCCCTTTGGCTTCCGGCAGGCGGAGAATCCCGACACGAGGTGTCCCTTGTCGGTCATCGACATGGCTTGTCTCCTTTGCGGCGGAAGCGCTCTCGGAGCCCGGAGCGCCACCGCCGAGATCGAGTTGCGCTGCGGCGTCTGCGGCACCTACACCATCACGGTTGGCGCCGTGAGCGTGCTCCGCCAGAGCCCGGCGAAGGGGACCCTCGTGCGCGCCGAGGTCGAGCGCAGGCACGCCGCGGGCGAGGCTTTGCCCCGCGTGGACATGGATCTCGTCGACTTGGCGACCAAGTCGGGGGCGTAGCGCCGCTCGGGCCCGCGCGCCGACCCGTCACTTCGGGCAGGCGGACGCGCCGACGACCTTCGCCTCGGCGCCGCCCAGGAGCTTCCAGTCTCCCGCCATCGTCGTGCTTCCATCCGTCACGTCCCGGCGGTCGGGGTTCGTGCGCGCGCCGCGCACGCCTGGAGGCGCCTGCACGCTCGTGTGAAAGCTCGTCGTCTCTCCCGTCGGCAGGATGTTTACGTCCGCCGGAGTCTGGGCGGACGCGAGGTAGTTGCCCTTGTTGTCGAGGATCCTCACGAGGATCACGACGCCGCATGCCGTCTCATCCCCGGCGTTGCGGATCGTGCCCGAGACGCGAACGGCTCCCACGGCGTCCACGATCCCGTCGTTCGAGACGGTGACGACGCGTATGTCGGCCGCGCTCGGCGCGTCGCCGGCCGGCGCCTCCCCGCTCGCGGCGGGCGACGCGGAGAGAGTTGCGGCGGGCGTCGCACCCGGCGCGGAACCGAGCGTGATCGTCGTGACCGCGCCCTTCGCGTCCGCGGTCGTCTTCAGGCGCCGCTCGCGCGCGACGTCCTGGAGCGTGCGCGGGCGCGCGGGGATGCGAGCCGTCGGCGTCGGCGTCGGCGTCGGGGTCACCGCCGGCGCGGGCGACGGCGCGTTCGCCGCCGCTACCTGCAGGAAAATCGTCAGGATCAGCGCGGTGCTCAACGGCAGACGTCGCTCACGTCGATGATCTCCGCGTCCACGCGCCCCACGCGCTGCCAGTTCGTCGAGGCCGGGCCGTCGACGAGCGGGTCGGGCTTTCGCTCCCGCGAGCCGCGCAGGCCCGCGGGTGTCTTCACGGTCCCTCCGAACGTGACCGCTTCCCCGGGCGCCACGACCTTCAGGTCCGTCGTCGTCTCCCCGGTCGAGAGAAGGACGCCGTGGTCGTCGTAGAGCCTCAGGAAAATCCTCACGCGACACGTGGGAACGCGACCCGTGTTGCGGACCGTGCCGTACACCGAAACGAAGCCCTCCGTTACGGCGCCGTTGTCCTGCACGTCTTCCACGCGCACCAGTCCCGCGCGGCGCGCGGAGGGCGTTCCGGACGGCGCCAGATCGGGCTCCGGCTCCGGCGTCGTGACGACGACCGCGCCCGCTCCCGCGAGGCGGCCGAGCCGCCTTTCGCGCGCGATCTCCGAGAGCGACCGCGGGCGGTTCGGATCGGCGGCGGGCACGGGGGTCGGCTTGGGGACGGGAGTCGCTGCCACGGGAGTTGGCGTGGGCGACGGAGCGGGCGTCGGGGAAGACGCCTGGGCTGCGAAAAGCACGATCACGGCAGGGAGCACACCGGGATTATCCGACAACCGCGCGCGCCACGAGCTTCGCGCCGAAGGTCTTCTCGAAAAGACGGGCTTTCTTCCTCAGGGCCCACAGCTCGAGGTCGAGCGGCGCGCGCGCCGAGAGAACCAGGTGCACTTTCTTGCCGCGAGGCGTCACACGGATCCGCTTGACGAGTCCGCGGTGTGTGCGGTCGAGCGCGTCAGCGACGCGCAGGAAGGCCGCGAGCTTCTCGACGACCGGTTTCTTCCAGGGATCGAGCTTCTGGAACGGCTCGTGCGCGTCGCCGGGCGGCGCCTTGCGATGGTACCGGGCCACGAGAGCGATCAGCTCCACTTCGGCCTGCGTGAAGCCCTTCAGATCGCCGTGCAGGATCAGGTAATGCGAGTGGTGGTGGTGGCGGGCATAGGCCACGGAGAGCCCGATGTCGTGCAGCACGGCGGCATGCTCGAGCCACTCACGCTCGAGCGCAGTGAGCTGGTGGAGACTGTGCGTCTGGTCGAAGAGCGAAAGCGCGAGATCGCGCACCCGGACGGCGTGCACCTGCGACAGGCCCGAACGCCTGCCGAGGCGCGACACGGACTCGCGCCGGATGTTCCGCTCGGCCCTGCGTCCCCGCGCCGCCGGCGCTGGAGCCGGAGCCTCGAGGACGAGCGCGTCGCGCAGCGAGCGCTCCGACACGAGGAGAGTCTCCACGTCGAACGCCAAGAGCAGCTCCTCGAGGAGGATCGCTCCCGCGGTGACGATGTCCCGCCGGTCGGCCTCGAGCCCCGGAATCCGGAGCTTCTGTCGCGCCGTCGACTTCTTGAGCGTGCTCGCGATCCGCGACACCTCCCGCCGGTCGAGCGCGCGATGACCCGTCCCGGCCGGAGACCGCCCGCTGAGCCCGGCCGCGATCGCGGCGACGGCCAGGATCGTGCCCGACGTTCCGGCGGCGGTCTTGACCCTCGCGCGGCGCACCGGCTTTCGGAGGCGAGCGAGCCGGCTCCTCACCGCCCGGCGCAGGCGACGCTCGTCCTTCGTAGAGAGGGGGTCCGACGAGACGAAGAGATCCGTCAGGCGCACGGCGCCGAGGTCGAGGCTCTCGGCGAGGAGAATCCGGTCTCCCTCCGCCACGACGACCTCGGTCGAGCCACCGCCGATGTCGAGGACCAGGAGCGGGTCGCAGGAAGGCGGCAGGTCCGAGCGTACGGCGCGGGTGATGAGGCGCGCCTCCTCCTCGCCGGAGATCACCGCGAGTCGGAGCCCCGTCTCCTTGCGCACCCGCTTGACGAACTCGTCCCCGTTCGCGGCCTCGCGCACCGCGCAGGTCGCGACGGCCGTGATGGCTGAGGCGCCCGCCGCGCGCGCGAGCGCCGCATAGCGCACGAGGCAGTCGATGCCGTCGGCCATCGCCTCCTCGGAAAGAGACCCCGTGGCGAGCGTCTCCTGCCCGAGCCGAACCATCTCCTTCTCGCGGAGGATCTCGGACCAGTGGCCTGGCTCGGACGCATCGCGTCGCGCGACGAGGAGCTTGATCGAATTCGATCCCACGTCGATCGCCGCGATGTTCTTCGCCGCCATTCTTGATCGTCTCGGCCGTATCGTAGCCCTGTTATCTTGACGTGAAGTGAGCGCCTTCCCGTTCCCCGACCGCCCGCGCCTCTTCGGCGTCGCCGTGTCCCACTACCAGGTCGAGGGCGACGATCCTTGCGACTGGACGGACTGGGAAGCCGCAGGCCGCACGCGAGGCGGCGCATGCGGGCGCGGGGCGGACTCGTGGCGGCGATACGAGGAGGATGCCGCGCTCGCGGCCGGCCTCGGCGCGAACGCCTTCCGGTTCTCCGTGTCGTGGAGCCGCGTCGAGCCGCGGCGCGGCGTCTTCGACGGCTCGGCGCTCGCGCGCTACCGTCGCTTCGTCGAGCGCCTCGTCTCGCTCGGCCTCGAGCCGGTCGTGACGCTCCACCACTTCACTCATCCGAGGTGGTTCCACGAGGAGACACCCTGGACTTCGCCTGCCTCGGTCGACGCCTTCGCGCGCTTCGCCCGGGAGACAGCGCGCGCCCTCTCTCCTCACGTGCGGCTCTGGATGCCGTTCAACGAGCCGCTCGTCCTGCTCCTCGGAGGCTTTCTCGACGGTCAGATCCCGCCCGGCCTCGCCGACTCGCGTGCCGCGGCGCGCGCTCTCGACCACATCCTCGCGGCGCACGCGGAGGCGGCGGGCGTCCTGCGCCAGGAGGCGCCCGGCGCCGCGATCGGGGTCGCGCACAACATGATGGACTTCGCTGCCGATCGCCCGGGACATCCGTTCGACGCGCTTCTCGCTCGGCACGCGCGCCGGCTCTACAACACGGCGTTCCTCGAGGCGTTCGCGACGGGAAGGTGGAATCTCTGGATCCCGCCGTTCACGCGCTTCAAGGGGCGCCGTGACGCGCTCCCCGGTTCCCTCGACCTCGTGGGCGTCAACTACTACTCGCGCCTTCACGTGCGCTTCCCGGCGGCGACGCGCGTCCTCACCGGCTTCGCCTATCGCGACCGGCAGGGGCGTGGTCTCACGGACAACGGATGGGAAATCGCGCCCGCGTCCTTCGCTGCCCTTCTCGGCGACGCGGGCCGGCTCGGCCTCCCGGTCCTCGTCACCGAGAACGGCCTCGCCGACGGCGCCGATGCGCTTCGCCCCGCGTTCCTCGAGTCCCATTTTGCGGCTCTCGCCGAGGCCGAGGCCGCGGGCGTTCCGGTCGCGGGCTACCTGCACTGGTCGCTCCTCGACAACTTCGAGTGGCTCGACGGCTACGGCCCGAAGTTCGGTCTTCACGCGGTCGATCCCGAGACTTTCGAGCGCCGCCCGCGGCCCTCCGCGGCCGTCTTCCGCGATCTCGGCAAGTCGTTCCTCGCGCTCTCGTTGCGGGAAACTCATGCACAGAAATCTGTGCAAATTTAACCTCGCCTGAACACCCGGTTCATCCCCTCCGCACCCCCGGGGCCCATCTTTCGCGGGGAGGAGGCAACCCATGCTGCTGGCCGACTTTCACGTGCATTCGACCTGGTCGGATGGGCGCCTGTCGATCCCGGAAGTCGTGGACCTCTTCGGGCGCTCCGGCCACGACGCCATCGCCATCACCGACCACGTCGTCAACGCGGACTCGCTCCTCGGGAAAATCGCGCTTCACTGCCAGCTCTCGATCACGGCGGACAACTTCGGCGCGTACCGCGCCGAGATCGAGAGCGAGGCGCGGCGCGCCTGGGACGCCTACCGCATGGTCGTCCTAGCCGGCTGCGAGCTCACGCGCAACGCGCTCACGGGAAAGCGCTCGGCCCACGCCCTCGCGCTCGGCCTCGACCGCTTCGTCTCGGCGGACGGCCCCGTGGAGGAAATGCTCACACGCGCCCACGAAGCCGGCGCGGTGACCGTGGCGTGCCATCCGAACGAGCAGTCGGACTGGTTCGCGAACACGTTCTACCTCTGGAACAGGCGCCGGGAAGTCTCGTCGCTCATCGACCTCTGGGAGCTTGCGTGCCGCTGGGACCTCTTCCCGCAGGTCTCCCGCGCCCGCCTCCCGTACGTCGGCAACAGCGACTTCCACGACCGCCCCCACCTTTACGCCTGGAAGACCCTCATGAGCTGCGAAAAAAGCCCTGACGCGATCCTCGCGTCTCTCCGCGCCGGGAAGGGCCTCGGCGTCACGCGCCTCCCCGACCCGGTCCCCGTCGCGGCGCGTATCCCCGACGAAACCGAGCCGCTCCGTCCCTGCACCGTCATTCCCGGTTTCATCGAGCCGGCGACCGCGTGAGGGCCGCGCCGTGACGATCACGACCGTACTCCTCGCCGTGGCCGCCGCGGGAGCCGTCCTGACGACCCTTCAGGCGGGCCTCGTGGTCCGGTTCCTTCGCCGGAGACGCGGCCCTTTCGCCGGGGGCCGGCGGGAGCCGGCCGCGAACGGTTTCCGGCCGGCCGATTTCACCAGGACCTCGCCCCGCGTTTCGATCCTCAAGCCGCTCTCCGGGCTTGACGACGGCCTCGAAGAGAACCTCGCGTCGTTCGCGCGTCTGACCGGTGTCGACTACGAGGTCGTCCTCTCGGCCGCGCGCGAGGACGATCCCGCGGTCGGAGCCGCCCGCTGCGCGATGGTCCGCTTTCCCGAAGCGCCTTTCCGCCTCGTCGTGGGCGGAGGAACCGGCGCCGCGCTTTCGAACCCCAAGGTCGAGCGGCTCGTCGCGGCGGCGCGCGCCGCCCGAGGCGACATCTTCTTCGTTTCCGACTCGAACGTGCGCGTCGAGCCCGGCGATGTCGCGGCGACCGCCGCCGCCTTCGACGATCCCGCGGTCGGCTGCGTCTCGAACGTGTTCACGGGCTCTCACGCGCGCTCGTTCGGCGCCGCCATCGAGAGCCTTCACCTCCTCACGTTCGTCTTGCCCGGCACGATTCTGGCCGCAGCCGGCGGCGTGGCGTGCGTCGTGGGCAAATCCATGGCGCTGACCCGGGCCGCTCACGACGCGATCGGAGGCTTCGCCGCGTTCACGCACGTCCTTGCGGAGGACCAGGCCATCGGTTGCGCGGTGAAGGCGGCAGGCTTTCGAATCGCGCTCTCGACGGTCGTCGTCCGCAACGTGACGGTGACCCGTTCCCTTGGACGGGCTCTGGACCGCCAGGGGCGCTGGGGAAAGATCCGGTACTCCTTCTCGAAGCTGACGTACACGGGTGAGCTCCTCCTCAATCCGCTTCCGTTTTCCCTCCTCGCCTGCGGCGGGGCGGCGCTCGAGCCATCCGGCCTCCCGCATCTGCCGTTCGCCGCCGCCGGCGCCATCCTCCTTCTTCGGCTCGCGCAGGGCTTCGTCCTCGCGCGGGCGGCGCGGGCCGACGTGACGGCCGCGCAGCTCCTTCTCCTCCCCGTGAAGGACCTGCTCCAGCTCGCCACGCAGCTCGTGCCCTACCTCTCGCGCGAAGTCGACTGGCAGGGCCATCGCGCCCGCCTCGGCCCGGGAACGCACCTCATGCCGTCGCGGCACACGCTGCCGGCGGCGGCCTGACGCGAAGCGGCCAGGCGCTCACCGCTCGTCTTCTTACGAAAAGTTCACTCGGGGATCACGAAGAGAAGACCTCTGCGAATGAGATTGTCCTCCGACCGCAAATCAAATTAGGAGGTCTCTCGCATGTTTCACGGCCGTCCGACCCTTCGAAGAAATCTCTTTCTCTCTTCGGTTTCTTAAGGGAGCTACCGTGACCCGTGGTCACGTCACTTTCGCGACCGTTCTTCTAGGTGCACTGGCCTTCTTCCCTTTCGAAGAAGATCTTCATGCTGGCCCCATTGCAGTGCGGACGGCGCCCAACAGCACGGGTCCGAAGCAGAAGGTCCCGGACTCCCTCCCCCACCTAACCTGGGCGGATTTCTTTGCGAAGGTGGAGACGACCGGAGCGACGTACTCCGACCGCCTCAAGGAACTCGACGGTCAGCGGGTCGTCCTGAAGGGCAATGCCGTCCAGGACCCAAAGCCGGAGGTCGGCATCTACTTGACGCGCAACCCGGAGGCGCGCCTGCATCCCGACGACGAGGACACGCTGCCTGGGATTCCTTCGGCGTCGTCTGGAGGAAGGGCCTCAAGGTCGCCGCCGTGCCCTCGCGCCCGTCGATCGAAGGCACGCTGCACGTCGGAAACCGGCAGGTCGGTACGGAAACAGTGATTCTCGTCCTCGAGGACGCCGTGCCGCACCTCGAGAAGGCCCGCAGCGCCTCCCTTGTCAGGAGCTCCCGTCCCTAACGCGACGAAGGCAGAAGAACACCCAGGGCGCGATCGTGAGCCAGATGAGGAAGAGCACCCATATGCGGCCCGCCAGGAGGTTGTAGTCGTGAAGAACCTGCGACAACTGTCGCTGCGCGAGCACGAGACCCATGAAGAACTCGAACGCCACGGTGAGAAGCAGCCAGACGAGCCCGATGAGAACCGCCTGGCGGCTCGAGGATGCGGGCCATGTGCGGACGACAAGCCAGATGAAAAGGCCGATAAGCACAGAGCCGATGAGAGTCGAGAGCTGATGAGCGCGAAGCTCCGGCATGACCTTCCCGAACGTCGCCTGGCGGAGCGCACCGTTTGCGACAGCAATCACCAGCATCGGAATCCAGGCGAGCACGTCGCGGATCAAGCGGGCTCATTCCTCCGGCGTGACCGATCCCCACTCAGCCGTCCTTCAACTTCCGCTCGACGTGCGCCGAGTAGTCCTTGACGATCGGCGCATACGGCTGCGAGAGGAGCGGAGAAGAGATGATGAAATCGGCAGTCGAACGGTTGCAGGCGATCGGAATGTTATAGACGACCGCGATCCTGAGCAGGGCCTTGACGTCGACGTCGTGCGGGTGAGGCTCCATCGGATCCCAGAAGAAGACAATGACGTCGATAAGCCCTTCGGCGATCATCGCACCGAGCTGCTGATCGCCGCCGAGCGGCCCGGACTTGAGCCTCTTGATCTCGGGAACCGGGGGCGGATCCTTCTGGAGCGCGAGACGGGCCTTGAGGCCCTCCTCGACGAGCCTCCCGGTCGTACCCGTACAGACGAGGCGGTGCCCCAGCAGAATCTCGGAGTTCCACTCCACCCATTCGATGAGGTCTCGCTTTCGGTTGTCATGGGCGACGAGGCCGATCGTCTTGGATTCCCTGTTCATGAACGCGATTAGACCGCAGTCCATCAAATTCGCGTGAGGCAACGAATAGTCGATTTACCGCTTCATCGCCGTCTCCTGGCCCTGATCTTGCGGAGCGTGGAGGACTTCACGTGAAACTTCACGCCCGTGTGATAGACGCCCGCGCGGAGGTCGAAGACCAATGCTTCAGCTCTGGACCTGCGGGGCATGCGGAGTCTCCAACCAGATCGTCGTGAGTCTCTTGAGCCCGCCTCCCGACACGGTTGTCAAGATCTGCACATCCTGCGAACACAGACAGGAGATCCGGATTTCCGAGCGGGACCCCGAACTCCAGGCTCGCCAGAGAAGGCGGAAGATCGAGAGCTTCCGCAGGGCGAGCTCCCCGACGGTCTAGAAGGCGGCCTGGGCAGCGAGGACGAACTGGTTGTAGCTGTCGCTGAGAGCGCCGTTCACGAGGCGGTTGTCCTGCTGGACCTTGAACCACTCGAGCTTGAGGCTCACGTTCTTGTACTTGTCGTGGCCGAGCGGGAGCCAGTGGAAGCCGAACGCCCAGGTCTTGATCTGCGAGTTCTTCTGCTTGACGCCGTTCTCGCCGTCCTGGGCGTCCTTGTCGTTCGTGATGACGTCGTAGCGGGCGCCGACTTGGAATTGGTCGGCGACCGTGTAGAGCGCCTCGCCGTAGAACCCGTCGCGGCGCAGGTCGAGAGCGCCGGCACGGCCGTCCTTGGCGGTCACGTACTCGGCCTCGGCGATGAGGGGGAAGTCCTTGCCGCCGTTGAAGCGCGCGTGGCCGCCGAAGCGGGTCCGGCCGAGGTGCGCGGGGGTCTCGCCGCCGCTGTAGCAACCCGAGCCGCCGAAGAGAAGGCCGGGGACGACCTTGATGTCCGCGCGGCCGCAGACATTGACCGTGTCCCTCGAATCGTCGAGGGTGTTCGAGGCGCCGCCGTTCGTGAGGGAGCCCCAGAGCGTGACCGGCTCGGCGACGTCGCCCTTGAAGAAGAAACCCGTCTCGCGGCGGTCGGACACGGCGCGCGTGATCTGGCTGCGTTCTACGAAATCCAGCTCCGACGAGGATCGGACGCCCTCTTCCGTGAGCGTGATCTTCTTCTGGCCGAGCGAGAGCTCCCAGCCCTTCAGGCCCGTGAACGTCACCGCGAGGTCCTGCAGGATCTTGGCGTCATTGGCGTTGTTGTTCGCCGCCGCCGCGGTGGAGACGATCGCCTTGGCCGGATCGAGCATGACCTCGAACGCCCACGAGCCGTTCACCTTGCCGTTGAGCTTGATCTCGGCGCGGCGCAGCCGGAACGTGTTCGCGCCGATGAAATTTCCGAGCGTGGAGCTCGTGGCCGTGCCCGTCGGAATCGAAAGCGGCGAATCGTCGGTGATGTACCAGCTCTGGAGGAGGAGACCGAACTTCAGCTCGCCCTCGCTCCCCCACCTTAGGACCGTCGAGGGCCCTGGGGCGGCCGCGGGCTTCGGCGCCGGACGGTTGTAGCCGGGCCGGTCGTGCTTCAGGTTGTAGAGGTCGATCGCGGTTTCGTTCTCGGCGACGACGGTTTCCCCGTTCGGCCCCTGCCCGAGCATCGTGACCGCGACCCCCATGTCGTTCGAGACGAGCCACTCCCTGTACTTCTTGTCCGTGTTGAACACGTAAATCCGCCCGTCCATCTCGACCTCTTTGTACCAGAGCCCCTGGGCGGCGGCCGGCGTCGCGAATCCGAGAAGGGCGGCTCCTGTGAGGGCGGCCGGGAGCAGGACGGCGCCCGAAAGGGCGAGCGCGCCGAGCCCGTTCAAAAGCTTCTTCATCGAGGTCCTCCTTGCTTGACTGCGGGACTCTCGGGGAGAAGGGTTAAGGGCCCTCTCAATACGTGTGTAGATCCCGTAAAGAGTGGCGTCATGTGACGCTTAACACCGACTTAACACGGTTCACACATAAACAACCCGGTCGGCGCCAAGACTCCGCGCCACCAGGGAAGACACTCTGGAAGGAGGACGTCACATGAAACTCGTCTCGAAAAAGCCGGCGATCGCGGCGCTCGCGCTCGCCGTCTCCTGCGCGCTCTTCGCCGACACCGTGAAAGTGGACTCGGCGATTCCGGGCTACAAGCGGTCGTCCGGCATCTCCGGAAACCTGAATTCCATCGGCTCGGACACGCTCAACAACCTGATGACGTACTGGGCCGAGGGCTACAAGAAGGCCTACCCGAACGTCAACATCCAGATCGAGGGCAAGGGCTCGTCCACGGCTCCTCCCGCGCTCACCGAGGGCACGGCTCAGCTCGGCCCGATGTCGCGCGAGATGTCCGGCGCCGAGAAGGACAAGTTCGAGGCGAAGTACGGCTACAAGCCGACCGCGGTCCGCGTGGCCCTCGACGGCCTCGCGGTGTACGTCAACAAGGACAACCCGATCGAGAAGCTCACGCTCAAGCAGGTCGACGGGATCTTCTCGTCCACGAGGAAGCGCGGCGGCAAGGACATCAAGACGTGGGGTGATCTCGGCCTGACGGGCGACTGGGCGAACAAGCCCGTCTCCCTCTTTGGTCGCAACTCGGCCTCCGGAACGTACGGCTACTTCAAGGAGCACGCGCTCGCCAAGGGCGACTATCGCAACAGCGTCAAGGAGCAGCCCGGTTCGTCGTCCGTCGTGCAGGGCGTCGCCGAGGACAAGTACGCGATCGGCTATTCGGGCGTCGGCTACACGACGTCCGGCGTCAAGACGGTGAAGCTCGCCGAGGCCGAAGGCGGGGAGTTCTACGGGGAATCCTATGAGAACGTCCTCGCGCGGAAGTACCCGCTCTCGCGTTACCTTTTCGTCTACGTCAACCGCGCCCCGAACAAGTCCCTCGACCCGCTCGTCAAGGAGTTCTTCGCGTTCGTCCTCTCGAGAGAGGGTCAGGAGATCGTCGTCAAGGACGGCTTCTTCCCGCTGCCCGCGGCCGCCGTCAGCGAAGAGATCGGGAAGCTGGCCAAGTAAGAGCTTCCGGCGCGACCGGTCATGACGCAGCCCACTTCCTCGCAGCGGTTCTGGACGAAGGCCTGGGACCGACTCGCGAGCCTCACGATCTCCATGGGCGGTCTCCTCATGGTCGGGAGCCTCGTCCTCATCTTCCTGCTCATCGTGTCGGAGGCGATTCCCCTGTTCGCCCCGGCGAAGACGGCCGTGCACGGGAAGCTCCCTGTGCCCGAGCGCGCGCTTCTCGCGAGCGCCGACGAATACCGCGACGACGTCTGTTTCCTCCTGCCCGACGGGACGCTCCGCGTCGTCGCCCTCGCGGACGGCAAGACGGTCAAAGAGCTGCCGATCCCCGGGCTGGAAGGCCGCGCGATCACGGCCGCGGCCCGTTCCATCAAGGGTGAGATGGCCCTCGGCCTCTCCGACGGGAGCGCGACCGTCGCGACGGTGCGGTGGCAATCCTCCTTCGAGGGCGCGACGCGCAGAGTCGACCTGGAAGTCAAGGCGCTCCCCCGCCTCGCGCTCGATCCCGCGGGACGGGCCCTTACGCGCATCGCTTTTTCGGTTCAGGAATCCGGTGCGTCCAGCGTCGCGGCGTCACCCGCTCCCGGCGTCCTTCTCTACGGCGTCGTGTCCGCGGAACCGGGTGTCGTCCCCCCGAAAGATCTCTCCGCCGCGTTGGGGGGCGAATCGGTTACGGCGCTCACTTTCCTCGACAACGGAAACTCCCTCTGCGTTGGCACGGCCTCGGGAAAGATTCTGAGCATTCCGCTCCAGGATCCGAAGGCTCCCGGCGCCACGGAAACCACGGCCGTGAATGCGGACGGGGCGCCGGTCACGGCTCTCGAAACGCTGGTGGGCGGGCAAACGCTCGTCGCCGGCGACGCCCGCGGGCGCATCACCGGCCTCCTGCGCGTGCGGGACAGGGCAGACGCCGAGGAGAGGCGGCTCAAGCCGGTGAAGGTCTTCGACGGCCACTCTGCGGCGATCACCGCGGTGGGGGCCTCGGGCCGCGGCAAGACGTTCGTCAGCGCCGACGAAAAAGGCGGTCTCGTCGTCCATTTCGGAACGAACGAGCGCACGCTGGCGCGCGCGGCGGTCGAGGACCGCGTCGCGGCGCTCGACGTTTCTCCGAAGGCGAACAGCTTCCTCGCGTTGACGGCGGCCGGCCTGACGGACTTCACGCTCGACGCCCCCCATCCCGAGATCTCGTTCCGATCGCTTTTCGGCAAGCAGCTCTACGAAGGCTACGACACGCCGGAATACGTCTGGCAGTCGAGCGGCGCGACGGACGACTTCGAATCGAAGCTGTCGCTCGTTCCCCTCATCTTCGGCACGCTCAAGGGCACGTTCTACGCGATGCTTTTCGCGGTCCCGATCGGCCTCGCGGCGGCGCTTTACACGTCGGTCTTCGCGACGCCACGCGTCAAGAGGTTCGTGAAGCCGATCGTCGAGATCATGGCCGCGCTCCCGTCCGTCGTCCTCGGCTTTCTCGCGGGACTGTGGCTCGCGCCGCTCATACAGAAGGCGACCGTCTCGACGCTCCTCCTCGTGCCCGCCATCCCGCTCTTCGTCCTGGCTGGCGTATTCCTGTTCCAGCTCCTGCCCTTCGAGACGCGCCAGCACGTCCGTCCCGGTCAGGAGCTGTTCCTCGTGATCCCGCTAGCCCTTCTCGGCGTGCTCTTCGCCTGGGTCCTGGGACCCCTCTTCGAACGCCTCCTCTTCGCCGGCGATTTCAAGGCGTGGCTGCTGACTTCTTCGGGCCTCAAGTACGACGCCCGGAATAGCCTCGTCATCGCCTTCGCGATGGGCTTCGCCGTCATCCCGATCATCTTCACGATCTCCGAGGACGCCCTCTCGAGCGTTCCCGAGCACCTGAAGGCCGCCTCGCTCGCGCTCGGCGCCTCGCCCTGGCAGACGGCCATGCGCGTCATCCTGCCCACGGCCTCCGCGGGCATCTTCTCGGCGCTCATGGTCGGCTTCGGACGCGCCGTGGGCGAGACGATGATCGTCCTCATGGCGACGGGCAACACGCCCATCCTCGACTGGTCCATCTTCAACGGGATGCGCACGCTCGCGGCGAACATCGCCGTCGAAATTCCCGAGGCGCCGCAGGGCGGCACGCTCTATCGCGTCCTTTTCCTCGCGGCGCTCCTCCTGTTCGTCGTCACGTTTCTCGTCAACACGCTCGCCGAGGCGCTGCGCCAGCGGCTTCGCCGGAAGTACACGGTCATCTGATGTCGGCCTCCGCGCGACCCGAAGCGTTCCCGGCGGCGGCCCCGCACCGCGCGTCGCTCGCCGAGTTCCTGTTCCGCAAGGGCGAGCCCATGATCTGGCTCGCCGGCGCCGGACTGTCAGTCTCGCTCCTCCTCATCTTCGGCCTGCTCGCGCTCGTGGCCGTCCGCGGCCTCGGCTTCTTCTGGCCGCACGCCCTCGTCCGGATCGAGACGGTGGACGGCAGGAAGGTGCTCGGAGAGGTCCTTTCGCGAGAGCCGATGCCGGGCGTGAAGGACCGGGTCTCTCCCCCGACGCGCATCCGCGTGAAGATCGCGAACCGAGACCTGAACGGCCTCGATTTTCGCTGGATCGAAGAGAACGATATCGTCCGGCGCGACGCGCCGCCGAACGCGCTCCTCGTCGAACGGCAGGAGTACGGCAATTTTCACGGGTTCCTCCAAGAGCTCAGGCGCGGGAACGAGGTCCTCGGCGCTGCCGATGCCGCGGGACTCGCGCGGCTCCAGGAGATGCAGCAGAAGATCCGTCCGGCTTTCGAGGAGCTGCGCGACTCGGAGAAGAAGGACGTCGGCGCCATCAACGCCGCGCTCGAGCGCGACCGCCTCGCGATCCGGCGCGCCGAGCTGAAGAAGGATCCCGATCTCGTGAAGCACCGCGCGGCGAGCGAGGCGCATCAGACCGAGCTCAGGCGGCGCTACGAGGAGATCCGCGAGCGTCTCGAGGCGCGCCGCAAGGTCAACGCGGCCGTGACCGCCACGCTCATCGACGCCGAAGGGAAGAGCAAGACGATTCCCGTTTTCGACATGGTGCGCATCGTTCAGCCGAACGCCGTGTCGTTCGCGCAGAAAGCCGCGATCTACCTCTCGCGGATCCGCGAGTTCGTGTTCGACGAGCCCCGCGAATCGAACACCGAGGGCGGCGTCTTCCCCGCGATTTTCGGCACGATTCTCATGGTCGTCCTGATGAGCATCGTCGCCGTGCCGTTCGGCGTCGTGGCGGCGCTCTACCTTCGCGAGTACGCGAAGCAGGGCCGGATCGTCGGACTCGTGCGCATTGCGGTGAACAATCTCGCGGGCGTGCCCTCGATCGTGTTCGGGATCTTCGGCCTCGGCTTCTTCGTCTACGGCGTCGGCGGGTGGATCGACCGGTTGTTCTACCCCGAAGCGCTCCCGACGCCGACGTTCGGTACGGGCGGAATCATCTGGTGCGCGCTGACGCTCGCCATCCTCACCGTCCCCGTCGTCGTCGTCGCGACGGAGGAGGCGCTCGCGGCCGTCCCGCCCGGCATGCGGCACGCCTCCCTCGCGCTCGGCGCGACGAAGTGGCAGACGACCTGGCGCGTCGTGCTGCCGGCGGCCGCTCCGGGCATCCTCACCGGCCTCATCCTCGCGATGGCGCGCGGCACGGGCGAGGTCGCGCCGCTCATGATCGTCGGCGTCGTCAAGCTCGCGCCGACTCTGCCCGTCGACGGCATCTTTCCGTTCCTCCACCTCGAGCGCAAGATCATGCATCTCGGGTTCCACCTCTACGACGTGGGCTTCCAGAGTCCGAACGTCGAGGCCGCCATTCCGATGGTCTACACGACGACCATCCTCCTTCTCGTCATCGTCGTCGCCCTGAACCTCACGGCAATCGTCATTCGCAACGCCCTGCGCAAGAAGCTCAAGACCTCCACGTTCTGAGGTCGGGAAGAGAGACAAGAGCGAGACAATGGACACGACCATGGCAGAAGGCCGGACCGGCACTCGGATGCAGGCCCCGAACGTCGCAGCCGCGGCCTCCTCGTCGTCCGAGGTGAAGCTGGCGATCGTCGAATGCCGCGGCGTGAGTCTCTTCTACGGCGACAAGCAGGCGCTCTTCGACATCACGCTCTCGTGCAGGAAGAACGCGGTGACGGCGTTCATCGGCCCCTCCGGCTGCGGCAAGTCCACGCTCCTGCGCTGTCTGAACCGCATGAACGACCTCATCGACGGCGTGCGCATCGACGGCGCGATCGAGATCCACGGCAAATCCATCTACGAGCGCGGCGTGGACGTGACGCAGATCCGCAAGCGGTTCGGCATGGTCTTCCAGAAGTCGAACCCGTTCCCGAAGACGATCTACGAGAACGTCGTCTACGGACTCCGCATCCAGGGCATCAAGAGCAAGGCCATCCTCGACGAGGCCTGCGAGAAGTCGCTCCGGAGCGCGGCCCTGTGGGAAGAAGTGAAGGACCGCCTGCAGGATTCCGCCCTCGGCCTCTCGGGCGGTCAGATGCAGCGCATCTGCATCGCGCGCGCGATCGCGGTCGAGCCGGAAATCCTCCTCCTGGACGAGCCGTGCTCGGCTCTCGACCCCATCGCCACGAGCAAGGTCGAAGAGCTCATCTTCGAGCTGAAGGAGCGCTACACCATCGTCATCGTGACGCACAACATGCAGCAGGCCGCGCGCGTCTCGGACGAGACGGGTTTCTTCATGCTCGGAAAGCTCATCGAGTTCGACAAGACCGAGATCATCTTCACGAAACCGCGCCAGAAGACCACCGAGGATTACATTACAGGGAGGTTCGGCTGATGACGGAACCGAGGCCCCTGCGCGCCTCGGATCGCGACGCGATGCCTCCGGGCGGCCCGGGCTCCGCGCGGCTGCGGATCGCCGTCGTGGAAGACGACGAGGATCTCGCGTTCACTCTCGTCTACAACCTCAAGAAGGACGGGCGCTACGAGATCGAGCGCTTCGCCGGCGGCCTCGTGGCCCTCGACGAGCTCCTCGTGCGCCCTCCGGATTTGATCGTCCTCGACCTGAACCTGCCCGACGTGGACGGGCTCACGATCTGCCGCGAGCTGAAGAAGCACGAGGAGACGCGCCGTGTCCCGATCATCATGCTCACGGCCCGGGTGGAGGAGCGCGACAAGCTCCTCGGCTTCGAGCTGGGCGCGGACGACTACGTCACGAAGCCCTTCTCGATGAAGGAGCTTCTCGCACGCATCGCCGCCCAGCTCCGCCGCACCGCGTTGCCGCAGTCGCCAGACGACGTCTACGACGACGGCCACCTCCGCATCGACCGTGCGCGGCACACCGTGGAAAGCAAAGGGAACGCCGTGCATCTCACGAAAAAGGAGTTCGACCTCCTCTGGCTCCTCATCCGGAGCGGAGGACGCGTCGTGTCGCGCGAAACCATCCTGTCCCGCCTCTGGGACTATGCCGCCGATATCGAGACGCGTACCGTGGACGTCCACATCCGCTCGCTCCGCAAGAAGATCGGCGACCGCGTGATCGAGACGGTCGTCGGCGTGGGGTACAAGTTCGCCCGATGAGTCGGATCCTGCGCCGCTCGCTCGTCCCCGTCGTGCTCGGGATCGTCCTCGGGGGCGTTTTCGCGTTCGCCCTCTCACGCGTGCTGGACTCTGCCGTCCACGAGCGCAGCCGCCGCGATCTCGTCGAGAAGCTCGAGCGCCTTTCGCCCGAATTCGAAGAGGACCTCAGGACGCGGGCTCATTCCATCGAGCGCATCCGCCAGGCGGCCCGCCAGGCGGGGGCGCGCGTGACGCTCATCGCGGCCGACGGGACCGTGCTCGGCGACAGCGAGGTGGCGCCCGACAACCTCGCGGCCGTCGAGAGCCACAGCACGCGTCCCGAGGTCGTCGCCGCACGGCGCGACGGGATCGGCTTCGGCCAGCGCCGTTCCTCCACCGTGCTCGAGCCCTTCGTCTACGTCGCCCGCCGTGTCGGACCGGAGGCGGCCCCCACCGGCTATCTCCGCCTCGCGATCAGCCAGAACGACCTCGACCTCCTCGAGGCTCCGTTCCGCGGAACGCTGTATCAGGTGTCGCTCGCGGCCGGCCTCCTCGTCGGGTTCTTCGTCACCGTCATCCGCCAGCGTCACGCGAACGACCTCGCCCGCGTCCGGGCGGGCGTCGCCGAAGCAGCCGACGGCCGGCGGCCGGAGCCGCCTCCCGGCTCGTCCGAGGAGACCGAGGAGGTCTTCCAGGCGCTCGCCCGCTTCGCGCGTCTCGTTGCCGCCGAGCGCGAGGGCAGCGCGCGGGCGCGCCTCCTCGCACGGACGGTCTTCGAGCAGGTCCCGGTCGGCCTCCTCGTCGTGGACCGGACCCTCGCGCTCCTCGACGCGAACCCGGCAGCGCTCTCCCTCCTGAGAGCGCCCGCGGGCGCGCCACGGCACGCGCTCGTGGATCTCGTGCGCGACCCCGAGACGCTCCGGCTCTTTACGGCCGGCATCCGGGGCGAGACCTCGTCCGACGAGACGGCCGTCCTGCGTCTCGGCGGGGAGATCTCGCCGGAGCTGGTGCTCGAGGTGAACGTCCGCGCCGTCCCGCACGGGGCGGCAGCCGGCGAGCCGGCCGCCGTGGGGGTCGTCCGCGACGTCACCGAGCGCGAGCGCACGGAAACGATGCGGCGCCGCTTCGTGTCCGACGTGTCGCACGAGCTGCGCACGCCGATCTCTGCGATCCGGGCCGCAGTCGAGACGCTCGCCGGCGAAAGCGATCTCCCGCCGGACATCGCGCGCCTCATGGGCATCCTTCAGCGGCAGTCCTCCGAGATGGAGGCGCTCGTCTCGGATCTCACCGACCTGTCGCAGATCGAGTCCGGCGCCGTGACGCTCGCGATCGAGCCGATCGCGCTCAGACCGCTGCTCCTTTCCGTCGTCCGCGACCTGGCGCCCGCCGCCGAGGCACGGAGCGTGACGGTCGCGGTCGAGGCGGCCGAGAACCTCGTGCTCTCCGGAGACCCCCGCCGCATCTCGCAGGTCTTCCGCAACCTCGTGGACAACGCGGTGAAGTTCTCTCCTCCCGGGCAGCGTGTGGATGTGCTCGCCGAGGGCGGTGCGCCGGCCGCCGCGGGCGGAACGTCCCCCGTCTACATCCACGTCGTGGATCGCGGTATCGGCATCCCGCGCTCGGAGCAGGACCGCATCTTCCAGCGCTTCTATCGCGTCGATCCGTCGCGCGCGAAGTCGGTCCCGGGCACGGGCCTCGGCCTCGCCATCGTCAAGCACCTTCTCATCCTCCACGGGGGCTCGATCCGCGTGGACTCCGAATCCGGCAAAGGCAGCCGCTTCACCGTCACGCTGCCGGCGACGTCGCCGCGCGACGTCGCCGTGGAACGCACCAAGGAGACCTCATGAAAGAACATTTCTCCGAGAAGCTCGAAAGCCTGCGCCGGCAGCTCATCGGCATGGGCGCGGAGGTCGAGAACCAGATCCGCCTCGCCGTCGAAGCGCTCGTCGAGGCCGACGCCTCGAAGGCGCGGAGAGTCATCGACCGCGACAAAGTGGTCGACCAGATGGAGATCAGGAACGACGAGGACGCGATCGAGCTCCTCGCCACGCAGCAGCCCGTGGCCGGCGATCTGCGCCTCCTCGTGTCGGCGCTCAAGATCAACGCGGACCTCGAGCGCATCGGCGACCACGCCGTGAACATCGCCGAGAGCGCCGAACGCCTGTCGCGCTTCCGGCCCTTCAAGCCGTGGATCGACATCCCCCATATGGCCCAGATCGCGCGCGGCATGCTGCAGGAGTCGCTCGACGCCTTCGTGAGGCGGGACAGCGCTCTCGCGCTCGCCGTCTGCAAGCGCGACGACCTCCTCGACGAGAAGAACAAGTCCATCATCCGCGAGCTCCTGACCTACATGGCCGAGAATCCGGCTCTCATCAGCGCGTCGATCGAGATCATGAGCGTCTCGAAGAACCTCGAGCGCGTGGGCGACCTCGCCACGAACATCGGCGAGGAGGCCATCTACATCGCCGAGGGCGAGATGATCAAGCACCACGCCGGCCAGGCGCAGGCCGAGCAGGCGCCAAAGGGCTGAAGCGGGGGCCGCGTCGGCGAATGGGGCAGAGATTCTCGGTCATACCCGGCACGTACGCGGTCTGCCGCCTGCCGGCGGACGCTCCCCTCCCCGCCTGGGCCGGAAAGACCTTCACGTCCGTGACTCGAACCGCCGACGAGCTGTCGATCGTATGCGAAGAGCGCCGTCTCCCGCCGGAGCTGGACGGCCCCGAGGTCCGGGTCGATCGCGGCTGGGTCCTCCTGAAGCTCCACGGCCCCTTTCCGCTCGATGCGATCGGCATCCTCGCGTCCGTCGCAAAGCCGCTCATGGAGGCGGCCGTCAGCATCTTCACGGTCTCGACTTTCGATACGGACTACCTGCTCGTGAAGCGAGCGCAGGCGGAGCGGGCGGTTGCCGCTCTGGTCGAGGCGGGGCACACGCTGGTCGACGGGTGAGGAGAAACCAGGCACATCATCTTCACGTGAACACGTGGTACACTCGTTCGCGTGAAAGAGCCCATCCAGAACATCACGCTCGCCGTTCCGAAGCCGGTTCTCAGGAAGGTGAAGATCCTCGCGGTCGAACGGCAGACCTCCGTCTCGGCCCTTCTCACCGGACTGCTGGAAGAGATCGTCGAACGCGACGATGCTTACGCCGCCGCTCGCGAGCGCGCGCTCGCGCGTCTCACGCGTCCTGTGAATCTGGGAACCCCGGGCCAAATCACGTGGACCCGCGACTCCCTCCATGAGCGCTGAGCCGGCCCGGGAGTTCGTCGACACGAACGTCCTCGTCTACGCATACGACGGAGGCGCGGGCGCGAAAGCGGAGCGGGCGCGAGAACTGGTCGCCGGTTTGTGGCGCTCCTCCCAGGGCTGCCTCAGCCTTCAGGTCCTCCAGGAGTTCTTCGTCACGATCACCCGCAAGGTCCCGAAGCCCATGCCGGCGGCGGGAGCCGCCGCCCTGATCGAGGATCTCTCGCAATGGACCCTTCACGAGCCGGTTCGCGCGGACGTCCTCGCCGCCATCGAGCTGCACCGACGGAAGCGCATCTCCTTCTGGGATGCCCTCATCCTGCAGAGTGCCCGCCAGCTCCGCTGTCGGACGATCTGGTCGGAAGACCTCAACGCCGGACAGGTATTCGGGGCGATACGCGTCCGAAATCCGTTCGCGTGAGACCCGGTCGAACCGGTCCGTGGAGAGGGGAGGCGCCGCGAGCCATGCGAAAACACGCATACCGACCCGCGCGAACACACTTCACACAGGGCCGGCGTCTACCAGCCAATTGGTTTGTTATTGGGGACTAATTGTCAGCCGCCGATGGGACCGGTTCCACGGCAACAGTCAAGAAACAACGAAAAAAGGGCTTCAAACATGTCGTCCTCCTAGACAAGCTCAAGTGAGCAAGTGGCGATTTGGTCACCGCTGATTTCTTTCAGAGGTGGGCTATATACACGGACAGACGGGGGAACATCTTTGACCCCCCTCGAAGAAGAATTATTCTGGGGTACCCGCTTCATGGCACCCGCCTCCTGACCGGTGTACGTTTTCGCTAGACCGTTCAGCAGCCATTCGCCACGAGACGGAACGGCTTGTAGGCAGCCCGCGCGCCACGGTCGCGGGCCTCGGTGAACCGGGCGACATGGGCGAGGAGTTCGTAACTGACGTTTCTGTCCTTCACGGACTCGAAGAGTTCCCGGAGGGCCTGGTCGTGCTGCAGGGACTCGGCACCCGGTAACGCACTCACGCTCTCGACCCGATCGAGCATTTCCCGCTCGCGCCCCATCCGTCCAAGGCACTCCGCGATACGGAGTTCGGCGCACAACACGTCTATGGGCAGACCGAGCGACCGGGCCTGCTCGCCAATCCTCTCGAAGAGCATGAGCGCGCGCGGCAGTTTTCCCGACGCCAAATCGATCGAAGCCAGGCCCGTCCGGATCATGAGGAGGCTCACGGTCATTCCGAGCCTTCTCGCCATTGACAGCGCCTTCGCGTACGTTGCCTTGGCCGCGTCGAGTCTTCCGACTTGAACGAGGGCGTAGCCGCGATTGACGAGTAACTGCGCGTATGCGGAACCATCCTGTTCAGGGTGGAGATTCGTAAGGGCGCCATCGAGAAAGCGGATGGCAGCGGCGTTCTTTCCTCGATGTACGAGCAGCGTGCCGAGGGCGGCTTCGGCGCGGCCCGTCCAACTTTCCTGCCCGTAGAGCTGGAACTCGGCGTGTGCGTGACGAAGAAGCGTCCAGGCGCCTCGCTCGTCATACTCGAAGCTCGCGGCCGACCCTTCGAAGTAATCTGCCAGGGCCAGCGCGAAGCTGTCCTCGCCAGCTTCCACGAAGCTGACCCGGGCCTTTTGCGCCGCCACGCGCGCTTCGGCGGGCTTCCCGAGGAAGTTCAGCGCATTCGACTCTAGCAGCGCAGCCTCACCGAGCACCTGCTCGCGGCAGACGGGCTGCGCGGGGCCCCTGTCCTTGAGGTACGGGAGGCTGCGAGTCGCGTCCGAGATCGCCCGAGCGAACTCGACGTACATGGCCGGGTCACTGGAGACCTTCGGCATCGCGAGCTGGCAGGCGTACAGGTAAGCGTAGCCGCGGCTCGGATCCCCATCGATCTTTCCGAGCAGCTCTTTCGCCTTTTCGAGGCCTTCTTCCGCTGCCGCTTTCACGATCTCGGCCGCGAGCTGCCGGCCGTCGTGGGCGAGGCGGCCGAGGCGGTCGGCGGGGCGGTTCTTCTTCTTGAACTTGAGGAGGAACTCCTCGCGTTCGCCGGCAGGGGCGTCGTCGGCAGGCAGCTCGTCGAAGAAGGCGTCGAACTCTTCCTTCATCTCGCGCGCCTTCGACAGCGTGCGGATGTCGTCGAGGTGCTTTCCGCACGACGGGCAGCCGGCGGCGACGTGGGCCTTCACGTGCGCGTTCAGCTCGGTCGAGCCCTCGGTGAGCAGCTCGAAGAGCTCCCACTGTTCCGGGTGGGAAGACGCGGCCGGGCTCTTGAATTCCGCGCTCACGCGAGCACCTTCCGCATCTTGTCGAGGCAGCCCCAGATGCGCTTCCAGACGGTCTTCTTCGAGTAGCCCGTGGCCTTCGTCATGTCGGCCAGGCTGTACTCCTGCCCGAAGTAGAGCCGCACGATGCGTTTGCACTTCGGCCCGGCGCTGCGGATGGCCTTGTTGACCATGCGCACGGCCTCGAGGCGCGCGGCGACCCGTTCGCATTTCGGATCGGCCACGTCCAGGTGTTCCGGCATCTGCTGGACGCTGCGCTCCCTGGCCATCGCCATGTTCAGGCAGGTGTTGAGGAACGCGATCTTCACGTAGCCGATCGGGTCTTTCACGCGAGGGTCGCGCGCGAGGACGCGCATGTAGACGGTCTGGACGGCGTCTTCGGCCTCTTCGCGGCTGAAGCTGTACTTCCTCACCGCGAGGCCGATGAGCTTCGGGCGGAGCACGTTGTTCAGCGCGGTCCAGTCCCACTCTCCCGGCGCCACGCCCGCTGCCTCGGAGGACACATCGTCGGAGGCAGGAAGCTCGTCCGAAAGTACGGCGCGCAGGACCGACGCCTCGGACATCGATCCGCCGCCGGCGAGCGCCGGCGTCAGCCCAATGCCTTCGGTCGTGTCCCACGTTGCCATGGACGACTCCCGGAACCGCGCCCGACTGGACCACGGGCGAGGAACCCTAATCCGGAACCTGACAGAATTGGATCATGAATCAAGGTGTGTCAAGAGAAGAATCGGAGTTCGAGAGGGTGATGCAGATGCACCACCCCCGATGCCACAGGGCCATTCGCGCGAAAGCTCCATTTCAATGGCGATCTCATTGAATCTAAACGGCTTGAGTGCATTCGAGTCGGCTTTGCCATTAGAGTGACTGGAGGGCTCCGGCGGGCGGAGGAGAATACTTCCCAGCGTGCTCACGTTCCTCTCCCTCTTTCTCGGCCTCGTCACCGGCGTCCGGCCGGTGGAGCTGGCCGTGGGAAAGGACGTCGCGGCAGTCGAGATCCGCCTCGACGGAAAGCTCCTCGGCGTCCTGAAAGAGGCGCGCTGGCGCATCGACGTGGACTTCGGCTCGGTTCCCGAGCCGCACCACCTCGAGGCGACGGGCTTCGACGTCTCCGGGCAGCAGGTCGCGAGGGTCCTGCAGAAAATAAACCTGCACCGCTCGCTCGCGGAGGCGAATCTGCTCATCGAACCGGGCGTCGGCGGACGGAACCGCATCGCGAGGTTGACGTGGCAGAGCGCCATCGCCGAGCGGCCCGAGCGGCTGGGCGTCACGTTCGACGGCACCCCCATCGCCGCGCCCGATCCTGCCCGGATCGCGCTTCCCCCCTTCGTGCCCGAGCGGGTCCACTTCCTGAGGGCCGACCTCGAATTCCCGACAGGCATCTCGACTTCAGCCGAGATCACGTTCGGCGGCGAGAACCGGGACCGGACACAGGCCGAGCTGACGGCAGTGCCGGTGCTCCCTGCAAAGAAGAAACTGCTTCCCGAGAAGGACATGGAGGGCTGGTTCCTTGCCGACGGAACGCCGGTGAAAGTCGTCGCCGAGGAGGAGGGACCGGGCGAGATCGCGGTCGTGCTCGACGAGGCGGCCCGCCTCCCGCTCGCGAGGCTCGTGGAGTTCTACCGCCCGGCCCCCATCGTTCCGGGCACCATTCCGTTCAACCGGGCGCGGGACGTGGCGCCGCTCAGGAAGGGCCAGCGCGTGCGTTTCCAGTGGACGTTTCCGGAAGTGCGCGAGCACTCCGGAACGCGCTTCGAGCTGTTTCCACAGTCCCAGGACTTCCTCGCGGGAACGGCGGGCCTGCTGTGGATGATGACGCACGTGTTTCCGCCGGCCGCGCCGGAAGAGCGCCGCTTCGCCGACGCCGTGGCGGTGGCCGCCCTCAACGTCTCGGCCGAGAGCCGTCCGCGCGCGATCGTGCTGCTCCTGGCCGGCTCGAAGGACGCCAGCGCCCTCGGCGCAGCGGCCGCGCAGACGTTCCTTTCGCGGCTCGGCGTGCCCCTCTTCGTGTGGACGGTGGGGACGGGCGCCCGCGAGGCGAAGGCGTGGAACGCGACCCAGATGGCGGACGTGTCGACGCCGGCCGCGTTCGAGGAGGCTGCGTCGAAGCTCGTCACCTTCGTGGAGCACGAGCGCATGGTCTGGCTGGAAGGCGTCCACCTGCCTCAGTCGATCTCCCTGTCGCCGAAGGCCTCCGGGCTGACACTCGTGCGATGACTCCGGGCCTTCTCCTTTTCCTGGCGCGCCTCGGGGACGCCCCGGCCCCCGGCCCGAGCCCCGCCCGCCTCGACCGCGCCGCGAGGCTGCTCGGCCCGGCGGGCCGCGAGTCGACGCTCGGGCCCTGGCGGCTTTTCACCGACGTGGCCGACGTTCCGCTTCTCGAGCAGCTCGGCCGCGTGGCGGCGCGCCTGCCCGAAAGCTACCGCGCACGGTTCGGCCTCGACGCCGAGCCCCGTCCGGGAGCGGCGCTCGTGCTCTTCGCGCGGGACGCCTCGTACCGGGAGTTCACGGCCGACACGACGGAAATCAGGACGCTCGCGACGCGAGGCCACGCGGGCGGCGGCCTCGCGGCGGCGGTGGCCGGCACGGCGCCCGGGGAGACGGTGCCGGTCGTCGTTCACGAGCTCGCGCACCTGCTCACGCACGAGGCCTTCGCGCACCCGCCTCCGCCGTGGATCGACGAGGGCCTCTCCGAAGACCTCGCGTGGTGCCGCGCGGACGCAAAGGGGGGCCTTCTCTTCGGCACCTTCGACGCCGTGACCACCGCGCGGCCGATGGGCGGCGGGGTCGGGAGAACGGCCGGCGGGCCGCGCCCCACGGTGGACGAATTTCGCGAGCGCGCGCGAACCGGCCGCCGGCCGGCGCTTTCCGCGCTGCTCGCACCGGACACCCGGCTCTTCTCGGACGCCGACACGCGCCGCGACGCGTATACGGCGGCCGGGCTCCTCGTGCGCTTTCTCCTCGCCGGCGATCCCGCCCGGGCCGAGCGCTTCCGGGTTTTCCTGCGCGCCGCGACGCTCGGGGCGCCCGCGGAACTCGACGACCTCGCCGCGGCCGCCGGCGCCGATGCGAAGAGCTTCGAGAAGGAATTCTGGAGCTTCGTGCGCAGGCAGTGACGCCGGGGGCGTGGACGAGCCGGCCGCGCAGGGGCTATGATCCTCGAGGCGCCGGGATCGCACCCTCGACCCGGACGCGTCGACCGTTCCCCGGTTTGTCAACGGCGTCTTACTTCCACGGAGAAGATAGCCATGTCCACGACGTCTCCCTCCCCCCAGCGCAAAGTCACGCTTCAAACGCTCCAGGCGAAGAAGGAGCGCGGTGAGCCGATCACGATGCTCACCGCGTACGACTTCCCCACGGCCCGAGCCCTCGACCGCGCGGGCGTGGACGCGATCCTCGTGGGCGATTCGCTCGGCATGGTGGTTCTCGGGTACGACACCACTCTGCCCGTGACCATGGACGACATGCTTCACCACGCCCGCGCCGTGGCGCGCGGCGCGCGGGTCGCGCATCTCGTCGGCGACATGCCGTTTCTCTCGTACCAGACCTCGGTTGGCGACGCGATGCGAAACGCGGGCAGGTTCCTCCAGGAGGGCGGCATGAACGCCGTGAAGCTGGAAGGAGGACGCGAGGTCGTGCCGGCGGTCCGGGCCATCGTCGCCGCTGGGATCCCGGTCGTGGGCCACATCGGCCTGACGCCGCAGAAGGTGAATCAGCTCGGCGGCTTCCGCACGCAGGGAAAGTCGGCCGCGGCGGCGCGGCGCCTCATCGAGGACGCGGACGCTCTCCAGGAAGCAGGGTGTCACGCGCTCGTCCTCGAATCGATTCCCGACCGGCTCGCCGGCCTCATCACGCGCCGCCTTTCGATTCCCACGATCGGGATCGGCGCCGGGGCGGCCTGCGGCGGCCAGGTTCTCGTGACGCACGATCTGCTCGGCCTGACCGACGGCTTCGCGCCGAAGTTCGTCAAGCGCTACGCGAACCTCGGAGAAGAGATGGCCCGGGCGTTCGCCGCGTACATCGAGGACGTCTCCCAGGGGCGGTTTCCCGAGCCCGCCCATGCGCACGAGCTCGACGAGGATGTCTTCCGGGCTCTCACGCGCGAATGGGACAGCAGGCTTGCGCACTGACCCGATCCGGATTCACGTCCTCGGGACGGGAGCCATGGCCGGGTTTTTCGGCGCGCGCCTCGCTCGGGTGGCGGACGTCACGCTGGTCGGGACCTGGACGGAGGGCCTCGCCGCGATCGCGAGGAGCGGCATCGTTCTCGAGACTCCGGATGGAGAAGAAGCCTTCGGCGTGAAGGCCGTGCGCCTCGGAATGCCGCTGCCGCCGGCGGATCTCGTCCTCGTCCTCGTGAAAGCCTGGCAGACCGATCGCGTAGCGCGCGAGGTTCCGGCCCTGACCGCCCGGGACGGCCACGTTCTGACGCTTCAGAACGGGCTCGGAAACGTCGAGAAGCTCGGCCCGCGGGCCGTCCTCGGCGTGACGTCGCAGGGCGCGACCCTGCTCGGGCCCGGACGCGTGCGCCCCGGCGGCGACGGGCCCACGCACATCGCCGGGCCGGACTCCCTCGCCCGGCTTTTCCGTTCTGCGGGTCTCGATGCCACCGCGGTCGAGCCGGCCCGAGGCGCTTCGCTCGCGTGGGGGAAGCTCGCGGTGAATGCCGGCATCAATGCCCTCAGCGCGATCCTGAACGTACCGAACGGCGAGCTCCTTGCGCGCCCCGAGGCTCGAACGCTGATGGAGCAGGCGGCGAACGAAGTCGCCGCCGTCGCGCGCGCGAAGGGAATCGCGCTTCCGTTCGCGGATGCCGCCGCGGAGGCGCGCCGCGTCGCTCTCGCCACCGCGGCGAACCTCTCCTCGATGCTCCAGGACGTTCTGCGGGGCGCGCCGACGGAGATCGACGCGATCAACGGCGCCGTCGTGCGCGAGGGAGCGCGCCTCGGCGTCCCCACGCCGGCGAACGAGACGCTCCTTCGGCTGGTCGCCGCCCGCGTCGCGGCATGAAGCTCGCCACGGCCATCTCCGAGATTCGCGCGTACCGCGCGTCCCGGGGCGGGACGCTCGGCCTCGTGCCGACAATGGGCGCCCTGCACGCGGGCCATCTGTCGCTCGTGACGCGGGCGCGCAGCGAGAACGAACAGGTCGCCGTGAGCATCTTCGTCAACCCCGCCCAGTTCGGGCCGTCGGAAGACCTCGCGGCCTATCCGCGAACGCTCGAAAGCGACCTCGGCCTCCTCACGTCGCTCGGTGTGGACGTCGTCTGGGCTCCATCGCCGGGCGACGTCTACCCGGCGGGCTTTCAGACGTGGATCACGGTGGGCGACGTGAGCGCGCCGCTCGAAGGCGCCCGGCGCCCCGGCCACTTTCGCGGCGTCGCGACCGTGGTGGCGAAGCTTCTCAACGCCTTTGGGCCGGACCGGGCGTACTTCGGGCAGAAGGACGCGCAGCAGATCGCGGTGATCCGGCGGATGGTGCAGGACCTGTCGTTTCCCGTCGACGTCGTCGCGTGCCCGACCGTGCGCGAGAAGGACGGGCTCGCCCTGAGCAGCCGCAATGTCTACCTCGGCCCCGACGAGCGCCGCGCGGCCCCCGTGCTCCACCGCGCCCTCGAGGCCGCCCGCGCCGCCTTCGAAGCCGGCGAGCGCGCCGCCGGCCGGCTGCGCGCGATCCTGACGGAAACGCTCACGGGCGAGCCCCTCGTGAGCCCGGACTATGTTTCCGTCGCCGACGCGGCGACACTCGCCGAGCTCGAACGGGTCGAGGGCGCGGCGCTCGTGTCCCTCGCCGCGCGCATCGGAAAGACGCGGCTCATCGACAACGTCGTCCTCGGAGGAACCTGATGCTCCTCGCCATCGATGTCGGGAACAGCAACATCACCCTCGGCCTCTACGACGGACCCGCGCCGGGCCCGAGATGGCGCCTCGCGACCGTGCACAATCGAACGGCGGACGAGTACGGCCTTCTGCTCGACGATCTCCTCGAGCACGCGGGCTTCGAGGTCGAGGTCGTCCACGCGGTCGTCATGGCATCCGTCGTCCCGCCGCTGACGGGCGTCCTCGAGGAGGCCGCGACGCGCTATCTCGGCCGGCCGCCGCTGGTCGTGGACGCCGGCGTCAAAACGGGCGTGCGCATCCGGTATGACGATCCCAAGCAGGTCGGCGCGGACCGCGTGGTGGACGCCGTCGCGATCGGTCATCTCTATGGCGGACCCGCGTGCTGCGTGGACTTCGGCACCGCCACGACCTTCGACGCAATCTCGGCCGAAGGCGACTACCTGGGGGGGGCGATCGCGCCCGGCATCGGCATCGCTGCCGACGCCCTCTTTCAGCGCGCGGCGAAGCTTCCGCGCGTGGACCTCGTGCGCCCCCCGTCCCCCATCGGTAAGAACACCGTGCATTCCATCCAGTCGGGACTGCTGTACGGGTACGTGGCTCTCGTGGAGGGGATGGTGGCGCGGTTCCGGAAAGAGCTGGGGCCGGGAACGAAAGTGATCGCCACGGGCGGTCTCGCCGAGACGGTCGCCAAGGAGACGGAGGCGATCGACGTCGTGGCCCCGTGGCTGACTCTCGACGGCCTGCGCCTCGTGCACGAGATGAACGCGGGCCGCTGAGAGATGGACGCCATCCCGGTCCTCCGCGGCAAGAGAGTCCTCCTCGGCGTCAGCGGCTCCATCGCCGCGTACAAGGCGGCCGACCTCGCGAGCCGGCTGACACAGGCCGGCGTCCACGTGGATGCGATCCTGACGGCGGCCGCGGTCCGGTTCGTCACGCGGCTCACGTTCCAGTCCGTCACCGGCCGCCCCGCTCACGCGAACCTCTGGAGCGAGGACGCGCACGTCCTGCACGTGGGTCTCGCCGAGGGGGCGGATCTGCTCCTCGTCGCTCCCGCGACGGCCGATGTTCTCGGGAAGCTCGCGCACGGGCTCGCCGACGACCTGCTCACCGTGACCGCCCTCGCGGCGCGCTGCCCGCTTCTCGTCGCGCCCGCGATGGACGCCGGCATGTTCGAGCATCCCGCCGTGCAGTCGAATCTCGTGGTGCTCCGCGCGCGCGGTGCCACCGTCATCGGACCCGCCGAGGGCCGGATGGCCTCGGGCCTCGCCGGACGCGGGCGCATGCTCGAGCCGGAGGAGATCCTCGGTTACGTGAGGCGCGCGGCCGGCCGGAACGGCCCCTTCGCCGGACGGCGCGTCGTCGTGACGGCGGGAGGCACCGAGGAGCCGGTCGATCCCGTTCGCGTCCTCGCGAACCGCTCCTCGGGCAAGCAGGGCTTCGCGGTGGCGCAGGCCGCTCTCGACCGGGGCGCGGAGGTGACGCTCGTCGCCGCGCCGTGCTCCCTACCCACGCCCGTGGGCGCGACGCGCCTCGATGTGCGCACCGCGCAGGAAATGGCCGACGCCGTTTTCGGTGCGTGCCGCGGCGCGGACGTTCTCGTGATGGCCGCCGCGGTTGCCGACTTCCGGCCCGCCCGGCCTGCCGCTCAGAAGCGCAAGAAGGACGCCGGTCCGCCGGTGCTCGAGCTCGAGCCCACGATCGACATCCTCCGGGCCGTCGCGGAGGAGCGCGCGCGGAGCGGACGGCCCACGTGCGTCGTCGGCTTCGCCGCGGAAACGGGCGACCTCCTCGAGAACGCCCGACGGAAGCTCCTGGCAAAACGCCTTTCCCTCGTCGTGGCGAACGACGTCACGCAGCCGGACGCCGGATTCGGCGCCGAGTCGAACCGGGTCACCCTGGTCGACGCGGCCGGCGCGGAGGAGCTGCCTCTTCTCTCGAAGGGCGAGGTCGCGGAAAGGATTCTCGAGCGGGTCGGGGCGCTGCTCGCGGTCCGGGCTTAGAATCGCCTCCCCTCTGGAGGTGACGCATGGCTTCTCCGGCCCCCACCGCGACCGCACCCGGCACCGCACGTGGCACGTCGTCCGGGTCTCGAGCGTCGGACGTTCCCGTCCTCTCGAACTTCATCGGCGGCATGTGGGTCGACGCGCGGGCCTCCGGCACCGTCGACGTCTTCAACCCCGCCACGGGCGCTGTGATCGCGAAAACGCCTCTTTCGACCCGGGGCGACGTGGACGCCGCCGTCGCGGCCGCGAAGGCCGCGTTCCCGGCGTGGCGCGCGACGCCCGTCGTCGAGCGGGCGCGGACGATGTTCGCGTTCAAGAACCGCCTCGAGGAGCATTTCGAGGAGCTGGCGCGGATCGTGACCACCGAGCACGGCAAGACGCTGGACGAAGCGCGGGGCTCGGTGCGGCGCGGCATCGAATGCGTGGAGGTCGCCTGCGGCATGCCGTCGCTCATGATGGGCTCCGGCCTCGAGGACATCGCGCGCGGCATCGACTGCGACGTCCACCGCCAGCCGCTCGGCGTCTTCGCGGCCTTCGCCCCGTTCAACTTCCCCGCCATGGTGCCGCTCTGGTTCCTGCCGTTCGCGGTCGCGACGGGCAACACCTTCGTCCTGAAGCCTTCCGAGCTCGTGCCGCTCTCGCAGAAGCGCATCCACGAGCTCCTCGAAGGCTGCGTTCCGCCCGGCGTGGTGAACGTGGTGAACGGCGCGGTCGACGTGGTCAACGGCCTCTGCGAGCACCCCGACGTCCGCGGCGTCTCCTTCGTGGGCTCGACGCCCGTCGCGAAGCACGTCTACCGGACGGGGACGCACGCGGGCAAGCGCGTGCAGGCCCTCGGCGGCGCGAAGAACTACATCGTCGTCATGCCCGACGCGAACCTCGACAAGTCCATCGGGATGGTCACCGAGTCCTGCTATGGCTGCGCGGGCGAGCGCTGTCTCGCGGGCTCGATCGTCGTGACGATCGGAAAGTCGCACGGCGAGGTGAAAGAGCGTCTCGTGGCGGCGGCGAGGTCCATCCGCGTGGGCGACGGCGCCGAGCCCGGCATCTCGATGGGCCCCGTCATCCGCGAGAGCGCGCGGCAGCGCGTCGTGTCGTACATCGAAAAGGGCATTTCAGAGGGGGCGGAGCTTCTCCTCGACGGGCGCGGCCACACGGTCAAGGGCCGCGAAAAGGGCTTCTTCCTCGGACCCACGGTGTTCGACAAGGTGGATCCGAAGTCGTCCGTCGGCCGTGACGAGATCTTCGGGCCCGTGCTGTCGATCATGAACGTTCCGGACCTGGCCGGCGCGCTCGAGCTCCTTCATGCGCATCCGCAAGCGAACACGACTTCCATCTTCACCTCGAGCGGCAAGGCCGCGCGCGACTTCGCCATGCAGGCGCCTCCCGCGATGGTGGGCGTGAACGTGGGGGTCGCGGCGCCTATGGCGTTCTTCCCGTTCGGCGGCTCGAAAGAGAGCTTCTTCGGCGACGTGAAGGCGACCGGCTGCGACAGCGTCGCCTTCTACACCGAGCAGAAGGTCGTCATCGAGCGGTGGTTCTGAATGGAGAAGGAAAAAAGAAGGATTTCCTAGAAAGGCAGAACGAGGACCGAGGCGAATGAGAAAGGTCACGGTTGGTCTGGTTCAGACACACAACCCGATTTCCGACCCCAAGGCATCCGTCTCGAAGGTCCAAAAGGCCGCGCTCGCGGCGACGCTGCCCTTCGTTCACGAAGCCGGGAAAAGGGGCGTGCAGATCCTCGGGCTGCAGGAGATCTTCAACGGCCCGTACTTCTGCCCGTCGCAGGACGCGCGCTGGTACGACGCGGCCGAACCCGTGCCCGGGCCCACGACCGAGGCGATCGCGAAGGTCGCGAAGAGATACCGCATGGCGGCCGTCGTGCCCGTGTACGAGCGCGAGGACGCGGGCGTCTACTACAACACCGCGGCCGTCTACGACTCCGACGGGACGTACCTCGGCAAGTACCGCAAGAGCCACATCCCGCACACGTCCGGCTTCTGGGAGAAGTACTTCTTCAAGCCGGGCAACATGGGCTACCCGGTCTTCCAGACGCGCTTCGCGAAGGTGGGCGTCTACATCTGCTACGACCGCCACTTCCCGGAGGGCGCGCGCGCGCTGGGCCTGAACGGCGCCGAGATCGTCTTCAACCCCTCGGCCACCGTCGCCGGCCTCTCGCAGTACCTGTGGAAGCTCGAACAGCCGGCGCACGCCGTGGCCAACGGCTACTTCGTGGCGGCGTCGAACCGCGTCGGCATAGAGGCGCCGTGGAACATCGGCCGCTTTTACGGCTCGTCGTACATCGTCGACCCGCGCGGCAACTTCCTCGCGACCGCGAGCGAGGACAAGGACGAGCTCGTCGTCGCGACGTGCGACCTCGACATGATCGAAGAAGTCCGCCGCACGTGGCAGTTCTACCGGGACCGCCGGCCGGAGACATACGACAGGCTCGTTGCGCTGTAATGAGAGGTCCGAAGAGCACCAGGAAGATTTACTTAGAAAGGAAGACGAGCGGGGGCGAAGCCCTTCCGACGCCCGAGCGCATGTCTGAGCGAAGCGAGTTTGCGCGAGCAGGAGGAAGGGCTCCGGCCCCGCGAGGAAGAGCATGAGCCGTCTTCTGATCAAGGGTGGCCGCATCGTCACAGCCGTCGACGACTACATGGGCGACGTGCTCGTCGAGGGCTCGACGATCTCCGCGATCTTCACCGCCGGCACGGCGCCCGCGCTCGACGCCCGCGTCCTCGACTCCAAGGGGAAGCTTGTCATCCCCGGCGGAATCGACGCGCACACGCACCTCGACATGCCGTTCGGCGGGACGACCTCGGCCGACGACTTCGAGAGCGGCACGATCGCCGCCGCGCACGGCGGCACGACGTCCATCGTGGACTTCGCGATCCAGTACAAGGGCCAGACGCTGCGCGAGGCGCGCGACGCCTGGATGAAAAAGGCGGAAGGCAAGGCCGCGATCGACTACGGCTTCCACATGATCATCACGGACCTCCCCGACGCCGTCGAGAAGGAGATGGACGTCCTCGTCAAGGAGGGCGTGACGTCGTTCAAGCTCTTCATGGCGTACCGCGGCGTCCTGATGCTCGACGACGGTTCCATCTTCCGCGCCCTCCTCAGGACCGGGGAGAACGGCGGGACGATCTGCATGCACGCCGAGAACGGGGACGTCATCGACGTGCTCGTGCGCCGCGCGCTCGCGCAGGGGAACACGGCTCCGAAGTACCACGCCCTGACGCGCCCCCCGCGTGCCGAGGCCGAGGCGACCTACCGGGCGATCTGCCTGGCGGAGATCGCGCGGGTCCCGATCTACATCGTGCACCT
>JBGQDL010000023.1:0-35584 GCA_041495865.1 Thermoanaerobaculia bacterium | reverse complement strand
GGGCGGCGCCCGGGGGGGGGGGGGGGGGCGCCGCGCGCCGGGGGGCCCGCAGCGGCGGCGCCTTCGGCGCCGCCCAGGAGATTTCTTAGAAAGGTGATAGGGCCGGAGACCAGAAGGCACGGCGTTCCGATTCGGACGACGCCCCCTAACCCTTCTAAGAAAATGCGCCCCCTCCGCCTGGCGACCAGTCTCGTCGCGAGAACGAACGTTCCGGTCGCCAGCAGAAAAACCCCCGCGGCGGCTCCCGCCGCCGCAACGGCGGCCGCGGACGTCACCGGAACAGCTTCTTGCGGTTGCGGATGTAGTCGCGGAACACGAACGACGCGAGATCGGTGGGGGAGGCGTAGTACGCCCGGCCGCGCGCGACCTTCGTGAGCGTGTCGACGAAGTCCACGAGCGCGGGGTCCGTCGCGATCATGAAGGTCGTGAGCTGGATGTCGTCCCGGCGGAGCTTCTCGGCCTCCTCGAGCGTGCGGTTCACGATCTTCAGGTCGAGGCCGAAGGGGTTCTTGTAGAGGCGCCCGCCTTCGTTGATGCACGAGGGCTTGCCGTCCGTGATCATGAAGATCTGGCGGTTGCGCGAACGGCGCCGCATGAGGAGCTGCCTCGACAGGCCGAGCCCCGCCTTCGTGTTCGTGTGGAAGGGCCCGACCTGCGCCCGGCTCAGCTCCTCGAGGGGGACGCGCCTGGCCTCGTCACCGAAGAGGACGATGTCGATCGTGTCCTTCGGGTACTTCTGGAGGATCAGCTCCGTGAGGGCGAGGGCGACCTTCTTCGCGGGCGTGAAGCGGTCCTCACCGTAGAGGATCATCGAGTGCGAGACGTCGATCGCGATCGCGGTCGCGCAGGCGCTCTGGTGCTCGACGTCGAACACCTCGAAGTCGTCGGGGAGGAGCGCGAGGTCGTCGGGGTCGCGCCGCGCGGCGTTCGCCACGGTGCGGATGCCGTCGAGGCGCGCCACGTCGTCGCCGAATTCGTAGGGGCGGGTCTCGGGCAGCGGTTCCGCGCCGGTGCCCGCGCGCGGGATGGAGTGCAGGCCCGGCCCCGCCTTCTGAAGGGACGTGAAGATCTCTTCGAGCGCGTTGCGGCGGATGCGGCGCTCGCCGGAGCCGAGAAGCGTCAGGTTGCCCTCTCGGTCGCGCCCGACGATGCCCTGCTTCTCGAGCGCGGCGCGGAACGCCTCGAGGTCCACGTTCTCGGCGATGATCCCGCGGCGCTGCAGCTCCTTCATCCACTGCATCGCCTGCTCCACGTCGCCGCCGAGGCGGGAAACGATGTCGAGGAAGAGCTTCAGCAGCTCTTCGTACGTCAGCAGCGACTGGAGGAGGTCGAGCGGCAGCTCGCCGTACCGGTAATCCACGCACTCATGCTACGGCAGATCGGCGGGAGAGGTCGAGAAGCCCGAAGGCGCGGGCGGATGCTATCTTCGGATGCGAATGGCAAAGTCGCCTGACGTCCTTTCCCGCATGCGCGGCGACTGGGACCGGCGCGCCACGGAGGATCACAAGCTCCACATTGCGACCGGGCACTCGGGCAGCGAGGAGGCGTTCCGTGCCTCGGGCGAGCAGGACCTCGAGGGCGTCGTGCTCGACGGCGTCGTGCTCGATCGGTCCGCCGAGGTCCTGGAGATCGGGTGCGGCGTCGGACGGCTTCTCGTTCCGCTCGCAAAGCGCGTGACGTTCGCGCACGGCGTGGATATCTCGCCCGTCATGATCGAGAAGTCGAAGACCTACGCGGCGGGCACGCCGAACGTGAGGACCTTGCTCACCGACGGCAAGTTCTCCACCTTCGCGGATGCCTCCCTCGATTTCGTCTTCTCCTTCATCGTTTTCCAGCACATCCCCGACCACGCGCCGATCCGCCGTTACGTGGAGGAAGCCGCGCGGGTCCTGAAACCGGGAGGCGTGTTTCGGTTTCAGGTGGACGGCCGGTGGTGGTGGAAGCACGCGGAGGGCGGACCCGACACGTACAACGGCGTGAAGTTCTCGCCCGACGACGTGCGCGAGCTGCTCGAGGGAACGCCGTTCTCCGTCGTGGACGAATGGGGCGCCGAGGGCCACTACCACTGGATCACGGCGCGCAAGGCCGGTGATGGTGCGGCCGCGTCGATCCGCCCCCGGGGATGGGACCTGCTTCTTCTCGGGTCCCTGCTTCGGCGCCTCGGGTCGAAGGCGCCGGAAGAGGACGCCGCGAAAATCCGGTGCGGAACCGAATCGTTGCGACCCCGCCTTCTCGATCTCGTGGGGAGGCTCTCCGGGGCGAGTCCGGCCACGTTCGTCAACGAGGCGTATCGCGTCCTCCTCGGAAGAGAGCTCGACGACGCAGGGCGCGCATTCCACGTCTCGATGCTCGAGAAGAGATTCGAGGACCGTGCCGCGCTCCTCGACACGATCACGACCTCCCGCGGCTTCCTGGATCTCTATCGCCCCTTCGTGCCCGAAATCCCGTGGTTCGCGGCGTACGAGATCTTCATGCGTCTCGGAAAGGCGCCCCGGACGGGCGATTTCTTCGAATTGGTGAGGGTGGGGACCTCGCGGCTCGAGGGACGTCCTCCCGCGGACCTGATCGCCTTCGGCTTCAAGACCATTCTGGGCTTCGAGGCCGACGAGGAGGCGCTCCGCCATCATCTGTCGCTCGTCGAGGAACATGCCGACGGCGACCGCCTGTTCGTCCGGGAGCTGCTCTCGAGCCGGAAGTTCCCTGCTCCGCCGGCCGCGGAGGGTCCGCACGCCGGGCTTCTCCCGGGGGAATCGGCGCCGGGCGAAGCGGAGCGCGCCAGGAAGCTCCTTGACGAGGGGCATGGACGCGAAGACCGCGCCTTCGTCCGCCTCGCCTACGAGCGGGTCTTCGGAAGGGCCGCGGACGCCGATGGAGAGGCGTTCTACCTCGGCAAGCTTTCGCAGGGCGAGCTCTCCCGCCCGTGCTTTCTTCGCGAACTTCTCTGGAGCGAGGAAGGCCGCGCGCGGCGCGGGCGCCTCCTTTAGCGCCTTGCCCATTCTCGCCCGACGTTTATCGCCCCTCGTCGGGTTGGTCGCGCTCGTGGCATTTCTCGCGTTGCGGCTCCCGGCCGCGCTCGCCGTCTCCTGGAGCCGTGTGGCGGCCGCGTGGCAGGACAGGGCTCTCGACGCGGACTCGGCGCTCGAGCAAATGCGGGGGTCGGAATACGTCGCCGCGATCCGCCGTATCCGCGAGGAGCTGCCGCCCGACTCCGAGTACCTCCTCCTGGCGGTGGCGGGCGGGGCGGACGTGTTCGTCCGCTTCGACCTCGCGCCCCGTCGGGCCATCTTCGGCGGCGCGCCAAAGGAAGTCGCGTCCAACGTGACGCTTTCAAAGCTGCGCACGCTCCCGGAGTGGACGATCCTCGCGCGCCTCGATCCGCCGGGCCCGCGCCTCGTCAAGACGCGCCTCCTCGCCGAAAAGGGAGCGATTCCCTGAGCTCCGGCGCTCCGGTCATCGCGGGACTCGGGGGCATCGTCCTCTTCCTCGCGGCGGGTCGCGGTCTCGTCGAGCTCTTGCCCGCGCTTCGGGAACGGCCTCTTGCGGCGCGCCTCGGCTGGTCCTACCTCCTCGGAGTGGCAGCCGTGGCCGGGTCGACGTATGTCCTCGGCATCGCGTTCGACGTTCGGATCCGGCGCGGCGCCGTTCTCGCGCCGGTGGCGGTGCTCGTCGTCGCGGGCCTCCTCGCGCGCGCGCTCCGGCGCGGCACGCCACGAGCGCCCCGGCCCCGCCCGCCGCGCGCGGGCGTCCACGCCGCTCGTGGCGCGTTCGGGATCACGACCCTGATCGCCGCGGGCCTCTTCGCCTCGGCGTTGACGCAGCCGAACCTCGGCTGGGACGGCGAAATGACGTGGTGTGCCGCGGCGCGCTGGGTGCGCGCGGACCGGAGCGTCACGCCGCGGGCGCTCACGGATCCACGCGTGTTCGTCTCGCATCCGAGATACCCGCTCCTCCTGCCGCTCGCGCAGGTCTCCGTCCAGGAGACGTTCGACCTCGGCGACGACCGCCGCGCGATCAAGCCGCTCTACGCGGCTTTCTTTCCCGCGCTTCTCCTCGTGTTCTTCGACGTCGCGCGGCGCCACGCGGGAACGTGCGCGGCCGCGCTCGCCGCCGCCGCGCTCGCCGCCGTGCCCGTCCTCGTCTCCGACTCCGGAGGCGCCGACGGGGCTTTCTCGGATCTGCCTCTCGGAGCGTTCTTCGGGAGCGGGCTCCTGCTCCTCCTCGGTCGCGTGCGGAGGTCGGAGAGCGTCGCGGCCGCGCTCCTCCTCGGAGCCGCTGTCCTCGCGAAGAACGAGGGGCTGCCTTTCGCCCTCGCGGCGCTCGCGGCGGCCTGCTTCCTCGCGCTCTTCGCGCGCCGGATCGAACGCCCGCGGCGCTTCGCGTCCCTCGCGGTCGGGGCGGCAGGAGTCCTCGCGGCGGGAGTCGCGCTTTCGGTATGGAGAGCCCGTATCCCGCAGCGTTCGGACGAGGACTATGTGGGACGGCTTGGAAAGGTGTCCCTCGCCGCCGAGGCCGGAGCCAGGCTGCCGCTCCTGCCCGCGGCCGTGGCGCGGGAGATGACGGATCGGGTCGAGCTGGCCGGCTTCTCTCTCGCGGGAGCCGCCATTCTCGCCGCGGGGGCGGGCGGGCTGCGTCGAAGAATCGTCCCCGCGATCGTCCTCTGCCTCTACTTCTGCTTCGGAGCCTATGTCCTCGCAATCCTTCTTTCGACCTGGCGAGGCGTGGAGCAGATCCATCCCACGTGGAATCGCCTGTTGATTCAGCTCGCCGCGCCCCTCGGCGTTCTTCTCGCGCTCGCCCTCCGGGCCGCATGGCGAGCGCGATTCGCGGCATTCGCGGCGGCGACGTCGTCCCGCGTCACCGCGACCGTGCCGCCCGTGCGCGTCACGCGCGCCCGCGGATTTCCGAGAGGACTGCTCGTCTTCCTCGGTTTCGCCGTTCTTCCCGTCGTTTCGACGTGGTTTTGGGCGTTGCACCTGCGCGAGCGCCCGGCCCGGGAGCTTCCCTCGGCCGCGGTCGCCGGGCCGACCCCGACGGGCTCTCCGTGGCGAGAGGATGCTTCACTCACGGGCGGTCTGGACGAGCCGGGCGAGGGCTCCTCGGTCCACGGCGAACTCAGGGTGCGGGGCTGGGCGCGCGTTCAAGGCCAGAATCTTCGCGTCACCGTTCTCATCGACGGCATGGAGCGTCCCTTCGCCACGAGCGCGCGCCCGGAGCGCCGGGACGTGCAAAACGCCATCCCGTCTCTGGGCGACTGCGCCTCCGCCGGCTACGAGTTTGGGTACGCCTTTTCCCCCGGGAACGCCGGCGCGCACGAGATCCAGGTTCTCTTCTGGACGCACGATGGTCGGCGGCGCCATTACCCGGCGCGATGGTTCATCTGGGCTCCGTGAGCGGGAGCCGGGCGGGACGCGCGCCGAGTCTACGGCCCCTTCTTCCAGAAGAATTTGCGCCATGGATAGTGACGCACACGGTCTTCCGGGCCGCGGAAGACGACGGAAAGCTCGTGCTCGCCGTCGTCGCCGGGCAGGAAAGCGAAGGCGCTCTCGTAACCCGCGGTCGAGCAGTCGCCAAGAGACGGGACCGCGGCCTGGACGTCCGGACGCTGGACGCGCGCCTCGCGAAGCAGGACGCGCGGCGCTCGGTCGATGAGAACGGTTACTCCGAGGTCGCGGCCGGGAATGCGCGCCCAACCCCGCACGACGAGGTCTCCGGTCACGGTTGCGTCCGCCGCCGGCTCGTCGATCGAACCCGTCAACTCGGTCCACTCCGTGCCCACGGACCCCACGGGCTCGCTTGCCACGGGGGCGCTTTCGAGAGCCCTCGCGCCCGGCTCGGTCCTCGCGACCGCATACAGCTCGTCGTCGGGCAGGAAATGGCGGATGTGGCGCAGCCGGCGCGACGAGAGGCCCGCCTCGACGAGCTTCGCAGAGGTCGTCCGCTGCTCTCCCGTCATGCGCCTCGGCCGCACCGTCACGTACGAGACGGGAACGCCTTCGAGAGCATCGAGGAGATCGCCCGCCTTTCCCTCCTCGAGCAGGTCGTGGAGCTTCTCCGCGAGGGGTGTCTGAAAGCCGGAATAGCCGTTCACGAGGGGCTTCCAGTGATCGGCCGCGCGCAGCACGTGGAGCGCGTTCGTCTCGCCGAAGTCGTCGGGAAGCTCCCAGAGCCCGCCCGTCATCGGAGTCTCCGCGAGAAACCGGGCGAGGGAATCCGGGTCGGGTTCGCCCCGGTGGAGGTCGAGCGGCGCGACGCGGTCCTCGAAGAGGAGGGCGGCGCACAGACATGCCGCGATGCCGACGGCAAAGCTCTTCGAGCGCCGCTCCGACCAGGTCTTCACGAGCGCCGCGGTCGCGACGCCCGCGAGGAGCGCGAAGCCGAGGTCGGCCACCATGGCCCAGCGCACGGGAGCCCGGATGGCGTGGAAGGGGGGGAGCAGGTCGTAGAGCAGACGGTGGAACGGCGTCGACATCCCGAAGGATCCGACGAAGCCGAGTCCCGCGAAGAGGAGACCAGCCAGACCGCCTTCCGGACGCCTCCGAAGGGAGACGAAAAGGCCGACGAGCGCGAGCGCCAGGAGCAGGAAACCGGGGAAGAGGCAGAACTCGCCGCGAGGCGGGCTCTCTCCCATGCCCTGCCAGACCTTCAGTTTCGAGTCCGGGGTGAGCCAGTGGATCGGCCGCGCGGAGTAGAACGCCGCCTCTTCCGGCCCGCGCCGGATGCCGTAGAGCGCGCCGATCCGCTGGTAGGGCAGAAGGAACGGCACGAGGAGAAGCGAAGCGGCGCCGATGGCGACCGCGGCCCGGGCCCAGGCGCGGCGCGCGGAGGGCTCGTCCCGCAGGAAGAGGAACGCCGCCATGACGGCCGTGGGAACCGAGCCGAGAAGGAACCAGTGGATGCTCGAGACGCCGCTCATGAAGAAAGCGACGCCGAGCCAGGCGGCGCGGGGCCATGTTCGCCGGCGCCCGAAGAGGCTGACCGCCTCGACGAGAAGCGGCATCCAGCCCGCGAAGACGTAGGGGAGGTGCGGAATGTGGTGGAAGCGATAGGGGACGAACGCGAACGCGACCCCGGCGACCCATGCGGCGGCCGTCGAGCCGGTGAGCGTGCGCGCGAGACGGAACGCGCCGTAGCCGCTGAACGCGAACCCGAAGAGCATCGCGAGGCCGTGCACGGTGAGCGGGCGAAGGCCGGCCGCGAAGGCGGGGAAGAACAGGAGCGCGATGCCCCACAGGTGCTCGGAGAGCGCGAGCGTGTACCGGTAAGGGAAGAAGATGTTCGCGTCGAAGAGGTGAAGCGGATCGCGGAAAGTCTGGTGGAAGTCCCACGCCAGAATCCACGACGCCAGATACGAGTCACCCGGGTCGAAGGACGTGTCGCGCATGTGGGCCGCCCACGGCCACGTCATCGCGACCGTCAGCAGGACGAAGGCGAAAAGGAAGCCGACGTCCCTGGCCGCGCGCTTCACCGGTTCCAGGTGAACCTCCGCGGCGGGTAATGCCGCTCGCGCCCGTCGGAAGACCGGAAGAGGACATCGAGCTCGTGAACCCCGTCGTCTCCCCTCGCGAAGGCGTAGACAGCCTCGTAGCCCGCGGCCCGGCAGTCGCCGAGGGGCGGAACGGCGGCTTCGACGTCCGGACGCGGCACACGCGCTCCCGTCACGAAGGACCTTTCCTCCCCGTCGATCGTCACGGTGACATGTAGGTCCTCGCCGGGGATGCGGGCCCAGCCCCGGACCCTGAGCGGGCCCGTCACGACGGCATTTTCCGCGGGCTCGTCGATCGAGCCGGTGAGCGTCGCGTCCTCGCGGGTGAACGTGGAAACCTGTGGAGGAACGCCGGAGGGAGTCCACGGAAGCCGCTCGAGCGCCCGGGCGTCCGGCTCGTTTCTGACCACGGCATACAGCTCGTTTCGCATGCGGCCGTCGAAGCGTTTGACGAAGAGCAGGCGTCCCGAGGCCATTCCGCGTGCGAGCCAGTCACGGTGGACGTCACGCGTCCCGGGGAAGAGCCACGCGTCGTGGACGAGGAGGTACGACGTCGGGATCTCCTCGAGATAGTCGAGAAGATCGCCGGGGATCGGAGTCTCTCGCTCCTTTCTCTCGATCGTCCGCACGACCGGTCCCACGAAGCCGGAGATTCCCGTGACGAGGGGCTTCTGGTGATCCGCTGCGCGCAGGACAGCGCGGTAGTTCCCGTGCTCGGCCGTGCCCGCCGGCAGCTCGACGAGGCCGCCCGTCATGGGCGTCTTCGCGAGGAAGCGCGTGGCTTCGTCCGGGTCGGCCTCGCCGCGGAAGAGGTCGAGCGGCGCGGCGCGGTCCTCGAAGAGAAGACCCGAAGCGGCGACGCCGAAGACGAGCATTGCGCGCCACGCGGCCGGCCTCCGCCGGTTCCAGGCCTCGCAGAGCGCGAGGGCCCCGGCTCCTGCCAGAAGCGCGAGTCCGAGGTAGGCGACCATCGCCCAGCGGGCCGGCACGCGGATGCTGCGAAAGAGGAAAAGCGTCTCGTAGAGGACGCGATGAAAGGGCGCGTTCATGCCGAGCGATCCCAGGAACCCGAGGACGGCCCAGAGAGCGCCCACGACGACGATGTCCGGAGCACGGGGAGCGGACGAGGCCTTCGGCGCCGCGTGCGACCCGAGAGCGGCGAGGGGAAGAAGGAGCAGGAGGAGGCCGGGGAAGAGGCCGCGCTCGGAGGCCGGAGGGGCGCCGAGACCCCGCCAGGCGCGGTTCCGCGCGTCCGCGCTCAGCCAGTCTTTCGGGTGGGCGGAAAACGCCGCCGCGTCGTCGGGGGTGCGCGTGAAGCCATAGAGCTTCGCCGCCCTCTGGTAGGGAAGCAGGAAGGGCAGGAGCGCGATTCCCGCGATTCCGAGGGCGAGGGCGCCGCGCCTGAGCCCGGCGCGGTCGCGCTCTGCGCCCTGGCGGAACGCGAGGACGAGGCCCGTCGCTGCGAGGGGAATCAGCGTGAGGACGAGCCAGTGGATGACGGAGAGCCCGTTCATGAAGAACGAGACGCCGAGCCACGCGGCGTGCTTTCGACTCCTGTCGCGCAGGAAGAGGACGAGGGCCTCGAGGAGCAGGGGGATCCAGCCCGAGAAGAGGTAGTTGACGTGGGGCAGCTGGCCGAAGCGGTACGGCACGAACGCGAAGGCGATGCCCGTCACCCACGCCGCGCCGGTCGAGCCGGTGAGCGTGCGGCCGAGCCGGAACGCTCCGTAGCCGCAGGACGCGAAGCCGAGGAGAGTCGCGAGGCCCTGCACGGTGAGCGGGCGGATGCCGAGCGCGTAGAGCGGGAAGAACAGCAGCGCGATGCCGTAGTTGTGCTCGCTGAAGGCGAGGCTGTACTTCAGCGGGAAGAAGATGTTCCCGTCGAAGAGGTGGAGAGGATCGTGGAACGTCTGGTGGAAGTCCCACCACATGATCCACGAGTTCAGGTAGGGATCGCCGGGGTCCGAGCAGTGGTCGCGCAGATGCAGTACCCACGGCCACGTCATGGCGACGGTCAGGCCGAGGAATGCGACGAAGACGAGCGACTCGCGCCAGGAGGCGCGCCCGCGGCTCATGTCTTTGGAAGGCGCGGCGCCGACGATTCCGGGAGGGGCCGCCGACGCGATGCGCGCATGGGGGCATCATAGCGGCGCACGTGGGCGCGCCGCGTATGCTCCGGCGCGATGTCCACGGGCCGGGACCGGCTCAGCGTCGCTCTCGTCGTCGCCGCCTTCGCGGTGCTCGCGCTCCTGCGCTTCGTGACGCTCGCACCCGACCCGTGGGAATGGGACGAAGTCCTCTTCATGGAGGGCGTGCGCGACGGCCTCGACGTCCGCATGAACCACCCGCATGCCCCGGGCTACCCGGTCTTCATCCGGCTCGGGCAGGGCATCCGCGCGCTCGGCGTCGAGCCGTTCCGAGCGACGGTGCTCGCGGGCGCGCTCGGCGGGTATCTCTCGGTCCTCGCCCTGTATCTCCTCCTCCGCGAGCTCGGGTCGCGGCGGGAGTGGGCGCTTGCCGGCGCGCTCTTCTACGCGCTCACGCCGTCGGTCTGGCTGCACGGCGTGCGGCCTCTCTCGGACGGCCCGGGGGCGGCGGCCGCGCTCTTCGCCGGGGTCTTTCTCGTGCGCGCGGTCGCGGGGAAGGGTCGCCATGACCTCGCCTGGGCCGCGGTCTTCACGGCGCTCGCGGCGGGCGTGCGTCCGCAGGTGGGCCTCGCGCTCCTGCCGGCGGCCGCCGTCGCGGCGGCGCTCGTTTACCGGCGCGAACGGCGTGGCCCCCCGGTGTTCCAGGCGGCGCTCGCCGGAGTCCTCCTCTCGGCCGCGATCTGGATTCCGGTCTTCCGGAGCTCCGGGGGCTTCGCGGTCTGGAAAGAGCGGTTCGACGGGCAGATGAAGTATGTGACGCAGTTCGACAGCCCGAAGGCGCGCGACGTGGTGAGCCTTTCGTTCTGGAAGCGCTGGTGGCTGGACCCGGTCGGCCACGGAAAGATCGCCGCGGGGTTCCTCGCGGCGGGCCTCGCTGGCGCCGCGCTCGAACGGCGGAGAGCCGGGCTGATCTTCCTTCTCTTCGCCCCCGTCACGGCGCTCACGCTCGGTGTCCTCTCGATCGACTCGGCGCCGCGCTACGCCCTCGCGTTCTGGGCGGCCCCTTGCGCGCTCGCGGCCTTCGCGTTCGAATGGGTGTCGCGCCGCCGCGGCGGAGGAATCGCCGCGCCCGCGGCGACCCTCTTCCTTCTCGCCGCATTTGCGGTCCTCGGGACACCCGCGGTCGCCGAGGTCGCGACGCGCCCGAGCCCGTCCGTCGCCGTGATGAAGGCCCTGAAAGCCGAGGGGCTCTTGGCGCGCGACGTCTTCGTGACGGAGGTGCTGAGCGTGCACGCCAGAGAGTTCTTCGGGAGCGGGGCAAGAGTCGTGGACGAGCTCGTTCCGCAGCGCATTCCCCCGGGGGCCGTCCTCGTCGGCGCCGAGGACCGGCCGTTCGGCGTCGTGCCGCAACGGGCGTTCACGTTCGAGACCCCGCGTCTCTCGCGCCTCTCGCGCGGCCGGTACCTCCGGGTCGAGGTGTTCGAAGGGCGCTCCGGCGCGGGCGTCTTCGCGCCTGCGGTGACGCGGCCCGGCTCGCAGCTGCAAGGGCGGGTCGAGCTGCCGGAGGGAACGACGCTTTCTGTCCGTTCCGCCGGCCCGGCGGACGTCGCGTTCACGGGAGCCGCCGCGGGCGATCTGGCCGAGATCCGGATGAGGACCGCCGCCGGCGCCTGGCGCGCCGAAGTCGTCTCGAAGAGCGAGCAGGCCCTGTCCTTCGCGGCCGTCCCCGAGGAGTCGGATCTGCTGTTCGCGATCTCGTCCCGACGCGGCCGGGCGATCCTCGACGGGTTCCGTATCGTGGCGCGCGACTTCGCGCGAGCTCCGGTGCATCGCCGCGACGACGGGATCCCCGCCTCGATCGACGAACCCGCCGAGGGCGCGCGCGTCACGCCGCCGTTTCGCGCCCGTGGATGGTGCCAGGAACGCGGCGGCGGGCGCGTGGACCCGGTCGAGTTCAGCCTCGACGGCTTCCCCTTCGAGGAGACGCGTGTCACGCGCACGCCGCGGCCCGACGTCGCGGCCGCCCTCCCGGCGATCGGCGACGCGAGGTACGCGGGCTGGGAAGCCCTCCTTTCGCCGAGGGTGCCTCCGGGCCGTCACATGCTGAAGGTGACGTTCCAGGCCGGCGACCGCCGCCGCGTCTATCCGCCGCGGACGATCGAGATCACGGCGCGCGAGGGGCCGGCGCGGTGACGGCCGCGCTCAGCGGATCGCGGCCAGCTCGTAGAGGTAGTCCACGAACGAGCGCACCGCGCCGTCGTAGCCCGCGACCTTCGGGTTCGAGGACTCGATCACGTAGTACTCGTCCGGGGCGTGCGCGCCGCTGCCGTGGCCGAGGCCGAAGTGGCCGGACGCCAATTTGAGCGGATCGCCCGTGAAGACGTAGCCGGGGTACGAGCCGGCGTTCCTCACCCAGAGGAGCGGGTCGAGGCCCGAGCGCTTGAGGAGCGCGATCTGCGCGCGGATGAGCGGCGTCTCGGCGGAGGTCTCCGTCGGGCCGTAACCGCCCGAGACGTTGACCTCGATGTCGCCGAAGCCGCGCTTTTGGAGGTGAGCCTTCAGCGCCGCGATCGCGCCGTCGAAGGTCATGTCGGGAACCAGGCGCAGGTCGAGCTTCGCCACCGCCTTGTTCGGGAGCATCGTCTTGCCGCCGGGGCCCGTGTATCCGCCGACGAGGCCCTCGATGTTGACGGTCGGCGAGAAGGCGAGGCGCTCGAGTGAAGCGCGCCACGAGTCGTCGTGGGCCCAGCGCTGGGCGCCGAGCATCTTCTTCGCCGTCGCTTCATCGAGGCGCTTCGCGGCCGCGTCGAGCAGTGCCGCCTGGGCGGGACTCGGCGGCTTGGCGGACGCCGTCAGCCCGTCGATCGCCGGGTCGCCGTCGGCGTTCACGAGTGTCGCGAGCGCCTGCACGAGGTGGAACGCCGGGCTGTCGAGGCGCGCGCGATTCGCGGAGTGGACGTCCTTCGTGGGGCCGCGGCCCCACTTGGCTCCGCTCGAGACGAGCTCGAGCTCGACGACACCCTTGGCGCCGAGCGAGACCGTCACGGAGCCGTCCGGATCCTGGCTCGCGGACGGCATGAAGACGCCCATCGTCTTGCCGAGCGCCGCCAGGACATCGGGCTTGCGCACGACCTCCGGGAAATGCGGCGAGCCGATCTCCTCTTCACCCTCGGCGACGAGGACGAGGTCGACGGGGAGCTTCACGCCCGCCCCTTTGAAGGCATGGAGCGCCGCGAGGAACGCGGACTCCGGCCCCTTCTGGTTCACCGCGCCGCGGCCCACGAGGGCCTTGCCGAAGCCCGGCTTGTCGACGAGCGCGGCGTCGAACGGAGGGGACGACCACTCGGCGGGGTCGGCCTGCTTCACGTCGTACATGAAATAGACGCCAACGGTGCGCCGGGCGCCCGCGTCGAGCGTCGCGAAGACGCCGGGGTGGCGGGAGGTGGGCATCTTCACGGCCTGCTGGAAGCCGGCGTCCTTCACGAGGGAGATCATCTGCGCGCACCCCGTTTCCATCCCGCGGTTCTCGGCGGCGATGGACGGGTTCCTGACCCAGTCCTGGAGGCGCAGGACCGCCTCGCCGTGGCGTTTCTCGATCTCGGCGTAGACGCGCGCACGGTCGTCGGCGGCGAAGGCGAAACGGGAAAGGGACGAGACGGCGGCCGTGGCGGCGGCCGCACCGAGGAGGTCGCGTCTGTTCATCGGCATGCCGCGAAGTCTACAGCCGGCCGGTATGCGCTCCTCTCATGCCTTGCGGCGGCCGCGTTGTCGCGTTCGTCACGGTGCCGGCCTCCACGTGAGGTGCCGGACCGGATAGGAACGAAAACGCCCGTCGCGCGTCAGGAAGACGGCGGTCAGCTCGTGCTCCCCCGACGAGGCGTCGCGCGTCGGAAACGCGACGATGGCTTCCCAGCCGGCTCCCGAGCAGTCGCCCAGCGACGGAATCGCCGCCTGTACGTCGCGTCTCGGTACTCGGCGGATCGGCGTCCCGGCGATCGCGCCGTCGAGAAAGAGCCTCACGTCGAGATCCTCACCGGGCGCGCGCGCCCACCCTCTTACCCGAAACGGGCCGGCGAACGTCGCCCCCTCCCTCGGTTCATCGATGGACCCGGGCAGAGTCCCGTCCTCTCGCCCCGGAATTCGCGGCAGCGTGGATACGTACGCGTCGCTGATCCTCCAGTGCGGCCACCAGGCGGCCGCGAGCTGGCTGTCGCGAACCGACCAGAGGACGCGCGGGTGGTCGTCGACGTTCACGACCCTGTTCCAGTCGGCGGCCCCCGGGTCGTAAGCCGCCAGGAGCTGGGTCGCCGACGCGAAGGTGACCGCCGCGACGAGCACGGCGCGCACTCGCCTCGAAGCTGACGTCCAGAGGGGTGCGGTGAGCAGCGCGAGGAAAGGCGCAACTCCCGTGAAGTACCTCGGACCGAGACAGCCGCCGCCCCACCAGCGCGTGAGGAGCGAGGCCGCGAGCCACGTCAGGATGAGGACGGCAATGGAGCCCCGCCACCACTCCCGAAGCGACCCGGGACGCACGTTCATCGCCGCGAATGGCAGCAGAAACAGCCAGGGGTGCCAGACGAGGATTCCTCGGCTCGGGCTCAGGAGCGTCCCCGCGAAGCTCGACGGAAGCGAGCCGCCCCAGGCCCCTTCCTCGGTGCCCAGGGCGCCGTAGGCCCCGAGCGCATTTCCGAAGACGTGGAGCTGCCAGAACAGGATCGCGGCCATTCCAACCGCCGCCGCGAGACCGTAGCGCACCGCTTCGCGACGGCCCTCCCGCCACGCGACTGCGCCCAGCACGAGGAGAGAGATCAGGGCGGTCGGCCGGCACAGAAAAGCTCCCGCCATTGCAGCGCCCGCCGCGCCGGCCGCGGCGGGGCGTCGACTTCCGCCCTCCCCGGGCATCAGGAACAGGAGCGCGAGCGACGTGCAGAAGAGCTCGCCGGTCAACGACCACATCGATTGGGCCGCGCAGGTCGGAACGCTCGTCGCGAGGGCGAGGACGCCGGACGTTCCCCATGCGGCGCGCGGGCCGAACGAGCGCGCGACGGCGAAAAAGAAGATCGCGACCGACGACACGGTGAGAAGTGCCGCGAAGTGCTTCTCCCAGCGCGCGACGAGAGAAGGAGTGATCGAGCCGTGCGATCCCGCGAGAGCCACGGCCGCATACGGAACCTGAAGGAGACCGGTTCCCACCGGGTACGCCGGAAGAAGCCGCCCGCGGACCGTCACGGCGGCCCAGGCGAACGACTCCTCGTAGGGCGGGTCGTGCGCAAGGTCCAGCGTCCCCCGCGTCACGAGCTGGCTCGCAATCCGGCGAGTCGCGACGTTGTCCGCCGAGCCGAGGGAGAGACTATTCCCCGTGTAGAGGGCGTAGAGGGGAAACGCGCAGGCGACGACGAGGTCCCGCATCCTGGGACGCGCCCCGGACACGGTGCGCGCGAGCGCGATTGCGAGGAAAGCCGCCCCGGCGACGAGCGGAAGAAGGGCGCTCCATCCGCGCGGCCAGCCGGGCGTGAGGCGGGGAACGAGCGGCATCGCCGCGAGGAGGGCCGACGCAAACGCGAAAGGGGCGAAGAACCGCCCCAGAAGACCCGCGTCGTCCGCGACGGGCGAGACGCGCAGACAGCTACCCGCGGCTGCGCATCAGGTTGAACTTCGCGAGCTCCGCGTACGTGACCGTCGAGTCGAGGTCCTCGCGCGCGATGCGCAGGTTCTGGACGAGCCCCTCGAGGACGAGCTCCATCAGGAAGGCGCGCTCGTAGTGGTCCCGCGGCTTCGCGTGCTTCAGGACGAAGTCCGACAGGCCCTTCACCGACTCCAGAGTCCTGAGATGCTCGGAAAACGGCGTGTCGTCGGAGAGGACGATCTTCTTCTCGCCGGCGAACGCCGCCACGATGTCGTCGTACGGCCCGACGGCCGCGGCTCCGGCCGTGCCCCTGCGGGCATCGGCGCGCTCGAGCGTCGTCGGGCCGCTCACGTCGTCGTCCTCCAGCTCGCCGCTCCGGGGGCGGCGCCGGCTTTCGGCGCGCGTGCGCGGGCCCTCCACGGGCGGAAACTTCGCCTCGAAGAGCCCCTTGACGGCATCGCCGATGAGCTTCTTGGCGACGATCTCGGCGCCCTGCTGTTCGCCCTCGAACACCATCTCGACTTTTCCCGTGATCGCGGGCAGAGCGGCGAAGAGGTCCACGAGGCGCGGGGCGACCACGGTCTCGCCCGTCTTCAGCGCGCGGCGCTCGAGATTCGACACCAGAAGCTCACGCGCCGCGATCGGGAGGCGCGCCGATACGCCCGACGACTGGTCCACGAGCTCGCTCCTCCGCGCCACGAACGCGACCTCCTCGACGAGGAGCTTGACCTCGTCGCCGAGGAGCACCGTCACGCCGCCGGTCTCGCGGTCGGTCCACGCCTCCTGGTCCGTGATGGCCGAGGCGGTCTTCGCGTCAGGCGGGTAGTGCGTGAGGATCTGCGAGGCGATGCGGTCCTTGAGCGGCGTGATGATGTTCCCGCGGTTCGTGTAGTCCTCCGGGTTCGCCGAGAAGACCATGAGGATGTCGAGCGGGATGCGCAGCGGAAAGCCGCGGATCTGCAGGTCGCGCTCCTCGAGGATGTTGAGAAGGCCCACCTGGATGCGGGGCTGCAGGTCCGGCAGCTCGTTGATCGCGAAGATGCCGCGGTTCGTGCGCGGCACGATGCCGTAGTGGATGACGTCCTCGTCGGCGAACGTCTTCCTGAGCGTGGCGGCCTTCACGGGATCGACGTCGCCGATGAGATCGGCGATCGTGACGTCGGGCGTGGCGAGCTTCTCGCGGTAGCGGGCCGAGCGCGGCAGCCAGGCGACGGGCAGGTCGCTTCCGGCGCTCGCGGCCATCCGTCGGCTGAAAGCGGTGAACGGCGCGAAGGGCGACTCGTTCAGCTCCGAGCCCACGATGACGGGGATCTCCTCGTCGAGGAGATTCACGAGCGCGCGCAGGATTCGCGTCTTCGCCTGTCCGCGCAGGCCGAGGAGGATGATGTCGTGCCGCGCGAGAATCGCGTTGTGGAGCGCGGGCAGGACCGTCTTCTCGTACCCGAGGATGCCGGGAAAGACGTTCTCGCCCTTCTTCAGCTTCGCGACGAGGTTGTCGCGCACCTCGTCCTTGACGGTCTTCGGGCCGTAGCCCTCCGCGATCAGCTCTCCCAGGGTCGTTGGACGTTCGGACATGAGTCTCCCTCGCAGGGGAGCTTACGAGATCGAGCGGGGGTTTTCAGGCTTCCGGGGGAAACCCTGCGTTTCCCCCGGACCCCCTTCGAGCTCCCCCAGACCCCCTCCCGAACTGACGAACTCGTCAGCGGTTTCGGCCCATTCACCCGGGCGCGAAGTCGCGCACGGGATCGCCCGGCGGGACGACCGGTCTGAACGGGATGTTCTTTTCCACGAACCGCGCGCCCAGAGCCTCCATGCGTTTCTTCGACCAGCCGGCGAAGACGTCGAGGACGATGCCCTGAGGCGAGAGGAGCACGAGATGAGGCACCGCGTCGACGTCGAACGCGTTCGACGCGGCGAAGCCGGGCTCCGGATCGAGCAGGAGGTCGAACGTCGCGCCGCCGAACTCCGCGTAGTACGCGCGGCTCGAGCGGCCGTCGTTCTGTGAGACTCCGACGACGTGCACGGCCCTGCCGCCGTAGGCCTCGTGAAGGCGCTGGAGGTACGGCCACGTGAGCTGGCAGATGGGGCAGCTCGTCTTGAAGAACGCCAGCAGGACGGGGAGCCCGTGTCCTCTCGCGACGACGTCCGCCGTCGCGAGAGACGCGCCCTCCGGAGTCCGGAACGGAGCCTGCGGCGCTGCAGGGGATTCCATGCCGGGAGTCTAGTCCCCCCGAGGAATCAGTTCGCCTCGCCGCCGCCGCCGGCCGTTCCGGCGGGAGCGTCCGGCACCGCGTGCGGCATGACTTCGGCCACGCGCAGCGAGACGGCCTTCGCACCGTCGGTCGTCGGCAGGTAGCGCGCGACGACGTGGTCCTTGGGCTTCAGCTCGGCGAATGTCGAAGGCTTCTTTCCCCGAATGACGGGGACGTCGGGCGCGACGGCGATGGCGACCGTCTCGCGGGCCGCGGACTTGCCCTTGACGACCGTGGACTTCACCGACTCGCGCACGAGGACGAGGCGCGAGGGGAAATCGACCCACACGATCTCGCCCACGATCGTCTTCGAGAGGACCGCCGGCGCCACCTTCGGCGCCGGAGAAGACGCCGCCGCTTTCGGAGCGTTCTCGGGCGCGACGAGGAGTGCGAGAAGGAGGACGAGAACGTTCATTGGCCTTTTGCGTGCATGAGGCGTGCCGGGTCCGGCAGGGGGCCGTCCGGCCTGCTTCGGAGACGAAAACATGTCGTTTGGGAGTTTGCGGCCCTCATCCGCACCCCTTTTCGGAGCGACGAGAAGAAACTCGCACCATTCGGTCGAGGGATTCAGTCCAAATGGAACGATTCTCGGCCGCCCGTCAGGCCGGCTTCTTGAGCCCGAGCTTCTCGAGGCGATACTGGAGAGTCCGGTACGTCAGGCCGACGAGGCGCGCCGCCTTCGCGATGACCCAGCCCGACTTTTCCATCGCCTGAACGATGAGCTGGCGCTCGAATTCCTCGATGTCGATGCCCTCGATGGGGATGTCGAAGCCGTACGGGCGCGCGGACGGTGCCGTGCGCAGCCGCACGTCGGCGGGAAGATCCTCGGGGCGGATGATGTTCCCTTCGCAGAGGAGCACGGCGCGCTCGACGAGGCTCTCGAGCTGGCGCACGTTGCCCGGCCAGGGATGCCGCACGAGAAGGTCCATCGCCTCGGGCGAGACGCCGCCCACGGCGGTGCCGTGCGAGGCGTTCGCCTTGTCGAGGAAGCGGCCCACGAGGGCCCTGATGTCGGAGGCGCGCTCGCGGAGCGGCGGCAGGTCGACGGGAATCACGTTGAGGCGGTAGAAGAGATCCTCGCGGAACTGGCCCGTCTTCATCATGCCCTCGAGGTCGCGGTTCGTGGCCGCCACGACGCGCACATCCACGGGCACGGTGTCGGTCCCGCCCACGCGCTTGACCTCTTTCTCCTGCAGGGCGCGCAGGATCTTGCCCTGAAGGGGCAGCGAGAGGTCGCCGATCTCGTCGAGGAAGAGCGTCGAGCCGCTCGCCGCCTCGAAGAGCCCGATCTTCCGCACGTCGGCGCCCGTGAACGACCCTTTCTCGTGACCGAAGAGCTCGCTTTCGAGGAGGTTTTCCGGGATGGCCGCGCAGTTCAGCGCGAAGAAGGGCTTGCCGGAGCGATGCGAGCGCGCGTGAAGGGCGCGTGCCACGAGCTCCTTGCCCGTGCCCGATTCGCCGCGGATGAGGATCGTGGAATTCGTGGGTGCGACTTTCTCGACGAGCCGGAAGAGGTCGCGCATCGAGGGACTCTCGCCCACGATGGTCTCGAGCCCGTCGTTCTTCAGGCGCCGCTCGAGGCGAAGCGCCTTCTCGGAGAGGCGGAATGCCTCGACGGCGCGCTCCACGCGGAAGAGCAGCTCGTCGGCGACGACGGGCTTGGACATGTAGTCGAACGCACCGAGATGGTGCGCTTCGCGCGCGCGCTCGACCGACCCGTGCGCGGTGACGAGGATGACCTTCGGAGCGAGCGGCCCGTCGGAAAGCGAGCTCAGGCTCTTCACCACGTCCATGCCGGTGAGGCCGGGCATTTTGAGGTCCGTGAGGACGACCTCGGGATGGATTTCGGCGGCCCTCGCGAGGGCCTCGCGCCCGTCCGCGGCGGCCGTCACGCGGTAGCCCTCGTCCTCGAGGATCAGCGTGAGCGACTCGCGCTGGTGCTTCTCGTCGTCGACGACGAGGAGAGTGGCCTTCGGCTCGTTCACGCTCACGGGTGGAGATTACCTCTCAGCCCCCCGCGGGCAGCGAGATCCGGAAGATCGCTCCGGCGCGGCCGTCCGTGCGGTTCCTGGCCGTGACCTTTCCGCCGTGCTCCTCGACGATGCGTTTGACCATCGCGAGACCGAGCCCGACGCCGCCTTCCTTTTTCGAGAAATAGGGATCGAAGAGGCGCGGGAGGTCGGCCTCCGGGATGCCCGGCCCTTCGTCCTCGCAGGAAAGAACGAGGCGCGGGCCGGGCTCCTCGGGCGGGTTCTCGCCGGCGAGGCTCACCGTGAGGCTCCCGCCGTTCCTCTCCATGGACTGAATGCCGTTCTGGACGAGGTTCCAGACCGCGGACTTCAGCAGACTCGCGTCCCCCGAAAGCGAGGGGCTGGAAGCGGGGAGGTGCTCGCCGATCGTGACGTGGGCCTGGGCGGCGGTCTCGGCGAGATCCGCGACCGTATGGCGGACGATGCTGCGGAAGTCGGTCGGCGCGAACGTGAGCGTGAGCGGCCGCCCGTACGCGAGGAAGTTGTTGATGAGGGTCGCGAGCCGGTTGATCTCCTCGCGGAGCGCCTCGATGCGGGAGGCGTAGTCGGCGGCGGCGGCCTCGTCGGCGGGGCGGTGACGGCGCCGCAGCACGTCGAGCCCGAGGGACAGCGCGTTCAGAGGGTTCTTGATCTCGTGCGCGAGGCCGGACGCGAGATGGCCGATCTCGGCCCGCTTTTCGGCGCCCGCGAGCCGCACTTCCAGCTCCTGCCTCTCGCGCAGCCTCTCCGTCATGTGATTGAAGGTAGAGGCGAGGCGGCCGATCTCGTCGTCGCGGTCCACGGGCACCCTCACGTCGAGCCGGCCCTCGGCGACCTGCGCGGCGCCGTCGGCGAGCTCGTCGAGCGGGCGCGTCGCGTTGCGCGTGAGCACGAGCATCACGGCGAGGCCGAGCGCGAACACGCCAAGGAGGGCGAAGAGCCTGCGCCGAAAGTTGTCCGCGAGCTGCGCCCTGATGTTCTCGAGGTTGTAGGCGATCTCGACGTGTCCGCGCAGCTTGCCGTCGATGACGATCGGCACGACGAGGCTGCGGTTCGTGGGCCCCGAGCCGATGAACCCGGAGATGACGACGTCCTTCGGCATCTCGGGCTTCCTGGGTTTCTTCTTCGCGTTCGGGTCGGCCGGCGGCTCGGAGAAGACCGGATTACCGCTCTCGTCCATGACCTTGATGTCGCGCAGCCCGCGCGCGCCCAGCGCCGCCGTGTAGTCGGCGAGCACCTTCGGGTCCTTCCAACCCTCGGGGCCGATCTGCGTCTGGCCCACCTCGATCGCCTTCGCGATCATCTGGTACGAGGCGTCCGCCTCCTCCACGGTCTCGTTGCGCGTCTGCAGGTAGACGATCGTCTGCGCGATGGCGGCGAGGACGAGGATGCCCGCCCACGTCACGCCGAGGCGCGTGGAGAGCCGGATTCCCCGGAAGCGGCCGCGGATCATGGCCGCCTCATGGCACGCTGAAGGTGCGCCACGTGAAATAGAGACCGAAGACGACGAGGAGCGCGCCGGCCACGCGCGTCGAGCGGGAGACCCACGCGCCCGAGCGGCTTCGCCAGCGGTCCACCAGCTCGATGAGGACCGCGAACCACGTGAAGACGCCGAGGCCCACGCCGAGCGCGAAGCCGCCGGCCCCGGCCGCCGTGAGCACGAACAGCCGGTGCCCGACGAGGAACGAGATGAAGAGCGTCCAATTCACGAAGAGCACGGGATTCGCGGCTCCCTGCAGGAGGCCCGTCAGGACGGGGAACCGGAAGCGGCCTTCCGGTATCTCGGCCGGCCGGGGCGTGAAATGCAGGCGCGACGACCCGGGATCGCTCTTTTCCGCGTCGCGGCGAGCGTCCACGAGGAGCAGCTTCGCCCCGTACGCCACGAGGAACAGGGCGAGCGTCCCGCGCACCCAGGAGTTCGTCACGACCTTTTCGAGGATCCAGCCGAGTCCGAGCCCGATGAGAAGGCAGATGAGCGTGTCGACGCTCGCGCCGCCGAGCGCGACACGGTAGGCGTCGCGTCGCTGGCCCTGAAGGCTTTTCCTGAGGCAGGTGACGCCGAGGGGGCCGGGTGGAATCGCGCCGAGGAAGCCGGCGAGAAACCCCATCACGAGGGCCACCGGAAGAGCCGCCACGGGACCGTATCCTCTCACGGGGCGTTTGCGGCGTCCGTCCCCGGAGCGTAGAGTGACTGCGTGAGGCGCCTCTTCCTTTCGGTCGCCGTGGTCCTCCTCGCCGCCTTCGCGGCGCGCGCCCAGGAACGCCTCGAGTTCGAGCCGAAGGTGGGGGCCGTGGGGAGCCGCGTCGTCGTGAAGTCGGGAGTTCCGGCGGGAGCCCAGCTCCTGCTCGGCGGAAGGCCCGTGGGCGTCGTGAGAGAGGTGGCCGGCGTCTCGGCATTCGTCGTGCCGCCGGGCATCCCGGGCGGCGCGTTTCTCGAGATCGTGAGCGGCGGCAAGACGATCGCGAAGAGCGTGGTCCCCTTCATCGTTTCGGGCACATCCCTCGCGGCGCCACCGAAGCTCATCGGCCTCAAGGAGGCGATCGACGTCTTCGGCTATTCCGACCCGCGTCCGGTCGGCGGCGAGAAGCCCGAGCCGAGAGCCCGCCCCGTTCTGAAGCTCGACGAGGACGAGATCCTCACGATCGGCGAGCCCGCGCCGTTCCTGATGATGCCGGCCGTCGAGAGCGGCGACCTCGCATCGGCGGGCAAGACCGGGATGTACGGCACCGGCCTCCTCATCACGGCGCGGCCGCCGAAGAAGAAGACGCCCGTTCCGCTCCCGCCGCCTCCGCCGAGCGACTGAACGCGGCCCGTCGGGCTTCGAGCGCTCCTCCCGTTTCGAGCGCCTCCGCGAGCACCTCTCCCACGGGACCCGACTCCAGGAGAAACGCGTCGTGCCCGTGCGGGGAGGGGAGCGTGCGCGATTCCGCGCCCGCGGCCCGCACCCACCGGCGCACCTCGTCCTCGGGATAGAGCACGTCGCTCGTGATCCCGACGCCGACGAGGAGTCCCTCGAAGGCGGAGAGAGCCGCGGCGACTCCGCCGCGGCCCCGGCCCACGTCGTGCCCGTCCATCGCATCGAGAAGCGTGAGATAGCTCTCCGCATCGAAGCGGGCCACGAGCTTCGCGCCGTGGTGCGTGAGATACGACTGAACCGCGAACGTCTCTCCTTCGCCCGGGAGGCGCGCGAAGCGGCTCTCGAGCTCCGCGGGCGACCGGTACGTCAGCATCCCGACCATGCGCGCGATGGCGAGGCCGGCGGCCGGGCCTGCCGCCTCGACCGCCTGCCGCTGGACGTGGTTCCAGCCGAGGGCCCAGGCGGAGTGGGCCACGGGCGCCGCGAAGACGACGGCGGCCCGTGCGTGCGCGGGATACGTCGCGGCCCACTCGAGTGTCACCATGCCGCCCAGAGATCCGCCCGTGGCCAGCGCGACACGCCGGACGCCGAGCGCCTCGACGAGCTCGAAGGCGAGCCGGGCCTGGTCGCGCGTGGAAACGCGCGGCGGACCCGCCGGCTCGAAGGCGCCACGGGTGTACGTCGTGCCGTAGCACGAGCCGAGGAGGTTCGGGCACAGGACCGCCCAGCGGTCCGTGTCGATCGCCTTGCCGGGCCCGATGACCTCGCCCTTCCACCCGCCCAGGGACTCCGGCGAGCCGGTGAGGGAGTGAAAGACGAGGACGAGGTTGTCGCGGCGCGCGTTCAACGCGCCTTCGAGGACGTACGCCTGCTTGACGTCGCGCAGGATCTCGCCGGACTCGAGCGCGAAGCGGGGAGTGACGTGGACGTTCGCCTTCATACGGCCTCCGCGAAGACGCGCGGTGGCGGCGGCGAGACGACGGACGTGCCGAGGCGCGGGCCGCGGACGGGCTCGTCCCACCGGTAGACGCGCACCGGGACGCGCCGCTCGGCCGCGAGCCGCGCCGCCTCGGGAGAGACGACCTTCGCTCCCGACGCCGCGAGCGCGAGAAGCTCGTCGTGCGTGAGGCGCGGGAGGAGCCGCGTGTCGCGATGGCGGTTCGGGTCGCGATCGTGCACGCCGTCGACGTCCGTCACGAGATCGCAGGGCACGCCGAGTGCCGCGGCGAGGGCGACGGCGCTCGTGTCCGAGCCGCCGCGCGCGAGCGTCACGGTCTCGCCGTCCCGCCGCGAGCCCTGGAAACCGGAGACGACGGGGACCACCCCGTCGGCGACAAGCATGCGGAGAGGCTCGGCGTCCACGCGCCGGATCTCCCCGGCGCCGTGGTCGCCCTCCACGGCGATTCCCGCCTCCCCTCCCCGCAGGCTTCGGGCGGGCACTCCGAGGCTCGTCAGAGACGCCGCGAGAAGGCTCGACGCGAGGTCCTCTCCGGTCGCGAGCACGCGGTCCGACTCGCGGGAATGCGGCGCTCCGCCGCCGCGGGAGACGCCGCCGAGCAGCGCGAGGAGGCGGTCCGTCGTGCCGCCCCGCGCGCTCACGACGACAACCACGCCCTCGCCCGCCCGCTGGAGAGCCGCAACGCGCCGCGCGGCGCGACGGAGGCGGGACACGGTGGCCACCGAGGTTCCGCCGAACTTGACGACGCGCGAGGGGCGGCGGGCCGCGCTCACGTTCGGGCCGCCTTGCGCAGAGCCTGGTCGAGGTCTTCGGTCAGGTCGCGCGCGTCTTCGATGCCGACGGAAAGGCGCACGAGATCTGGCGTCACCCCGGCGCGCACGCGGTCCTCGGGCGTGAGCTGCTCGTGCGTCGTGGACCACGGGTGGATGACGAGGCTCTTGGCGTCACCCACGTTCGCGACGAGCGAGAAGAGCTTCGCGTGCGAAATGACGCTCTTCGCCTCCTCCTCGCCGCCCTTCACGCCGAAGGTCAGGACGCCGCCGTACCCGCCGCTGAGGTAGCGCGTCGCCGTCTCGTGCGCCGGATGCGACGGGAGGCCGGGATACCGAACCCAGGACACGGCCGGGTGCGCCTCGAGGAAACGCGCGACGGCGAGCGCGTTCTCGCTGTGGCGCTGGATGCGCAGGTGAAGCGTCTCCAGGCCCTGCAGGAAGAGAAACGAGTTGAAGGGCGACAGCGACGCGCCGAGGTCGCGCAGGAGGACGACGCGAAGGCGCACGGCGAAAGCGGCGGGACCGAACGACTCGGCGAACGAAAGGCCGTGGTACGCGGGCTCGGGGTCCGAGAAGAAAGGCGCGAAGCGCGGGTTCTTGCCCCACTCGAAGCGCCCGCCGTCCACGACGGCGCCGCCGATGGCGGTGCCGTGGCCGCCGATCCACTTCGTGGCCGAATGCAGGACTATGTCGGCGCCGTGCTCGATCGGCCGGCAGAGGAGCGGTGTCGCGAACGTGTTGTCCACGACGAGCGGCACGCCCGCCGCGTGGGCGACGCGCGCGAGCGCCTCGAAGTCGGGCACGTCGAGCTTCGGGTTGCCGATCGTCTCGACGTACACGGCACGGGTGGTTTCGTCGATGGCGGCGGCGACGTTTCGCGGGTCGTTCGCGTCCACGAACGTCGTCTTGATGCCGAGGCGCGGAAGCGTGTGCTGGAAGAGCGTGAAGGTGCCGCCGTACAGCGCCGACGACGAGACGATGGAGTCGCCCGCCTGCGCGAGGTTCAGGAGCGCGAGCGTCTGCGCGGCCTGTCCGCTCGACGTCGCGACGGCCGCGACGCCCCCCTCGAGCTCGGCGAGGCGCTTCTCGAAGACGTCGGTCGTGGGGTTCATCAGGCGCGTGTAGATGTTCCCGAACTCGCGCAGGCCGAAGAGGCTCGCGGCGTGCTCCGGGCCGTTGAACACGTACGACGTCGTGGCATAGATCGGCACGGCCCGCGCGTTCGTGGCGGGATCGGCGGTCTCCTGCGCGGCGTGAACCGCGAGCGTGCCTGGGCGGTAGCGGGGTTTCGGTTCGGCGGCCGTCGTCGACATTTGCGTATCTCCTCTCGGGTTCTTTCCTGGCATGGCGGGCACAAAAAAAACCGGCCCTCTCGCGTGAGAGGGCCGGTTGGGAATCCGATGAGTCGTGCTCTCGGTTCGCCTGGTTCCGCGCGGTCTACGTGCTGGACCTCGCGGAGCCTCCGTCCGTCTCCCGCCGGGGAGCGCCGGGCATCGAGCACATGCACATGCAGATCCGAACCGCCGCGGCCGGGGTCGCGGTGAAGACAGCGGGAGCGAGGCGGTTCGTCATGTTCGGGAAAAGATAGAGACGCCTGTCCGATTAGTCAAGGGAAAAAAAATCGGACAGGGTCGTCAGCGTTCAGTAACGGCCGCGGCCGTAGCCCCCGCCGCCGCCGCCGCCGCCGTAGCCGCCGCGGCCGCCGCCGCCGCCACCCGTGCGGGGCTCCTGCGGGCGCGCCTCGTTGACGCGGAGGGCGCGGCCCTCGAGCTCCTGGCCGTTCAGTGCGCCCATGGCCTTCTGGCCGTCGGCATCGGACATTTCGACGAAGCCGAAGCCCTTGGACTGGCCGGTGTCGCGGTCGGAGATGACGCGGGCCGATTCGACGGCGCCGTACGCCTCGAAGATGGAGCGGAGCGTGTTGTCGTTCACGGAGTAGGAGAGGTTTCCGACGTAGAGCTTCATGGAATGAGAATCCTTCGCAATTCAGCGATCGTAGGGCCTCCGCGTCACCAGGGCGGAAAGCGGGTTCGGGAGATGGTGGAAGCGAAACATCGAACGACGGGGACCTATGGGTTCACGGCCCGCTCCGCCGATTTCTTCACGTCGAGAAAGGGAGAGAGGGAGTGCGAACACGAGAATCACACCACGCTCGAAGGGGCATGTCAAATCGGCCCGGACGCCCCGGCGAGTAGGCTTCAGGCATGCCGATTCTCGAATTCCCGCTCGATCTTCCCGGAGTGACCCGCGGCGCCCTCTGGGAGTTTCACCGCGATCCGTCGGCGCTGGAGCTCCTGACGCCGCCCGAGAAGAAGATCCGGGTCGTCGCGCGGCCGAAGGAGATGTTCAAAGGCGCCCGGATCGTCCTCGAGGTCAGGCAGTTCGGCCTCTGGCTGACGTGGATCTCCCTCATCGAGGCCTGGGAACCCGAGTCGCGGTTCGTGGACGTGCAGGAGAAGGGGCCGTTCGCCTCCTGGCGGCACGAACATCTCTTCAGCGAGGGCCGCCTCCTCGACCGCGTGGAGTACGAGGTGCCGCTGGCCGCCTTCGGAGGAGGGCTCGCCGAAAAGGCCCTCGTGAGGCCCGACCTCGAGCGGATGTTCGCGCACCGGCACCGCGTCACCGCCGCCGCGCTTCGCCCCCGCCCGTAGCCGGGAACTTCCGGCCCGGAGCGGGGTCCAAACTCCAGGGAGAAGCCACGATGCCGGCCCGCATCCTCGCCTTCGACACCTCTCGGGGCGAGGCCCCGCGTGTGAGAATGGCGGCCGTGGCGGCCTCGGCGCATCCCTATCCGGGCGAGCGCGACTGGCCCGGCGACGAGATGGCCCTCGGCCGCTTCCTCGCCGGCGATGTCCTCGGATTCGAGCAGATCGTGCGCCATTACTCGGCGATGGTCTTTTCGCTCGCGGCGCGGGTCGTGGGCCCCGCGGAAGCCGAGGACGTCGTTCAGGAAACGTTCCTGCGCGCGTATCACGGTCTCGGGAAGTTCCGCGGCGAGTCGAGCCTGAAGACGTGGCTTTACGCGATCGCGCTGAATCGCGCGCGCGCCCGGATGGGCACGCTCGGGCGGCTTCGGGCGATGTTCACTCCGGGCCGCTTGCGGGAGGACGATCCGTTCGCGAGCCTGGACGGCGCCGTCGACCCCGCCCTTTCCCCCGAGGAAAACGCGGTTCTCAAGGAACGCCGCACGCGGCTTCGCGCCGCGATTCGCGCGCTGCCGGATGAGTTTCGCGCCGCGGTCCTCCTGCGCGATCTCGAGGGTCTTTCGTACGAAGAAGTCGCCGAGGTGCTCGAGGTTCCGATCGGAACGGTGCGAAGCCGTCTCGCGCGCGGCCGCGCGCTTCTCAAGGAGAGGCTCTCGTGAGCGCCCGTCCATTCGTCCCCCGCCTCGCCGACGAGGATCTCGATCTCCTCATTTCCCGGTCCCTCGACGGCGACCTCTCTCCGGAGGAAGCGAGCGGTCTCGAAGCCGTCCTCGCGCACGACCCGGCCGCCGCGCGGCGCAAAGAAGAGCTGGCGCGACTCATCGCCGAGGCGAGCGCCCTCCCCGCGCCCGCGCCGCCCTTCGCGCTCGCAACGCGCGTGAACTCGAACGTGTCCGAGAAGGCCGGGAGCGGCGGCTCCTTCGTTCATCGCTTCGGTTTCTATCCGCCGCCCGGCACGGCCGTCGGCGCGATGGCCCTCCTCGGGATCGTGGTCCTCGCGATCACCGTTCTGAGGCCCGCGCCGCGCGTCGAGGGGCCGGTCGACGTGTTCTTCACGGAAGGCGCGAAGAGCGCTGCGGTAGACGCCTCGAAGCCCGCCCCCGAGGAGTCCGCGAGGATCAAGTCGAAGGAACGGGCGCGGAACGAGATCGGCGCGGCCGCACCGCGCGCGCAGGCTCCGGCGGCTCCGGCGGCGGTGGGGGCTGCCGCGTCGGAAGACCTGACGAAGGACGCGGGGAAGGCCGACGCGCAGAAGAAACATGGGGCGCCCGTCTCCGTCGTGAATGAGCCTGCGCTCGAAGCGAAGCAGCGTCAGCTCGCGAAGGAGACCGATGTCGAAGCGGCGCCAGCCGCCCTCGCGAGTGCACCCGCGCCTGCCCTTTCCGCAGCGGCCCCGCAGGCCGCGGGCGCGATCGCGCCGGAGGCGGGAGCGCGCGCGAATGCCGGGCGTTCGCGTTCCTGGTCCGTCGCGGTCCGCGGCGACGGCGCGCGGCGATGGATGCTGCGCAGCGCGCCCGAGGGTCGGCCGCTGGCGGTGACCAGCCAGGCGTTCCGCGTCACGCTCGATGCGGGCGGGCGGGTGACTTCCGTTCGCGCGCTCGACGCGCGCCCCGTCCAGCCCGCGCTCCTCGCGTTCGTGCGCGGTCTCGTGTTCGCGCCCGTGGGCGCGGTCGCCGACGAAGTCGCCCGCGACGAGAAAGCGAAGGCCGAGCGCGCGGACGGGTTCGTCGACCGGCCGGCCGAGGGGCCCTCGGAGATCGACGTCGAGGTCTCGGCGCGCTGAAGCGCGAGATTTGACGCGACTCCCAGCCGTCTCTAGACTGCCGTTCCCTTCGGAAGCGAGCCGAAGTAGCTCAGTTGGTAGAGCAACTGATTCGTAATCAGTAGGTCCCCAGTTCAAGTCTGGGCTTCGGCTCCATGCTTTCGTCGACGGAACTCCTTGAAGCCCATCTGCCGTAAGCGGCCCGGGCGTAGAATCGCCTTGAATGACGCTCACGGTGGAGATAGAGAAAGCCGCCTCGTCCGGCGAGTGGGTCGCCGAAGTCCTGGAGCTGCCCGGCTGCATGGTCGTTGAGCGGACGAAGGGAAGGGCGCTCGCCAAAGTGGAGGCCCTCGCTTTCCGTATCCTCGCCGACCGGTTAGAGCACGGGGAAGCCAGGGCCGAGGAGATGGCGGTCTCGTTCGTCAGGCGCGCCGCCGCGTGAGCCGTTGGCCTTCGGCCAAAGCCAAGAAGGTCCTCGCCGCGCTCCTTCGCACTGGCTGGAACATCAAGCGCACGGCAGGCTCGCACCGTGTCCTCTCGCGCCCCGGCTGGCCGGATTACACGTTCGCCTTCCACGACCGGAGAACGCTACCGCCTGAAGCGCTGGCGCGCGTCGGCCGCGCGACCGGTCTCAGGCCCGAGGACGTCTAGGGCGCGCTGCGTTGATCCTATGCGTCTTTTCCCATCGGCTGCCACAGCTCGATCGGGTTTCCTTCGGGGTCGTGCAGGCGCGCGAAACGGCCGTTCGGATACGGCTCGGGATCGACGTCGACGGTGATGCCGGCCTCGCGGAGCTGGGCGATCATCGCGTCGAGGTCGCGCACACGGAAGTTGACCATCCACGTCCGCCGCGCCTCGCCGAAGTACGTCGTCGATTCCGGAAACGGCGCGAACACGGTCGGCCCCTCGTCCTGCCGCCAGGGCGCCGCGTCGTACGTCGGGGGCGCGGACTCGACGCCGAGGTATTCGCGGTACCAGCGGCTCAGCGCGTCGGGATTCTTGGCCAGGAAGAACACGCCGCCGATGCCGTTCACTTTCTCCATGGTGTCTCCTCTGCCGGCTGACGCGCGGGCTCAGCCTTTCGCATTTTCGCAGCAGAGGAGCTCGTCTGGCGCGACCCAGGCGAGAGGACGCCGACCTCGACCCCGTGATCACTCGGGCAGCTCGGGTGCGGCGTCCTCGGGGCTGGCGGCGACTCGTCCTAATCTCTGTCGGACTCCCTCGGTCTGGGCGTCGGGGTCCGGGTCCTGACGGGAGTCGGTGTCGCCGTTGGACTGGGCGTGGGCGTCCGGGTGGGCCGCACCGTGGGTGTCGCGGTCTGTCGGGGCGTCGAGGTCGCGGTCGGCGTCGGGGTCGCTGTCCCAACCGGCGTCGAGGTTGCTGTCGGGGTGGGTGTTGGGGACGGTGAAGCCGAACCGACCGAGACGGTCACGGTGCCGAGGTTTGACTCCGTCATTCCGTCCGAGGCGGCGTACGTGAAGGTTTCGGTCCCCGGGGACCCCGCCGCCGGGTAGTAGGTCGCGATTGTCCCGACGAGGCCCACGGTTCCGTTCGCGGCCTGCGAGACGATCCGGAGGGTCAGCGCGTTCCCGTCCGGGTCCGTCGCCTGCAGAGCGATCGGAACGGGCGCGCCTGTTGGGGTCGTGGCCGCGAGGTTCTGGACCACCGGCGCCCGGTTCCGGTTCGCGCTTTCGCTCGAGGGCCCGTTGTGGCAGGTGTAGCAGCCGATCGTGAAGCCGCGCCAGAAGACCTTCGTCCCGAAGCTGGTCGAGAGCGTGCGGTCGCCGAAGGAGCGCGAGAGGACCGTCCCGCGGTAGTCCGTGCCATGGCAGGCCTGGCAGGGGGCTCGGTTGTTTTCGGCTGCATTCGCATGGGCGCCCACCCACGCCGCGCCGACGGGGTGCATGCCGTGCGGGCCGCCATTCGTCGTGTTCGGGCTCGTGTTGTGGCAGGTCACGCATTCGGCGATCTTCCCGATGTGTCCCTGCAGCGCGATCGACTGGAGGTTGTCATTCGGGTGCGCGGCCGGGTACTCCGCGTGTGTCGAGCCGTGACAGGCCGAGCACTGCAGGCCGCCGTGCCCCTTCGAGAATCGGTAGAGCGAGAAGCCCGCGGCCGGCGTGTTCGGGTTCGTCGTGAAGGTCGCGTCCGCGGGGACGCGCCGACTTCCGGTGGCCGTGAGCGCGGACGTGAAGCGGATCTGGCCGCTGTTCGTCACTGCGGTCCCCGTGTGGCAGTTGCCGCAGGAGGGCTCGTCGAGCCAGCCGGTCCGTGCCGGGGAGCCGACGGCCGACATCAGGCCGTGGCAGCCCTGGCACTGCATGGAGAGCGTGCCGTCGGCGGACACGGCCGCCCCCATCACGCCGCGCAGGCATCGCGTCGTGGAGCCGGGATGGCAGCGGTAGCAGGCCGAGCGGTTCGCGGTGGCGTCGAGCGCGAGGCCGTTCGTCGGGTCGATGACGCCCGAGTGGCGTCGGTGCATGGCAGTCGTCAGCGCGGAGATGCCGGCGCGGCCGGAGCCGGCCAGCGCCTCGGAGACGTGGCAATTCGCGCAGAGAACGGACTTCCTGTCCACCTCGACCGACTGCGTGAGGCCGGCGCTGTTGTAACCGGCGGCGGTCAGGGCGGCCAGATAGGCCGGGTTGCCGAGGTTGCGGTCGTCGTGGATCCGGATGATGTTCCGCCGGAAGTCGCGCTGGGGGTTCGCGTCGAAAACCCAGCCCGAGGAGGGCCGCGCGGCGGGAGCGGAGCCCGAGGCGTGACAGGACGAACAGTCCATCTCGTCCGAGACGGGGAGAACGACATCGGTCGAGGCGAGGAGATTCCCCGAGGCGTCGCGGGCCCGGATCCGCATGAGCGGATAGGTGTTCTTCTTCCCCGCATCGTCGTATGGCGTGAGCGGGATCCCCTCGGCGATGAACCAGTTCAGCGACGGGTCGAAGGTCATCGGCTGCGGCGGATTGCCCGCCCCCGGCATGTTCTTTCCCTTCAAGCCGGCGTTCACGGGGAGGGTGACGCCGAAGAGGTTCTGGACGTTGTCCCAGAAGTTCGTCTTCCCCGCGGAGGTCGTGTTGATCGAGCCCGTCGGGTCGGCGACCGCCTCGTATGTCACGGTCACGCCGGTCGCGCTCGTCACGAGCTTCCCAGTGGGGTCGATCAGATGCGCCTGAATGGTGTTGTAGGGGGGGAGGGTGGCGAAGACGCCGAAGTCGGCGTCCAGGCAGTGCATGCCGAGGTTGTTCCACCCGACGACCGTCCACCCCGACGGGGGGAGCGCTCCGAGGGGACCGAGAACGAGCCCCACGGCGACGACCGTCACGACGATGAATGCGACTACGGTGAAAACACGTCGACTCATACGCTCACCTCCGGCTCGATGGGATTTCCCTGCTGCGCCCGGGAGTGGCGCCGGCTCGGGCCGATCCCACGCGGAAAAGTGTGAGCTTCGTCAACAAACTATATGACTAAATATCGATTAAACGTCAGTGTCTCGGTCGACGGAGGGGAGGGTCCGGGCCGGGGCTGGCCCGACAGCTTCCGTCACAGGCAGTTCGCCCTTCGGGTGGCGGCGCACGCTCTCGCCCGAGCCAACCTGCCCCACGGTGTGCCGCAAGGGCTGCGCGAAGTTTCCCAGCGAAAAATAGGGGCGCGGCGGTCGAAGCGGCCGGCATCGCAAAACGGCCCCCGGCGGCCAGAGCGATGGGAGCGAGACGCTCTGGGCAGGCCGGGCTGTGCGGCTTGTCGAATTTCGCTCTGCCGCCGGGGTCCGATCTGTCATCTCCAGAGTGACTGACCGGACAGAAAAGTCAGTGGTCGGCGCGCGGAGGGCCAGCCGCCCTCGGGGTCCCGTCCTCTTCGAAGTGCTCTCGATACCAGCGCGCATAGTGGTGCTTCGCCCACTCCCGGTCGACCTGTCCCCTGAACATGCCGCTCAGGCCCACGCGTGTGCTGGGGTTGACGACCGCCATGTAGATGTGGCCGAACATCAGGAGTGGCGCCACGAAGGCGAGGCTGATGTGGATGACCCAGGGCAGGAAGTGATTGCCCGGCATCCAGAGAAGGACGCCGGTCACGATGAACATCGGATACGTGAGCATGACCATCATGAAGTTCAGCCGCTCGGCCGCGTTGAACTTGCGCTGTTCCGGAAGGACGACCCGCTTGCTGACGGTCGCCGGCCCCACGAGGAAGAGCCACTTCAGGTCGTCGATCGTCCAGGCGAAACCCACCTTGATGTTGTAGATGTGCTTCCTGTAGTCGCGCCAGTTCCTCGCGATGGCGAGGGCCGGAAAAACGGCCAGCGCGCCGCCCGAAACCCGGTGGATGAAGGAGAGATACGCCCGGGAAAGTTCTTCGGAATGCAGGTTGTAGAAGAACTTGAGAACGATACCCGTCGTGAAACACACCAGGAAGGGGACGGCGATCGACCAGTGAAGCATCATCTCCCCTCTGGTGAAGCGCAGGATCTCCTGGACCATCTCCTTCCTCGGAAAATCCAGGAGCTGCGCCGACCGAGGGGTCTCGATCGGCTCGTCCATTCCCGCTTCGTCCGCTGGCGCCGGCTCCGCCGTCGCGCGGGCTCCCGCGACCTCCGCCTCGAAGACCTCCCATCGGATCTGGTCCGCATGGACTCCGAGGCCCGAAAGGAGCCGCTTCATCCCCTCGATCATCGGCGTCGGTCCGCAGACGTAGAAGAGGGTGTTCGCGGGATCGGGAGCCGCGCCGCGCAGGAGCGCTTCGTCGATCCGGCCTGAGCGAAATCCCGGGCGGCTCCGTTCCCGTGTCAGGGTCACGCCGACTCTCACCTGCGGCTGCTGCAGCGCCAGCGTGGACAGATCTCCCAGGAAAGGGATGTCCTTTGCGGTCCGCGCCGAGAGGAGAAACGTGACCGGCCGCGACGGATCGCTGACCACGGCGTGACGCAGCAGGCTCATCAACGGCATGCATCCCATGCCACCCGCGAGCAGCACGAGGGGACGCTCATCTCCTTCGGGAGAGACGAAATGGACGGGGGTCTCGATGTCACCGGACGGCCGCGAGGGCGCCAGGGAGGGATCGGGCCTGGGGCCGGCGGAGTTCACGAGCCCGATTTCCCCTTGGGAAGAGAGCTGAAAGGGCTGCGCCGGAGGCCCGTAAGTGACCGACTCATCAAAAGGGCGGCCGGCGCGGGTGCTCTTTTCGATCCCCATATTGCCGTCCTTCCCGGGAGACCGGGACCCCTCGGCGACGGATCGCCCTGTAAACCAGGTAGTGTCATGGCCTTGCGAACCTAACGACCAGGAGGTCAGCGGAGAGGACTTCAGGCCGCCTGTCTGAACTCTCCGTACATGGCCGCAGCATGTTCCCGCAGGACGGGCTGATGCGCAAGAGTCTCAGTTACGCGGCAGCCGCTGCTCCACCTCGAGCCGGCCCAGGAGACGCAGAAGGCCGTCGAGAATCGTGAGTGGATGCGGCGGGCAGCCGGGAATGAAGAGGTCGACGGGAAGCAGGGAAGCGGCGCCGTCGTGCTGCTCGGGGTGGCCGGCGTACGGCCCCCCGCTGATCGCGCAGGCTCCCACCGCGATCACGATCTTCGGAGGCGGCACCGCTTCGTATGTCTTCCGCAGCGCGAGCCGCATGTTCTCCGTCACGGGCCCCGTGATCAGGAGGCCGTCCGCGTGGCGCGGCGAGGCCACGACCTGGATGCCGAACCGTCCGACATCCCAGCCGACCGTTCCGAGGACGTTGACATCCGAGCTGCAGGCGTTGCAGTCGCCGGCGCTCACGACCCGCAGCTTCAGGGAGCGCCCGAAAAGCCGGCGGAGCTTTTCCTCGAGCGCGTCCGCGAGCGGCAGCGCCTGCCCACGCACGACGAGATCCTCGCGCCGGCGGGTCGCGAGCCGGTAGTCGTGTGTGAACGCGATCGCCCCCTCCGGGCAGGCGGTGACGCACTCGACGCAGAAGAGGCACCGGCCGAGATCGAGCGCCAAGGGGCCGTCCCTGGCGATCGCATCGGTCGGGCAGACGTCGGCGCAGGACCGGCACCCCTCCGGACACTTCGCGGGGTCGAGCGCGGGCAGCCCTCGAAACCGGTCCGGCATCGGCGGCGGTGCGCCCGCCGGGTACGCCAGGGTGCGGTGCCCCTGGTGCGCGCGCGCGAGGAGCGCCTTCAACATGGGTTCTCTCTCACAGGTCGTGGCCGCAATAGGACAGGTTGAAGCTCTTGTTCGAGAGCGGGAAATCCGAGATCCGGCCCTCCCTCAGCGCGAGCGCGAGGGCGAACCAGTTGTGGAAAGACGGGTCGGTGATCTTGTAGCGGGAAAAGCGTCCGGCCGCGTCCGTCATCGCGACGTGGCAGATCTCCCCGCGCCAGCCTTCCGTGAGCGCGACGACGAGCGACTCCGGCCTCATCGCCGCGGCCGCGGCGCGCGTCCCGTTCGCCGGCAGCCCGTCGAGCTGGCTCAGGATGAACGAGATCGACTGCTGAATCTCGAGCCAGCGGACGAACGCGCGGGAGTTGACGTCGCCGTGATGCGCGGTCATCACGGGGAGGTGGACGAAACGGTAGATGCCCGCGGGAAAGTCGTGCCTCACGTCCCGCTGGATCCCGCACGCGCGCGCCGCCGGCCCGACGAGCCCGAGGTCTGCCGCGTCGTCTGGGCTGACGGTGCCGGTGCCCTCGAAACGCTCCCGCACGCTCGGCGTCTCCCAGAGCAGCTCCACCGCTTCCGTCACGTCGGCTCGCGCCGCGGCGAGGCGCGACCTCAGAGACGTCGCCTGGCCGGGTGAGAGGTCGAACCCGACGCCGCCCGGCCGGACGAGCCCGCGCCCGAAGCGCGAGCCGCAGAGCTCCGCCGTCATGTTCAGGAAGTCTCCGCGCAGCCGCCCGCAGTACGAGGCCGTCGGGAGATAGGCGATGTCGCCGGCGAGCGCTCCGAGGTCGCCGACGTGGTTCGCGAGGCGCTCGAGCTCGAGCGCGATGCCCCGGACGGCGTGCGCGTGCGCGGACACCACGGCGCCGGAGAGGGCCTCGACCACCTGGCCGTACGCGAGCGCGTGGCCGATCGTCGTGTCGCCCGCGGCGGTCTCCAT
>JBGQDL010000022.1:0-35747 GCA_041495865.1 Thermoanaerobaculia bacterium | reverse complement strand
GTCGAGGCGATGGCCCGCGCGGGCGTCGAGCCCGCCGCGATCGACCAGGCCATCTTCGGCAACATCGCGACGCCGGTCGACGCCTCGAACATCGCGCGCATCATCGCGCTCCGCGCCGGAGTCCCGAAGGAGAGACCCGCGCACTCGGTCTCCCGCAACTGCGCCTCGGGGATCGAGTCCGTCGTCCAGGCCGCCCGCCTGATCGCGACGGGCGAGGCGGACGTCATCCTCGCGGGCGGGGTCGAGAACATGACGCAGATCCCGTTCCTCTACCGCGACGGGGTCAAGGAGGTCTTCACGAAGGCCGGCATGTCCAAGACCGCGGGGCAGAGAGTGTCGGCGTTCTCGAAGATGCCGTGGAAGGACCTTTTCAATCCCGTGATCGGCCTCAAGGAGGGCCTCACGGACCCCGTGTGCGACCTCGCCATGGGCGACACGGCCGAGATTCTCGCGAAGGAGGGCCGCCTCACGCGTGAGGCGCAGGACACGTTCGCGCTGCGCTCACACCACCGGGCCACGGCGGCCCGCTCGAAACTGGCCGAGGAGATCGTGCCGGTGCCCGTCCCGCCCGACTACGACCGCGTCCTCACGCTCGACAACGGCGTGCGCGAGAACCAGACGATGGAAGCTCTCGCGAAGCTTCGACCCTTCTTCGACCGGAAATTCGGGACGGTCACGGCCGGCAACTCCTCGCAGATCACGGACGGCGGCGCGGCCGTCGTCGTCGCCTCCGAGGACTACGTCCTCAGGCACGGCCTCAAACCCATCGGCCGCATCTCCGGCTGGGGTTTCGCGGGCCTCGAGCCGGAGCGCATGGGTCTCGGCCCGTCTCGTTCGACGCCGATCGCCCTGAAGAAGGCCGGCCTCTCGATGAAGGACGTGGGCCTCGTCGAGATCAACGAGGCGTTCGCGGCCCAGGTCCTCGCGAACCTCGACGCCTTCGCGCAGTCTCCCGAGCTCGGACCGATCGCCGACGACATCCTCAACGTGAACGGCGGCGCGATCGCCCTCGGGCATCCGGTCGGGTGCTCCGGGACGCGCCTCATCCTGACGCTTCTCCTCGAGATGCGCCGCCGGAAGGTCGCGCACGGCCTCGCGACGCTCTGCGTCGGAGGCGGACAGGGCGCGTCGATCCTGCTGGAGGCAGTCTGATGTCCACGCTCGTCGATGAAACGGTTCCCGCTACTGCCGAGACCCCTTCGCTCTCGCCTTTCCGGCTCACGGTCGAGCCGGACGGCCTCGCCGTCCTCATCTTCGACACGCCGGGCGAGAAGGTGAACAAGTTCTCGACGCCCGTCATGAGGGAGTTCGAGCGCGTCGTCGACGGCCTCGCCGCGCGCTCCGACGTGAAGGCGCTCCTGTTTCTCTCCGCCAAGCCGGGGATCTTCATCGCCGGCGCCGACGTGAACGAGATCGCGAAGGCCGACCGTCTGACGGATCCCGAGCTCGTCAGGAGACCGCAGAGGGTGTTCGGAAAGCTCGCGAATCTGCCCTTCCCCACGATCGCCGTGATCGACGGCGCCTGCGTGGGCGGCGGCTGCGAGACGGCGCTCTCGATGGACTGGCGCCTCATCTCGGACTCGAAGAAGGCGCAGATCGGCCTGCCCGAGGTCACGCTCGGCATCCTGCCGGCGTGGGGCGGCACGACACGCCTCCCGCGGATGATCGGCCTCGCGAACGCCCTCGACGTCATCCTCGCGGGCAAGGTGCTCGATGGAAAGCGCGCCAGGAGGATCGGCCTCGTGGACGAGGTCGTTCCGCAGGCGATCCTCGAGAGCTTCTCGAAGGCGTTCGCCCGCGGGAAGTTCGGGTCGAAAAAGCGCGCGAATGCCGGGCCGGGTGGCGGGCCGACGCGCGTCAACGCGCCGAAGCTCGCGGAGAGGCTTCTCGAGGGTCCCGGCAAAGGCGTCGTCTTCTCGAAGGCGCGGCGGACGGTCCTGAAAGAGACGAAGGGCCATTACCCAGCGCCGCTGGCAGCGCTGTCCGTCGTCGAGAAGGGTTTCGGCGGCGACTTTTCGAAGTCGCTCGAGCTGGAGGTCGAGGGCGTCGGATCCCTCATCGGCACGCCGGTCATGCGGAGCCTCGTGGGCCTCTTTTTCCGGATGGAAGAGGTCAAGAAGGAGACGGGCGTCGAGGCCCTTGGGGCCAGCGTCAAGCCGCGGAAGATCGCGCGCGTGGGTGTCCTCGGCGCGGGCGTCATGGGCGGCGGCATCGCGCAGCTCGCGGCCGACAAGGGGTTTCCGACGCGCATGAAGGACATCAAGCCCGAGGCGCTCGCCCTCGGCTACGCGCAGGCCGCGCGCATCTGGAAAGAGAAGGTCAGGAAGCGCAGGATGACCCGCGCCGACTTCGCCGGGAAGATGGCGCTCCTGGGGGGCTCGCTGGAGTACGCGGGCTTCGAAGGCTGCGACATCACGATCGAGGCCGTGCTCGAGAAGATGGCCGTCAAGCGGGCGGTTCTCGCCGACTGGGAGCGGGTCGCGCCCGCGACGGCGATCTTCGCGTCCAACACGTCGACGCTTCCGATCTCGGAGATCGCCGCGGAGGCGGCGCACCCCGAGCGCGTCGTGGGGATGCACTTCTTCAACCCCGTGCACAAGATGCCCCTCGTCGAGGTCATCTACGGGCCGAAGACCGATCCCGAGGTGACGGCGACGGTCTTCGATCTGGCGAAGAAGATGGGAAAGACCCCGGTCGTCGTGAAGGACTCGCCGGGATTCCTCGTGAACCGCATCCTCGGCCCGTATATCGCGGAGGCGGTGCGGCTTCTCCTCGAGGGCAATTCGATGGAGTCCATCGACAAGGCGATGCGCGCTTTCGGGATGCCGGTGGGTCCGATCGAGCTCCTGGACGACGTCGGCATCGACGTCGCGGCGAAGGCAGCGGGGACGATGGCGGCCGCCTTCCCGGCGCGCATGCCCGCTGATCCGGCCCTCGAAAAGCTCGTGACTCTCGGGCGGATCGGGAGGAAAGCGAAGAAGGGATTTTATTTCTACGAAAAGGACAGGCGCGGCGGGCCGGACCAGGCGGTGTATGGCGAGTTGGGCCTCTCTTCACCTTCTAAGAATCTTTCTTCATCCGAAATCCAGGAGACGCTCGTTCTTCCGATGATCAATGAAGCCGCCTTCTGCCTCGCCGAAGGCATCGTCGCGAGCCCCGCGAAGCTCGACCTCGCCATGATCTTCGGCACCGGCTTCCCGCCGTTCCGCGGCGGGCTGTGCGCGTATGCCGACACCCTCGGCGCGAAGACGATCGTCGAGACCCTCCAGAAGCTGGAGAAGGAAAAAGGCGGCCGGTTCGCCCCGGCGCCGCTGCTGATCGAGATGGCCAAGACAGGAAAGAGATTCTTCGAATGAGAAGAGGAAGGATTCCCGAATCCACTTTCTAAGAAATTCTGATTTGCGCTGAGGGGAGCCGACATGTCCACAGTCAAAGAACCCGCGATCGTCAAATCCGACACCGTCGAGGTCGAATCCTTCCTGAAAACGCTGTTTCAGGGCCACATCGCGGAGGACCTCGTCTTCCCGTTTCCGGAGATTCCCGAGGACATGAAGGAGACCGTGGAGGCGTTCGCGGGCGCCTACGCGGAGTTCGACGCGGCCCATCTCGACTCCGAGAAGATGGACGCGGAGCACTTCTTTCCGCGCGAGGCCGTGAAGGCCATGGGCGATCTGGGCGTCCTCGGCATGACGATTCCCGAGGAATACGGCGGCAGCGGCTTCTCCTCGGCGGCGTACTGCCGGATGACGGAGACGATCGCGCCGCTCGATGCCTCGGCCTCCATCGTCGTCGGGGCGCACCTGTCCATCGGGTGCAAGCCTCTCGTCCTCTTCGGGAGCGAGGCGCAGAAGAAGAGGTGGCTGCCCGACCTCGCGAGCGGAAGGCTGATCGCGGCTTTCTGCCTCACCGAGCCGGAGGCCGGCTCGGACGCGGGCTCGCTCAAGACGACCGCCGTCTACGACCCCGCCACGAACGAGTATGTCCTGAACGGGACGAAGCAGTGGATCTCGAACGGAGGCTTCGCGCGCTTCTTCTCGGTGTTCGCCCGCGTCCCCTCCGACACCCCCGACAAGGAAAAGCACAAGGAGATCTCGTGCTTCGCTGTCGTCGCGAACGAGGACGGCACCCTGAAAGGCCTCTCCCGCGGCGCCGAGGAGAAGAAGCTCGGCCTCTGCGCGTCCTCCACGTGCCAGATCGTCTTCGAAAACTGCCGCGTCCCCGCCGAAAACCTCATCGGCGAAAAGGGCCACGGCTTCAAGATCGCCCTCGAGACGCTCAACACGGGCCGCACGTCGCTCGGCGCCGGGTCGGTCGGCGGCTCGAAGATGATGATCAAGCTCGCCGTCGACCACGCGACGCAGCGCAGGCAATTCAAGACCCGCATCGCCGACTTCGAGATGATCCGCCGCAAGATCGCGCGGATGACGGCGACCACGTACGCGCTGGAGTCGATGGTCTACCTGACGGCCGGCCTCGTGGACCGGCACATCGGCGACTATTCCCTCGAAGGCGCCTGCTGCAAGGTGTTCGGCACCGAGGTGCTCTGGCAGAACATCAACGACGGGCTGCAGATCGCGGGCGGCAACGGCTTCATGAACGAGTACCCGTATGGCCGCGCGCTCCGCGACAGCCGAATCAACATGATCTTCGAGGGCACGAACGAGATCCTGCGCCTTCTCATCGCGCTTTCGGGGATGAAGGAGCTGGGCGATTCGCTCAAGGAGGTCCAGGGCGCGCTCCGGAGCCCGCTGGCGCAGCGCGGGATCCTCACCGAGTACGCCCATAAGCGGCTGAAGGGAGTCATCACCCACGACAAGCTCACGAAGGTGCACCCGTCCCTCGCTCCCGAGGCCGACCAGGTTGGGCGGTACGCGGGGATCTTCGCGAACGCGTGCGAGACGATCCTGAGAAAACACGGAAAGAAGGTCGTCGACAAGGAGTACCACCAAGAGCGCCTCGCCGATGTCCTCATCGACCTCTACGCCCAGATCGCGACGCTCTCGCGCGTCACGGCCTCGATCGCGAAGAAGGGCGAGGAGAAGGCGGCGGGGGAGATCGAGATCGCGCGCTGGTTCGGCGCCGAGGCCAGGCACCGCATGGTCGCGAACCTCAAGGCGCTCGACAAGAACCACGACGCGGACTGCACGTCCATCAGCAATCGCGTCTACGAGGCGGGCGGCTATCCGTACGATCTCTGGGCTTAGGCGTGTCGGCGCCCCCTTCACCATTCACAGAAACTCTTAGTCTTCCGACTCCCTTCCCCGTTGGTCCCGTCAACGTTCATGTGGTTCTTCGCGACCCGATCACGTTGATCGATTCGGGGCCGCTGACGGAGGAGGCCTGGGACGCGCTCTCAGCGGGCCTGAAGAGGTGTGGTCTCGGGGTCTCCGACGTGAAGCGCGTCCTGATCACCCACGGCCATCAGGATCATTACGGCCTCGCGGGGAAGGTGGCCGATGCTTCGGGCGCGGCGTTGTACGGCGGGAGGCTCGACCGCCACAACTTCCGGCAGGAGCGCAACCCCCGTCTCCTCCTCGACGACATGGCGCGCGGGGGCTTCGGCGTTCTCACGCGCCTCGCCGTGATGGCTTCCGTGGCGAGCGTCGACCGCTTCGCGAAACCGCTCGAGGCGTGGGACGAGCTCACCGGCGGCGAGACGCTCCCCGGCGACGGCTGGAGCGTTTCCGTGCGCTCGACCCCCGGCCACACGCCCGGCAGCCTCACGTTCGAGATCCCCGAGGCCGGCGTCCTCTTCACGGGCGATACCGTGCTCAAGGGGATCACGCCGAACGCCGTCGTCGACGAGGACCCCGAACAGCCCGGCCACCCCTTTCGCAGCGTCACGCGCTACTTCGAGACGCTCGTGGAGATCGGGAAGACGAACGCGGGCTCGACGCTGCTCACCGGGCACGGAGCGCCGGTCGCGGACTGGGCCGCGCACCGCAAGACACTCGACCGGCGCTACGGCCTGCGCGTCGCCCAGATCGAACGCGCTCTTGGAAACGGCTGGGCGAGCGTGCGCGATCTCGTGACCGCGATCTTCCCTCGCGTGAAGACTCTGAATGTGTTCCTCGCGTACAGCGAGATCCTCGGCTTCCTGATGTACCTCGAGGACACGGGGCGGGTCGAGAAGCTCGTCGAGGAGACGCGCGACCGTTACCGGCTCGTGCCTACCCCCTGATCAGCGGCAGCGGACCTGCAGCGACGACGCCGAGTCCTCTCCCACCTGTGTGTTGCGCAGGTTGTTGTCCCGTTCGCGGAATTCGGTGCGCCGGCCGCGGTAGCCTGGGTGTTCGTAGAGGATCGCCACGCATCCGGGAGAGACGTCGATCGAGCTCGCCAGACGGCTGCCGAAACGCGTGCGGTCGAGGTCCGGAACGTCGTGGTCGAAGAACTGGCTCGGGCCGTGCGCCTCGCGGTCGCGGTAAAGGACGACGCCCCGGGCCTGCTCGGGCGGAGGCCTGTATCCGGGCCGCGGCGGAGGCCCGGGCCGATCGGGGCGATCCTCGTGCCAGTCGGGGTGGTGGGTTTCGGGGCCGGAATTCCGGCAGTTCACGCGCAGCGAGGAGGCGTTGTCCTCGCCCACGGCCGTGTTCGAGAGGTCGTTGTCAGGGGCTCGGAACTCGGTGCGCCGGCCGCGGAAGCCCGGCTTCTCGTAGAGCACGGCGACGCAGCCGGGCGGCACGAAGATCGAGCTGGCCCGGCGGCTCCCGAGCCCGGTGTAGCGGAGATCGGGCACGTCGTCGTGGAAGGTCTGGGAGGGCCCGTGCAAGAAACGATCCCGGTAGAGGGTCACGCCCTGGGCCGGGGCCGGCCGGGCGCCGGCTACCGCCGCGAACACGAGCAGGGCAGAGGACAGGCCACGGACGAGGGCTGCGTTTTTCTCCATTCGGGATTCCTCCGTGCTCCTAGCTTACTTTGATATCCTCCGCGGCCGGAGGACCGCCAGATGGCCGATGAAATGAAGGCTTCCACGCCCCTGAGTGTCGGTTCGACCGCTCCCGATTTTTCGCTTCCGGCTCGCTCGGGCAAGACGATCTCGCTGCGTGACTTTCGGGGCAGCAAGGACGTTCTGATCTATTTCTACCCGAAAGACGACACCCCCGGGTGCACGCGCGAGTCGTGCAGCCTGCGCGACGGGTGGGCCGAGTTGCAGAAGGCCGGCATCGAGGTCCTCGGGATCTCGCGCGACGACTCCGCATCGCACAACGCCTTCGCCGCCAAGTACAACCTGCCCTTCGAGCTCCTGACGGATGCCGACCATGCCGTGCACGAGGCGTACGGCTCCTGGGGCCAGAATCCGAATCCCGCCTGGGGAGTCGGTCCGCTCCGCAAGTCGTTCCTCGTCGGGAAGGACGGGCGCGTCCGCCAGGTCTTCGACAAGGTCGACACCGAGCATCACGCAGAGCAGGTGCTCAGGGTCGCCGGCATCTCCGTGGCGCCGAAGCCCGCTCCGGCTCCCGCCCCCGCTCCCGCCGCAGCCGCGCCCGCTCCGAAGCCCGCTGCTCCGGCCCCGAAGCCGCCTGCCCCGCCGGCCCCGAAACCCGCTGCTCCGCCCGCCGCCGCGGCGCCCGCTCCGGCCCCGAAGCCGCCTGCTCCGCCGGCCCCGAAGCCGGTGGTTCCGCCGGCTCCGAAGCCCGCCGCTCCGGCGGCAAAGGCGGCTCCCATGAAGAAAGCCGCTCCGAAGAAGAAGGCGCCTAAGAAGAAGAAGGCCGCCGCCAGGAAAAAGGCCGCTCCAAGAGGGAAGGCCGCAAGGAAATCCGCCCCGAAGAGGAAAGCCGCAAGGAAATCGGCCCCGAAGAGGAAAGCCGCGAAGCGCTCGGCTCCGAAGAGGAGGGCCGCGAAGAAAGCGCGCAAACCGGCGAAGAAGTCGGGGAAGAAGAAACGGTGAAGCTGCGGCGAGGGCAGGATGCGGCATATGCCGTGTCCTGCTGAACGGCCTCGAAAGAGAACATGTCCAATCGACTCACGAAACAACAGATGAAGACCGATCAGCTTCAGCACGCGCTGACGGATGCACGCGACTACGTCGCGACGCACCGGTCCGAGACCACGCGTTGGATGCTGATCGCCGGCGGGGCGGTTCTGGTCGTCGGCGCGATCTGGGGCGGGATCATTCTCCGCAACAACCGCCTCGCCGCGCGGCTCTCTTCCGCGCTGGCCCTCTTCGACGCGCCGCTCGCGTCCGACCCGGCGGTGGCGCCCGGAGCGCGCACCTTCAAGGACGTCGCGGGACGGACCGCGGCGGCGAAGATGGAGCTCGCGTCCCTCGTGAAGGACGCGCCGTCCACCCTGGCCGGCCGTGCGGCGGCGGTCCTCCTACTTTCGCTCGACGGCGCGAAGGCGGCGACGGGGGCGAACCTCGATGCCGCCAAGGCCTTCGCCAGATCCGAGAGCGGCTCGATGGCGGCCGGAGTCGCCGCGGTTGCGGCGATCGACGCCGAGGCGGCGGCCGGCCGCCCGAAGGAGGCCCTCGAAACCGCGAAGAGGTACCTCGAGGCCGGCGACTCGCCCGTCTCCAAGGACGTACTCGTCTTCACGATGGCGCGGCTCTACGAGCAAACGGGACAGAGCGTCGAGGCGAAGAGCTTCTACCAGCGCATCGTGACGGACTTCCCGGATTCGCCTCTCCGAACGGACGCGCAACAGCGCCTCGCGTCGCTGTAATTTCCAGGGAGAACCCGGGCTCGCGTTCTCCCGGACCCGCTCCCTGGTCGGAGAAGGGACGAGGAAATCCGTCATGAAAGCACGCGCCATCGTGATCGTCTGTGACGGCCTCGGCGTGGGTGCGACGCCGGACGCGGCGCTGTTCGGAGACGAGGGCAAGAAGACGCTCCAGCACATTCTGCGCGACGGGAAGCCGCACCTTCCCAACCTGACGCGGCTCGGGCTGCTGCACACGATGTACGCCGAGGCGCCGGCCGGCCTGCCCCCTCCCACGGGCGCGTTCGGCCGGCTCGCCGAGGCCGCCGCGGGAAAGGACACGACGACGGGCCACTGGGAGCTCATGGGACTGACGCTCGACGTGCCCTTTCCCCTCTATCCCGAGGGGTTTCCTCCCGAGGTCGTCGAGCCGTTCGAGAGGACGATCGAACGGAAAGTGCTCTGGAACAAGCCCGCGTCGGGAACGACGATTCTCGAACAGCTGGGCGACGAGCACGTGAGGACAGGCCGGCCCATCCTCTACACCTCCGGCGACTCCGTCTTCCAGATCGCGGCGCACGAGGACGTCGTTCCGATCGACACCCTGTACGCGTGGTGCCGGGCGGCGCGGAAAATTCTCAAGCCCCCGCACCAGGTGGGCCGCGTCATCGCGCGGCCCTTCGTCGGCGCGAACGGAAAGTACCAGCGCACGCACCTCAGGAAGGACTTCTCCGTCGCTCCCTCGGGTGAGACGCTCCTCGACCGCGCGGCCGTGCACGGGCTGAAGGTGCACGCCGTCGGCAAGATCGAGGACATCTTCTCGGGCCGCGGCATCGCGACGGCGGTGCACACGGTGTCGAACCGCGACGGCATCGAGAAGACGATTGCCGCCATTCGCGACCGCCAGGACGACTTCGTCTTCACGAATCTCGTGGACTTCGACACGAAGTACGGCCACCGCAACGACGTGATTGGCTACGCGAAGTGCCTCGAGGAGTTCGACTGCTTCCTGCCCGAGATGGTCTCCGCACTCCGGCCGGGGGACGTCCTCATGCTCTCCGCCGATCACGGCGGCGACCCGTGCGACGAATCCACCGACCACACGCGGGAGTACGTCCCGATGGTCGCCGCGGGCCCGGGCGTCCGGGGCGGAGTCGACATCGGCACGCGCGGCACGTTCGCCGACCTCGGCGCGACGGTAGCCAGCCACCTCGGCCTCCCGCCGCTCGAGGGCACGAGCTTCCTCGGCGCGATTCGATCGGCCAGCTGAGCGACGTCAGTCGAGGGTGAAGCGCGGACCCGATGCGGGCCGGCGCGATCAGAACCCGGGCGGGCGCTCGCCGGCCACGCCGAACGCGCGTTCGAGCGCGATGCCGGCGCGGCCGAGCGTGCCCTCGTCGAAGAGCCTGCCGATCAGCGTCACGCCGTGCGGGACGCGCCGTTTCGGAGAGAACGTGGGCAGAGGGTTGGAGGGGTTGGGCGCCCAGTCGGTCCGCGCCTCGCCGACCTCGATGAACCCGGCCCTGAGGGTGAGCGACGGATGACCCGTGAAATTCGTGATGGTGAGGATCTCGTCGCGAAGCGACGGCACGAGGAGGACGTCGACGAGGGAGAACAGCCGGGCCATCTCCTCCGCCACCTTGCGGCGCAGCCGGTCGGCCTGCACGAAATCGACCGCGGAGAGGAAGCGCGACTGGCGGAACGTGTTGGGCCACCCGTCCGGCACCTGCATCCTGAGCGCGTCCACGCCGCGGGACAGGGTGAGCTCCTCGAAGGCGGCCGCCGACTCGGCGAAAAGGATCGTGTTGAGGGAGGCGTAGGGCCAGTCCGGGAGCTTCACGTCCACGGGCACCATTCCGATGCGCCGCGCGGTCTCCAGCGCCGCGCGGTCCACCGGGGTGGCGGGGCTTTCGTTCATCCAGCCGGGGAAGACGCCCACGCGCAGGCCCTTCACGGCGCCCTCGGCCTCGAAGTCGAGCCGGCTCGGCACGCTGGAGAGGTCGCCGGGATCGGGCCCCGTGATGGCAGCGAGCACGAGCAGCGTGTCCTCCACGCCGCGCGCCATCGGGCCGAGCTTGTCGAGCGACCAGCAGAGCGTCATGGCGCCGGTGCGCGCCACGCGGCCGAAGGTGGGCCTCAGTCCGGTCACGCCGCAGCGCATCGAGGGGTCGACGATGCTGCCCTCGGTCTCGCTGCCGATCGAGAAGCCGACGCACGCCGCGGCGGTGGCGGCGCCCGGACCCGCGCTGCTGCCGCCCGCGCCCTCTTCGAGCAGCCACGGGTTCATCGTCTGTCCCGAGAACCAGATGTCGTTGAGCGCGAGCGCGCCCAGGCTGAGCTTCGCGACCAGGACCGCACCCGCCCGGTGCAGCCGATCGACGACGACCGCGTCGGAACCGGGAACGCGCTCCCGGTACGGCTCGGCGCCCCAGGTCGTGCGGATGCCCTTCGTGTCGAGGAGGTCCTTCGCGCCCCATGGAATTCCGTGGAGCGGGCCGCGGTACTTGCCCGCCGCGATCTCCGCGTCGGCCCGCCGGGCCTGCTCGAGCGCAAGCTCGCGCGCCAGAGTGATGGCGCACCTGAGCTTGCCGCCAAACCGCTCGAGCCGCTCGAGATAGATGCGCGTCAGCTTTTCGGACGAGAGCGCGCGCGATTCGATCCACCGCGAAAGGGTCGAGACGGGCGCGAACGCGATGTCCTCGTCGCGTGTCGGCAAGGGACCCGCCGGGAGCGTGCTGCGCTCGAAGCGATCGCGGGCGGGCCCGATTGCGACACCCGGGAGCGCCGGGTCCCAGCGCGAGGCCGGAGCGAGCGTCGGCTCCAGGGTCACTCTCCGGGGTCCCGTGCGCCGCTCCATCACCGGGGCGATCGCCTGGCGCCAGTTGCCTGCCATCTGCGCCCGCTCGGCCGGCGTGTGAGACATCCACACGAGCTTCTCGGCTTCGACGAACGTGGCGCTGCTCACTTCGGGCCCGGCGGCCGGCGCCGTTCCGAAGGCGGGTGGCGAACCGGGGGGCGGTGTCGCGGGCGTCGCCCGGGGAGTCGGGACCACGTCAGCCGACAGGTGCTCCACCGCGGCGGCACCGACGATTCCCGCGGCAGTCTGGGTGAGGAACTCCCTGCGTGATTTCGACATGATCGTGCTCCACCGCCTGCCCGCGAAGTATCCCACCGGAGTCCCGGCCGAGCGCGGACGGGGTGGCTCTCGTTCGGAGTATTCTCCCCGCTCATTCCCGGGGGGGCACGGAGGATTCGTGGAGCGATTCACCGGATTGATCGGTCTGGCCGTCGTGCTCGCGGTGGCGTTCGCTCTTTCGAAGGACCGGCGGGCGATCCGCTGGCGCACCATCGGGTGGGCGTTCGCGCTCCAGATGGCCTTCGGCCTCCTCGTCCTTTACTGGGAGCGGGGCAAGCAGGCGCTCGAGTCGTTCTCGAACGGCGTCTCGCACGCCATCGCGTTCGCCGACCAGGGTTCGGGCTTCCTCTTCGGCTGGCTCGCGGGGCCGATGGACCCTCTCGGCGAAAAGACCGGGATGCCCCTCAGGGGCTTCATCTTCGCCTTCAAGGTGCTCCCGATCGTCATCTTCATCTGCGCGTTCTTCTCCATCCTCTATCACTTCGGCATCATCCAGGTCGTCGTGCGGGGCATGGCGTGGGGGATGCAGAAGACGATGAAGGTCTCCGGCGCGGAGGCGCTGTGCGTGGCGGCGAATGTCTTCATCGGCCAGACGGAAGCGCCCGTCCTCATCGCGCCCTACATCGTGACGATGACCACCTCCGAGCTTCTCACGATGATGACGGGCGGCATGGCGCACGTCTCGGGCGCCGTCATGCTCGCCTACGTGACGATGGGAGCTCCGCTGAAGTACCTCATCACCGCGTCCGTGATGGCGGCGCCGGGCACGTTCCTCATCTCGAAGATCCTCTGGCCCGAGACCGGGACGCCCACGACGATGGGCACCGTCAAAATGCAGGTCGAGAAGACCAGCGCGAACTTCATCGACGCCGCCGCGAGCGGCGCCTCGCAGGGCATGATGCTCGTCCTCAACATCTCGGCGATGCTCATCGCCTTCGTCGCCATCATCGCGATGCTGAACGGCTTCCTCGGCTGGGTCGGGCAGTTCTGGGGAAACCCCGCTTTCTCGCTCCAGACGATCTTCGGGTGGGTTCTCGGGCCGCTCGCCTACATCCTCGGCGCTCCCAGGCAGGACGCCGCGACGGTCGGCAACCTCATCGCGAACAAGACGGTCATCAACGAGTTCTTCGCCTTCTCGATGATGAAGGACGTCGTCGGCAGCCTTTCGGAGAAGGGCAAGGTCATCGCGACCTTTGCCCTCTGCGGCTTCGCGAACTTCTCGTCGATCGGAATCCAGATCGGGGGCATCGGCGGCCTCGCGCCGTCGCGCAAGTCCGACCTCGCGCGGCTCGGTTTCCGGGCGCTGCTCGCCGGGTCGCTCGTGAGCTTCATGACGGCGGCGATCGCCGGCATCCTGATGGGGTAGGAGGGACGAGATGGACCCGAAGCTCTCGGCCGCCGCGGAGTGGCTGCGCGGCCGGCTGCCTCACCCGCCGCTCGTCGGCGTGATCCTGGGCTCCGGCCTCGGCGACTTCGCCGACGGCGTGGACGAGCGCGTGACGATCTCCTACGGCGACATTCCGGGGTTTCCGGCGTCGGCCGTGGTCGGGCACTCCGGAACTCTCGTAGCGGGCACCGTGCGCGGCGTTCCGACGGTCGTCCTCTCCGGGCGCGTCCACTACTACGAAGGCCATCCCATGCCGGCCGTCGTCTTCCCGGCGCGCGTCCTCGGTCTCCTCGGCTGCCGGACCGTCGTCGTGACGAACGCGGCGGGCGGAATCGACCGCTCGTTCAAGTCCGGTAACCTCATGCTCATCGAGGACCACATCAACGCGTTCGGAACCAATCCGCTCGTGGGATCGAACGACGAGGACCTCGGGCCGCGGTTCCCGGACATGTCGGACGCGTACCGCAAGGACCTCAGGGCGCTCGCCCTCAAGGTGGCGAAAAGGCAGCGCATCCCGTTGAAGCGTGGCGTGTATCTCGGCCTCCACGGCCCGTCCTACGAGACGCCCGCCGAGATCCGGGCTTTCCGCACGTGGGGCGCGGACGCGGTCGGGATGTCCACCGTGCCCGAAGTCATCGCGCTCAACCAGATGGGCGTCGGCGTCCTCGGGATCTCGTGCATCACCAACATGGCCGCGGGCGTCCTCGATCGGAAGCTCGACCACCGCGAAGTTCTCGAGACGACCCGTCGCGTGAGGGGCGACTTCGTGAGGCTCCTCACCTTCCTCGTCCAGGCGCTCGGCACGGGGCGTTCGGGAGCCACCGAAGACGCATTTCAGCCCGCGCCGCGCCGCCCCGCCGCCAGCGGGAAGAGGGCGAGGAAGAAGTGAGCGCCGGCCGGCCTCTCACGGCGGACGAGGAGAAACGCCTCGTCGGAGCGGCGCGGAAGGCGCGTGAGAACGCCTCGGCCCCGTACTCGGGCTTCAAGGTCGGCGCGGCTCTTCTCGCCGAGGACGGCTCGATTTTCGGCGGCTGCAACGTCGAGTCGGCGTCCTACGGCCTCACGGTGTGCGGCGAGCGGACCGCCGTCTTCAAGGCGATCTCGGAAGGAACGCGGAAGTTCCGCGCGGTGGCCGTCGTGACGGATTCCGATCCGCCGGCCGCGCCCTGCGGCGCCTGCCGCCAGGTGCTCTGGGACCAGTGCCGCGACATCGACGTCGTCCTCGCGACGCCGACGCGCGTCGTCAGCCGCGTGCGGCTGGCGACGCTGCTCCCGATGGCCTTCGAGTTCGAGGGACCGAAGTGAAGCAAAGAGAGGAACAAAGAGAAGAGAAGATTTCTTTGAAAGTGAATAGGGCGGGGGCGGCCCCGCATCGCGCGAGTCGCGCCTCCGTTTTCGTTTTGCTCTTCACGGTGCTCGCCCTCGCGGCACCGCTGCTTGCTGCCGCCGATCCCCCCCACGCGCCTTCTAAGAAATCCCCGGTCTCATCGATCGATACTCTTGTGACAGCCGCCCACGTTCTGACGATGGACGGGTCGGATCGCGTTTTCTCCCCCGGTGCGGTGGCGATCCGAAGTGGCAGGATCGTCGCCGTCGGCGCGCCTTCAGAGCTGCTCTCTGTTTATTCTCCGAAGCAGAAAATTTCCCGTCCCCGTTCTGCGGTGCTGCCCGGCCTCATCAACACGCACACGCACGCCGCGATGAGCTTGTTCCGCGGCATCGCGGACGACCTGCCGCTCATGGACTGGCTGACGAAGTTCATCTTCCCGGCCGAAGCGAAGAACGTCTCGCCCGCGTTCGTGAAGGCCGGGACGACGCTCGCGTGCCTCGAGATGATCCGCGGCGGCACGACGACGTTCGCGGACATGTACTACTTCGAGTCCGACGTCGCCGAAGCCGTGGATGCGTGCGGGCTGCGCGGCGTTCTCGGCGAAACGTGGCTCGACTTCCCGGTGCCCGACCACAAGGACCTCGCGGAGTCGCAGAAGGTGACGCGCACCTTTCTCGAGAAGTGGAAGGGGCACGCGCGCGTCGTGGCGGCCGTCGCCCCGCACGCGCCGTACACGAACGCGAAGGAGTCGCTCCAGGCCGCGAAAGCGCTCGCGGACGAGTTCGGCGCGCCGCTTCTCATTCACCTCTCCGAGACGAAGGACGAGCAGAAGCAGATCGCCGAGAAGTACGGCACCACCCCCGCGAAGTGGCTCGACGCAATCGGCTTCCTCGGCCCGAACGTCCTCGCGGCCCATGGCGTCTGGTGCGACGCGGAGGACTTCCGGCTCCTCGCCGAGCGCAGGGTCGGTCTCGCGCACAATCCCGAGTCGAACATGAAGCTCGCTTCTGGGATCGCGAACATCGTCGGCGCCCGGAAAGCGGGTGTCGCCGTGGGCCTCGGAACGGATGGCGTCGCGGGCTCGAACAACGACCACGACATGTGGGAGGCGATGGACTTCGCCGGCAAGCTGGCGAAGGTCTCGACGATGGATCCCACCGCGCTTCCCGCGGTCGATCTCCTCCGGATGGCCACGATCGAGGGCGCGCGCGCGCTGAAGATGGACGACCGGATCGGCTCGCTCGAGCCGGGCAAGCGCGCGGACCTCGTGGCGGTGGACCTCTCGGGGGCTCGCACGCAGCCTCTCTGGGATCTCTTCTCGGCGCTCGTCTACGCCGTCAAGGGAAGCGACGTCTCCCTCACGATGGTCGAGGGGCGCGTTCTCTGGGATGGCCGGCGCGTGCGGACGATCGACGTGGCGAAGACGTTGCGCGAGGCGGAGGAGTGGCGGAGGAAGATCGCCGCCTCGCTGAGAGGGAAAGTGGAAGAGACGGCGCCGAAATGAGCCTCTTCGTCCGGACGATCGTGAAGAAGCGCGACGGGGGCGAGCTGTCCGAGGGCGAGATCGCGGCCTTCGTCGCGGGCGTCACGGATGGCACGATCACGGACGAGCAGGCGGCCGCGTTCCTGATGGCGGTCTGCTGCCGGGGAATGACGACCGCCGAGTCGGCCGCGCTCACGTTCGCGATGATGAAGTCCGGGGAGACGTGGGACCTTTCCCGCCACGGCTTCGTCGCAGACAAGCATTCGACCGGGGGCGTGGGCGACAAGGTGACGCTCGTCCTCGCGCCCCTCCTCGCCGCGGTGGGGGTGAAGGCGGGGATGATGTCGGGGCGCGGCCTCGGCCACACGGGCGGCACCCTCGACAAGCTCGAGGCGATCCCCGGCTTCAGGACGGCGCTTCCGAAGGCGGACTTCGACCGGCTGCTCGACACCGTGGGCTGTGCGCTGATCGGGCAGACGGACTCGATCGCTCCCGCGGATCGCCGCCTCTACGCGCTGCGCGACGTGACGGGGACGGTCGAGTCGATTCCGCTCATTACGGCCTCGATCCTCTCCAAGAAGCTCGCGACCGGCGCTTCCGCCGTGGTCTTCGACGTCAAGACCGGCAACGGCGCGTTCATGGCGGACCCTGAGAACGCCGGGCGCCTGGGAAAGGCCCTCGTCGAGACGACGCGGGCGACCGGGCGCAAGGCCTCCGGTTACATCACCGCGATGGACCGCCCGCTCGGCGAGGCCGTGGGGAACGCGAACGAGGTCGAGGAGTCGATCCGGATGCTCCGCGGCGAAGGCCCGGCCGATCTGCGCGAGAACACGCTCCTCCTCGGCGCGGACCTCGTTCTCGCCTCCGGCCTCGAGACGAGCGCAAAGGAGGCGCGGCGCCGCCTGAACGCCGCCCTCTCTGACGGGCGGGCGCTGGAGATCTTCGCGAAGCTCATCGCGGCGCAGGGAGGCGATGCGGGCGTCTGCGACGATCCGAAGCGGCTGGCGCAGCCGGTCTCGCGGCGGGACGTCCCGGCGTCCGCTTCAGGCGTCGTCACGCGCGTGGCCACGCGCGAGATCGGCCTCCTCGCGATCGAGCTCGGCTGCGGGCGTGCGCAGAGGGACGACGTGATCGACCCGGCTTCGGGCTTCCGCGTGAAGAGAAAGCCGGGCGATGCGGTCGGGAAGGGTGAGCCGCTGCTCGTCGTCGAGCTGGGTCCGACCGCGAGGCCGAACCCCACGTTCTACGACCGGCTCGCGGCCTGCTTCACGATCGCGCCCGCCGGCACGGCCGTCGAGTCGCTGCCGTTCGTCGTCGGAACGCTCTGAGCGTGGGAGATTGAGTTTCCCGGCCGGAGCCCGTCTGGGTGCCTACGAGGTGCTGGGTCCGCTCGGTGCGGGCGGGATGGGGGAGGTCTACCGCGAAAAGGTGCGCGTCTTGGCCGCGAGGTCGCGGTCAAGGTCCTGCCGGAAGAGTTCTTCGAAGACAAGGAAAGGGTCGCCCGCTTCGAAAGGGAAGCGAAGCTGCTGGCGGCGCTGAATCACCCGAACATCGCCGCAATCTACTCCTTCGAAGAAATCCCCAGTTCCCCGGGTCCTCCTGGTTCCTCCGGGCGGCACCTCCTCGTCATGGAGCTGCTCGAAGGAGAGACGCTGCGCGAGCGCTTGCGAGCCGGGCCGCTGCGCCTGCGGAAGGCCATCGACGTCGCCGCGCAAATCGCGCGCGGCCTCGCCGCCGCCCACGAGAAGGGGATTGTCCACCGCGACCTCAAACCCGAGAACGTGTTCCTGACGAAGGACGACCGGGTGAAGCTCCTGGACTTCGGCCTCGCGAAGCTCTCGCCGCAAGCCCGTGCCGAAGAGGATCTCACGTCGGCCGGGACGCGGTCGCTCCTCACTGAAGCAGGCATCGTGTTCGGGACGGTGGGCTACATGTCTCCGGAACAAGTGCGCGGGGAGCCCGCCGACAACCGCTCCGACATCTTCAGCTTCGGGACGATCCTCTACGAGCTGCTCGCGGGGAAGAACCCGTTCCGGGCCGCGACGTCCCCCGAGACCATGACCGCCATCCTCCGGCACGAGCCGCCGCCGCTCTCGGAGTCGCCGCTCGCCGTGGCGCCGGCGCTTTCGCAGATAGTGGCGCGCTGCCTGGAGAAAAGGCGCGAGGCGCGCTTCCAGTCCGCGGCCGATCTGGCGTTCGCGCTCGAGGGCGTCTCGGCGGCGGGGACGCAGACCGGAATCGCGCCCGCGGGCTCGTCGCCGCGTCGCCGTCCGGCTCTGACGATCGCCCTCGCTTTCGTGGCCGGGGCGGCGATCGCCGGAGCCATCGGATGGGCGTGGACGCGAAAGGCCGCGCGTCCGCCGTCTCCGCGCGCCGTCCGGTTGTCCGTGCCTCCTCCGGCGAACGGTCAATTCGTCCAGACGCGCGAAACGACCTTTCTCGCCATGTCGCCGGGCGGGGCGCACCTCGCGTACGTGGCGTCGGATCCGCAGGGAGGGCGTCGTGTCTGGCTTCGCACTCTGTCCGCACTGGAGGCGCGGCCGCTCGCCGGCACGGAAGGAGCGCGGTCCGTGTTCTGGTCGCCCGACGGCGCCTCCCTCGCGTTCTTCGCCGAAGAGAAGCTGAAGCGGCTGGAGCTGCCGGCGGGCGCTCCGGTGGTGATCTGCGACGTGGCGGGCCGCACCGGCAAGTCCGGAACCTGGGGCCGCGACGGCGACATCCTCTTCACGAGCATCCAGGGAGAGGCGATCTACCGGGTTTCCGCGTCCGGAGGCACGCCCGTGGTCGAACGCCGGCCCGACTTCTCGCGGGGCGAGACGCGCGTCGGCTGGCCCTGGTTCCTGCCGGACGGCGAGCGCTTCCTCTACGTGCTGCGCGAGCACGCGACGGACCATCTCGTGCTCTCGGCGCCCGGGCGGCCGGCGCGCGTCCTCATGCCGATGGCCTCCCGGGTCCAGTACGCCGACCCCGGCTATCTCGTTTTCGCCCGGGAGGGTGCGCTCGTCGCGCAGCGGTTCGACTGGCGGAGCGGGAGCCTCGCGGGCGGGCCCTTCTCGATCGCCGGGCACGTCAACTACTTTCACCCGAGCGGCAACGCCGCGTTCTCGACGTCACGAACCGGTACGCTGGCCTACCAGCCTCGGGAGGACGTCCAGCGTCTGGCTTTTTTCGACAGGACCGGGAGGGAGGCGGGGACCGTGGGTGCCCCCGGAAACTACATCGACCTCGTGATCGCGCAAGACGGGCGGCGGATGCTCTTCGACCGTCAGCGACCGGAGACGAGCACGCTCGAAGTCTGGTCGCTGGATCTCGAGAGAAACGTCGAGACGCGCGTTTCGTCCGGGCCCTACAGCGCCGCGTTGCCTATCTGGCTCCCCGGGGGAAGCCAGATCGTGTACTCGGTGACCCGATACGGCCCGCCGAGCCTCGTGCGGCGGGACCTCGCGACGGGAAAGGAGGAAGAGCTCCTCGAGAACAGGGCCTTCCACGTGGCGCATGCGGTCTCACCCGACGGCGCGACGCTGGTGTACGGCGAGCGCACCGACCGCGGCGCCTTCGACCTCTGGACGCTTCCTCTCGCGGGCGGAGGAGAGCCGGCGCCGCTGATGCAGTCGCCGGCCAACAAGAGCGAGGCGCGTTTCTCGCCCGACGGCCGCTTCATCGCGTTCATCTCCGACGAGTCCGGGAAGCCGGAGATCTACGTGATGCCCTATCCGGGACCGGGTGAGAGGATCCGCGTCTCGACCGGAGGGGCGCGGCTCCTGCGCTGGAGCCGCGAGGGGGAACTTCTCTTTCTCTCGAGCGACCTGCGAATGACGTCGGTGCCGGTCCGTACGTCTCCTTCGCTTCAGCTCGGCGCTCCGGCGACGCTCTTCGCGTTGAAGGGCGACGCCTGGAGGAACTTCGACGTTTCGTCCGACGGAAAGCGGTTCCTCGCCATCGTGCCGGAAGTCGAGGCCGATCAGCTTCCGCTCACGGTCGTCGTCAACTGGACGTCCGAGGTCGAGAAGTAGCCCTTCGTTTATCCTCCGGGCCGTGCTGTACCGGCTCGAAAACGTCCGCAAGAGCTTCGGGACGAAGGACGTCCTCATCGATGCCACCTGGCAGCACGATCCGGGCCGGATCGTGGGCCTCGTCGGGCGAAACGGCGCGGGCAAGTCGACCGTCCTGAAGATCGTCCTCGGGCTGGTGGAGCCCGACGGCGGCAAGCTGCACGTCGCGGGCGGCGCGACGTTCGCCTCGCTCGACCAGGCGGTCGAGCCCGAAGGCGACGAGCCTCTCCGCGCTTTCGTGGCGCGGGCGCAGGAACCTCTCCTCGCGCTCGAGCGCGGGATGCGGCGCCTCGAGGAGGCCATCGCCACGCACGGCGCCGACGGCGACCGCGCGGCTCTCGACACGCTGCTGGCCGAGCACGACGAGGTGCGCGAGCACTTCGAGCGCGCGGGCGGTTACGAGGCCGATGCGCGGGTGGACCGCGTGCTCATGGGCGTCGGTCTCGACCAGTCGCTCTGGGGGCGACCCGTGGGCGAGCTCTCGGGCGGACAGAAGCACCGCTCCCAGATCGCCCGCCTTCTCCTGACGGACGCCTCGGTTCTCCTCCTCGACGAGCCCACGAACCACCTCGATGTGGCCGGAATCGAGTTCCTCGAGGGCTGGCTCGTGGAGCGCAAGACCGGCGCCGGCCTCTCCGCGCTCGTCGTCTCGCACGACCGCCGCTTCCTCGACGCCGTGGCGGACCGCATCGTCGAGGTCGCGCACGGCCGCCTCGAGGACTACCCGGGCGACTACGCCACGTACCGCCGGCTGAAGGCCGAGCGGGAGCGCCTTCGCGCGAAGGAGGCCGAGAAGCAGCGGCAGATGATCGAGCGGACCGAGGACTTCATCCGCCGCAACATCGCCGGTCAGAAGACGAAACAGGCGCGCAGCCGCCGCACGATGCTCGCGCGCATCGAGAGGATCGAAGCGCCCCGGGAGGACGCGAACGAGGTCTCGATCCGCTTCGAGGAGGCGCGCGTCTCAGGGGGGCGCGTTCTCGACTCGAAAAAGCTCGTGCCCGGCTACAGGGAAACGGGCCCGCTCCTTCAGCCCGTGTCGTTCCTCCTCCGCCGCGGGGACCGCATGGCGCTGTGGGGCCCGAACGGCTGCGGCAAAACCACGCTCCTGAAAACGCTCGCGCGCGTGTTGCCCCCTCTCTCCGGCTCGGCCGTGCCGGGCACGGGCGTCCTCACCGGCTACTACGACCAGGAGATGGGCGACCTTCCGGTCGAGGCGACGGCGCTCGACGCCGTGATGGACCTCGACCCGACGATGAAAGAGAACGAAGCGCGCGACTTCCTCGCCCTTTTCGACTTCCGGGGCGACGAGGTCTTCCAGAAGATCGCGACGCTCTCGGGCGGCGAGAAGGGGCGCCTTTCCCTCGCGCGCATCGTGTTCGGCGGCGCGAATTTCCTGCTCCTCGACGAGCCCACGAACCACCTCGACCTGGACGCGCGCGAGCAGCTCGAGGACGCCCTCGCGGATTTCGAGGGTGCGATCGTGTTCGTGTCGCACGACCGCTGGTTCGTGGACCGCATCGCGACGCAGATCCTCGAGATCGGTCCGGGCGGCGTGACCGAGCTTCATGACGGGAACTATTCGGATCTGCTGAAGAGGAAGAAGGGAATTCTTGCTCCCTCTCAGGGCGAGTCGCAGAAGCGCGGCGACCTACAGTGGGGCGGGGGACATGCAGCTTTTTCTTCGAAGGGTAAAGAGAAGAAGAACAAGAGCAGGCGCGGCGCGGCAGGCACCGCTGCGGCGCAGCCCGTCTCTTCCGCCGCACACACACCTTCTAAGAAATCTTCCTCTTCTTCTTCCGACCGGACCGCCGAGAGGCGGCGACTGAAGAACGAGAGGATTCTGTCCCTCCTGGAGGAGGAGATCGCGCGCCTGGAAGAGGAATTGCGCGGCCTCGAGCTCTCGCTGGCGAACCCCGAGGTGTTCCGCGACGGGGGGAAAGCCCGGCAGGTGACGGCCGCCCGCGAGGCCGCGCGGAAAACGCTCGAGGCGAAGATGTGGGAGTGGGAGGAGACGTCCCGCAAGCTCCAGGTGAGCGATGGGGTGCCTGCGTGAGCGCGGAGCCACGTCCGGGCACGGCCTCGATCCTGGCCGTCGGAAGCGAGCTTCTCGGCACGACGCGCCTCGATACGAACTCGATCTACCTCACCGGCCGCCTCGAGGCTCTCGGCATCTCCGTGGTGCGGAAGGCCTGCGTGGGCGACGGCTGGGAAGACCTTCTCGCCGAGATTCCCCTCGCTCTCTCCCGCGCGCCGCTCCTCGTCGTGACGGGCGGCCTCGGCCCGACGGATGACGACCGCACGAAGGAGGCCGTCGCGAAGGTGTTCGGCCGCGCCCTCGTGCGCGACGAGTCGATCCTTCTCGGCCTCAGGGAGCGCTTTCGCCGGCGGGCGATCGAGATGCCGAAGGTCAACGAAAAGCAGGCCGACGTGATCGAGGGCGCTGTCGTCCTGGCGAATCCCAGCGGGTCGGCTCCCGGTTTCCTGGTTCCGGCGGCCGGCGGCACCGTCGTTCTTCTGCCCGGGGTGCCGCACGAGATGAAGAAGATGTGGGTCGACGTCGTCGAGCCCCTCCTCGCGCGCGGCGCGGGGCCGGGCCTGCACCGGCGCACGCTCAAGATCGCCGCGGTGCCCGAGAGCGTCGTGGAGACGCTCGTCAGGCCCGTCTACGCGGCCTATCCGGAAGTGCCGTTCACGATCCTCGCCGCGCCCGGGGAAGTGCAGCTCCAGTTCACGGCTCGGGGATCGCCCGAAGAGGCGCTCCGCGTCCTCGACCGGATCGAATCCGATTTCCACAAGGCGCTCTCGGGCGAGATTTTCGGCCGCGACGAGGACACGCTCGAGGGAGTCACGGGCGACCTGCTCCGCGCGAAGGCTCAGACACTCGCTCTCGCCGAGTCGTGCACGGGGGGCCACCTCGCGGGCCGCATTACGGACATTCCGGGTTCGTCGGACTATTTCCTCGGCGCCGCCGTCACATACGCGAACGCCGCGAAGGCGGATCTCGTGGGCGTCTCGGCGGCCACGCTGGATCGGCACGGCGCCGTATCGGAGGAGACCGCGCGCGAAATGGCGCTCGGCGCCCGCAAGAGATTCGGCGCGACGATCGGCCTTTCGACGACGGGAATCGCGGGCCCCGGCGGCGGCACCCCGGAAAAGCCCGTTGGGACGGTTCATATCGCGCTCGACGCGGCGGACGGCACGCGCCTCCACAGGAAGCTCCTGCTGCCGGCCGGGCGCTCGCTCGTCCGGCGCTGGACGACCTCGACGGCGCTCGGGATGCTTCGCAAGCACCTTCTGGGACTCGCCGAGAGCGGGCGCCGATGAGTGGCGAGCTCGCCTGCCTCGCCGGGGCCTACCTGCTCGGGTCCGTGTCGTTCGCGATCGTGCTCGTGCGCGTGTTCCGCGGCGTGGACGTGCGAAGCGAGGGCTCCGGCAACGCGGGCGCGACGAACGTGCTGCGCACCTCGGGGAAAGGGCTGGCGACCCTGACGATGCTCCTCGACGTCGGGAAGGGCGCGCTCGCGGTATTCCTGATGCAATCCGCCACGTACGACGTGCGCTGGCTCGGGGCGGCGGCCTGCGCGGCGGTGCTCGGGCACGTCTTCCCGGTCTGGTTCGGGTTTCGCGGGGGCAAGGGCGTCGCAACGGCGATCGGAGCGTTCTCCGTCCTGTGTCCGTTCGCGGTTCTCGCGGTCGTCGCCGTCTTCGCCGCCGTGGTGGCCGCGACGCGCTTCGTGTCGCTCGGGTCCATCACCGCGGCGTGTCTTCTCCCGCTCGCGATGAGCCTGCTCTTCCATGCGCCCGATCCGGAGGTCGCGGCGGCTTCTTTGACCACGATTCTCCTCATCATTTCTCATCGCGCGAACATCCGGCGGCTTCTCGAAGGGAAAGAGCGCCGGCTGGGACGGAGGGAATCGTGAACCGGGTCGCGATCGTCGGAACCGGCGCCTGGGGAACCGCTCTCGCCATCCATGGGGCGAATGCCGGCCTCGACGTGGCGCTTCTCGGCCGGCGTCCGGATTTCGTCGCGCGGCTCGCGGCGACGCGGGCGCATCCCGCCCTCGTGGGGGCTCCGCCGATTCCACCGCAGGTGACGATCACGACCGACGCGCGAGCGGCGTTCGCGGAAGCGGCCGCGGTCCTCTGGTCGGTCTCCGTGCAGGCGACCGCGAAGGAGCTCGAGCGGCTCGCGCCGTTCCTGCCGGGAGCCCCTCTCGTCGCGACCTCCAAGGGGCTCGAGATCGGCTCGCGCCGGCGGACGACCGAAATCATCTCCTTCGTCACCGGACGGACAGAAGGTCTCGCCGTGCTCTCGGGCCCGACGTTCGCGGCGGAGGTGGCGCGCGGCCTTCCGGCGGCCGCCGTCGTCGCGAGCGCGGATCCGGCCCTTGCCACGGCGCTTCAGGCGCTTCTGTCCTCGCCCACGCTCCGGCTCTACCGCTCGGCGGACGTATTGGGTGTCGGAATCGCCGGTGCCGCGAAGAACGTCGTGGCGATCGCCGCCGGCCTCGTCGACGGGCTGCGCCTCGGGCACAACACGCGGGCCGCGCTTCTCACGCGCGCGCTCGCCGAAATCCGACGGCTCGGAACGCGCCTCGGAGGGAGCCCGGACACGTTCTCGGGACTCGCGGGCGTCGGGGATCTCATCCTCACCGCCACGGGCGACCTCTCGCGCAACAGGCGCGTGGGACTCGGGCTCGCGTCGGGAATGTCGCTCTCCGAAGCGCTGGCGGCGCTCGGGGGCGAGGTAGCCGAGGGGGTCGCGACCTCGCCGGTCCTGCTCGAGCTCGCCGGGAAAGCCGGCGTCGAGATGCCGATCGCCGCGATGGTGGCGTCGATCCTTTCGGGCCGGACGTCCCCCACGGATGCCGTGCGGAATCTCATGACGCGTGCCCTGAAGGAGGAGAAGGTCTGAGCGAGAATTCTGTGGCCGGACGCGCGCCCGCTCCAGGCACCCAGATCGCGGTGCCCGCGGGGCTCGGGCTCTCGTACGTAAGGGTGAACAGGGCCGGCGACGAACCGCCGCCGGAGTCAGGCCTCGTCGACGTGGCGGTCCTCGACATGCACCACGGCTACGCAAACCTCGGGCACGCATCGATCGTGGAAAGCCTCCTCAACTACGCGCACGACGCGCGGCAACGCCTGAGGGGCGCGCAGGCCGTGCGCGTGATCAGCTACGACGTGCGCGCGGGCCTGGCCATTCCGTCTCTCCCGGCGCGATTTCCCCTGGTCGTGGGCTCGGGAGGCCCGGGCGCTCTCGACCCGCGGGACAACGACGGCGTCTCGGCCAGCTCGCAGGGCATCCGCGAGAACGCCGACTGGGAGGCGCCGCTCTTTCGCTTCTTCGACGGCGTGCTTTCGAGCCCGGCCACCGCGATGCTCGGCATCTGCCATTCCTTCGGCCTTCTCTCGCGGTGGGCGGGCGTCGCGCGCGCGGTCCTCAGGGGCCCGGAGAAGGGTGGCAAGAGCGCGGGAATCGTGACGAACGTCCTGACGGACGACGCCTGGGCGCACCCTTTCTTCGGGGACTACTTCGCCGAGAACGGAGGCCCGGAGGTCAAGGTGCTCGACAGCCGGCTCTTCGACCTTCTCCCGACGGGAGCGGGGACGGCCCGGCCCCTCGGCTTCGACTGCGACGGACACGGGGCGGGCCCGGGCGAGGCCGTGACGATGTTCGAGTTCGCGCGCATGGAGGGCGGCACGGTGCCGCGCATCTGGGGCGTGAATCATCACCCCGAGATCGGCGACGTGGGCCTCCAGCGCGAGCGTCTCGAGCGGATGTGGATGAACGGCGGCGTCTCCGAGGCGTGGCACAAGGAGCGCCTCTCGGCCCTCGACGCATGGAACGCCGAGGCCGCCACGGAGCAGGGCCTGCAGCGCACGACGCGCTGGACGTTCGAGAAACCCCTGCGCTGCCACCTCGAGCGCGCGCTGGAAGGTTAGCCCGCCTTCGTCGTGTCGCGGGGCAGGAGGCCGTGCAGATCGCAGTGCCCGGCGTGCGGGTGGTGGAGCGCGCCCCCGACGTCGTAGTCCACATGGTCGCCGTGCGGGACGCTCTCGTGGCCGCAGGATTTCCCGTGCGTCTCGCCGCACTCGACGGGCGCGCAGGCGGCCGGCAGCCTGCGGTCCACCTCGAGCTGGTGCTCGTCGAGATGGTCCTCGTGGGGCGCGTGCAGGTGTCCGTCGTGGAGATAGTCCGCATGGTCGCCGTGGCGCACGGCCTTGTGGCCGCAGCTCGGCCCGTGTTCGTGTGCGTGGCGGTGGTGCTCGCGGCAGGGCACGGCGAACCTCCCGGCGCATCGTCGCGCGCCGGGGCGCACGGGTCAACCGTGGGATAATTTTTCTCGAGATGCGGCCATTCTCACGAGCTCTGCTCGCCGCCTGCCTCGGCGCGGCGGCAGCGCGGGGAGAAACCGCTCCCCAGCGCCGGGTGGTCGCGGCCACGATCGCGCCTCTCGCGAGCCTTGCGGCGATGGTCGCGGGGCCTCTGTGGGAGATCCGGACGGTCATCCCGCCCGGCGTGTCCCCCCACGTCTTCGAGCCGGCGCCTCGCGACGTCAGGCGGTTCGCGCCGGCCCGTCTCGTGGTCACGGTCGGCGCGGGTTACGACGACTGGGCGGGGAAGCTCGCCCTCGCCTGCGCTTCAGGCGCCGTCGTGCACGACGCGGGCCGTTCCGTGGGCGTCGTGTCCGGGGGCGGGGAAGATCATGAGGGGGAGATCGGGCGTGACCCGCACTGGTGGCTTTCCCCGAAGCGCGCGGCGCTCGCTCTCGCGCCCCTTGCCGAGCGCTTCGCGGCGCTCGATCCGCCGGACGCGGCGGGCTATCGATCGCGCGCGCGCGAAGGCGAAGCCTCTCTCCGCGCCCTGGACGCCGAGCTCGCCGCGCTGCTCGCCCCGGTGAGGGGGAGGCCCATCGTCGCCGCGCACAACTCCTGGGCGTACTTCGCCGCCGACTACGGGCTCGAGGACGGCGGAGCGATCGAGGTCGTGCCGGGCCGCGAGGTGTCTCCGCGAGACCTCCGGCGGCTTCTCGACCTCGTCCGGGCGCGCGGCGTCCGCGCCGTCTTCGCGGAGCCGCAGTTCTCGCCCGCCGCCGCACGCGTCCTCGCCTCCGACGCGGGCATCCGCGTCGCGTACGTCGATCCGATCGGCGGGGTGCCCGGGCGCGCGGACTATGCCGCTCTTCTGCGCTACGACGCGCGCGCGTTTCGCGACGCGCTTGGCACGCCATGAAGGTCGGCGCGCGCTTCGAGGGCGTCGGGGTGCGCCTGGGAGGACGGCCGGTCGTCGAGGAGGCCCGCTTCGAGATCCGCACGGGCGAGCGGACCGCGATCCTCGGTCCGAACGGAGGCGGCAAGACGACGCTCATGCGCGTGCTCCTCGGCCTCCTCGCCCCGGACCGGGGCCGCGTCGTGTTTTTCGAGGACGGCCACGAGATTTCCCGTCCGCGCATCGGCTACCTCTCGCAGCGCTCGACGCTCACCGCGGACGCTCCGCTGTCGGGCCTCGACCTCGTGGCGCTGTCGCTCGCGCCCGCGCCCGGCTTCCGCGGTCTGGGCGGCGTTCGGGCGGAGGCGAGGGCCGCCCTCGCCCGAGCGGGGCTCCCCGTGGAAAAACAGGATCTCCCCGTCGGACGGCTGTCGGGAGGGCAGCGCCAGCGCGTCCTGCTCGCGCGGGCGATCGCGGGCTCGCCGCCTCTCCTCGTCCTCGATGAGCCCGACACGGCCCTCGACGCGGAGGGCCTCGCGACGCTCCGGCGTCTCGTGGTCGAGGAGATCGCGTCGGGCCGCACCGTCGTTTACGTCACGCACGACAGCGACGCGATGGGCGGAGCCGATGCCGTCTTCTACGTGGACGGCCGCGTGAGCACCGGGTCGCCGGTGCACGCTCACGAGGCCAGGCCGTGATCGAATTCCTGGCCTATCCGTTCTTCCAGAGGGCGCTCCTCGCCGGGGCTCTGACGGCGCTTCTCTGCGGCGCGCTGTCGTTCTTCGTCGTCCTCAGGCGGCTCGCGTTCGTGGGCTCGGGCGTCGCGCACGCGGCCTTCGGGGGCGTGGCGATCGCCACGCTGGCCGGGCTGCCGCCCGGCCTCGGCGGCCTCGTCGCGTCGCTCGCGGTGGCGGCCGCGACGGCCCGGGCCGCGGGCACATCCGACGTCACCGAGGACACCGCGGTGGGCGTCTTCACCGTCGCCGCGATGGCGGCAGGGGTCGTGGCGCTCGGCTTCGTGAAGACGAACGTGGATCTCTTCGGCCTCATGTTCGGCAACATCCTGACGGTCGACCCGGCGGACCTCCTGATCCTCGCGGGAGCCACCGCGGGCGTTCTCGTGGCGCTCGCCTTTTTCTTCCGGCCGCTCCTTCTCGCCTCGGTCGACGAAGAGGGTGCGCGCGTCGCCGGGGTTGCGACGGGGGCCATGCGTCTTCTCGTCCTCTGCCTCATCGGCGTCGCGGTCGTGGCGGCCCTCAAGGTCGTCGGGATCCTCCTCGTTTCGGCGCTGCTCGTCCTGCCGGGCGCCGCCGCGCGCCCGCTCGCGAGCCGCTGGCCGGGTTTTCTGGCCGGCTCGATCGCCTTCGCGCTCGCCTCGGTGCTCGGGGGGCTGCTCCTCTCCGTGGCGCTCGACATCGCGTCGGGCGCAGCGATCATCCTGCTCGGGGCCGCGCTCTTCGTCGGGGCGCTGCTCGTGAAGCGGGCTCGCGCCGCGCATCAATGATCGCGGAGACAATTTCCAAACGAGCTCGCGGAGCGAGAGTCGAGGTTACAAAGGGACGCTGACGTTTCAGTTGACCGTCTCGTTTGACAATCGAGTTCGCCTCGCCGTCGCCTCGAATGGACCTCCATGAGGCTCCTATGTCGCCTCGCGGCTTCACCGAGTTGCGCGAAACGTGACGACGAACACAGAGATCCCGATCGATTTGTCTGGCGCGCTCGTTGCTACCTCGCGGAGCCGGAGGTGAGATCCATGACTCTGCATCGAGCCCTCTCGAAAAGCATGCCGTTCGTCCTCGTCGCCGCGCTTGCCGCGCTCGGCGTTTCATGCGGTGGAGGTGGGTCTTCACCCACAGAACCGACCACGGGGGGGACGACGGCTTCCGTCGGCGCGATCACGATCACGGGTTCCGGCGTTTCGCCTCACTCGCTCGCCGTTCGCTTCGGCGCGAAGGTGACGATCATGAACAACGACAGCGTCGCGCACGAGTTCTCTTCCAACCCGCACCCGATCCACACGGATTGCCCCGAGCTCAATGCTCCCGTCCTGTCGTCGGGCCAGACCTTCACGGCGACGATGGCGAGCAAGCCGGAGACCTGCGGCTTCCACGATCACCTGAATCCGGACAGCGCGGCGTTCCAGGGAACGATCGTCGTCTCGGCGAACTGATCGAACGCCCGACAGACTCCTCCGGAGCTACGGCTCTCTCCGGAGAGCAGGAAGTCGGCGCTTCGAAGGGTTCGCCCCGCCGGGCCGGCGGGACCTCCGATCCGGCCCGGTTTATCCTCTGTCCATGACGACCGCGAAGATGATCCCCAACAGGCTCGTCCTCCTCCGCCATGGCGAGAGCGCGTGGAATCTCGAGAACCGATTCACCGGCTGGGTGGACGTGGGTCTCTCGGCGAAGGGCGTCGAGGAGGCCCACGCCGCCGGGCGGCTGCTCAAGGCGGAGGGCTTCCGGTTCGACCGCGTGTATACGTCGCTCCTCACGCGGGCGATCCTCACCGCGCAGATCGTCCTCGAGGAGCTCGACCAGCTCTGGATTCCCGTGGAGCGCTCGTGGCGCCTCAACGAGCGGCACTACGGCGCGCTGGCCGGACTCAACAAGAAGGAGACCGCGCAGAAGTACGGCGACGCGCAGCTTCACCAGTGGCGGCGCGGCTACGCCGTGCTGCCCCCGCCGCTCGACGAAAGCGACCCGCGCCATCCGCGCTTCGATCCGCGCTACCGCGATCTTCCGCCGGAGCTCCTCCCGGCGACCGAGAGCCTCGAGAAGGTCGTCGAGCGGTTTCTCCCGTTCTGGTACGACCGCATGGTGCCGCGGCTCGCGCGCGGAGAGCAGCTCCTCGTGGCGGCGCACGGGAACAGCCTGCGCGCGCTCGTGAAGCATCTCGACGGGATCTCCGACGACGACATCGCCGAGCTCAACATCCCGACGGGAATCCCCCTCGTGTACACGCTCGACACGGAGTTCCACCGCGTCTCGAGCCAGTATCTCGGCGATCCCGAGGCCGCGAGGAAGGCCGCCGAAGCCGTCGCGAAGCAGTCGAAGGCCTGAGGCTCTCGCGATTGAGCGCCCAGTGCCCGAAGACACTGTGGACACATGACTTGCGTCTGAACTTGCGATCTGCTAGTCTTACGAATTCTGTCGGAGGAGTTCGAGATGTCCGGAATCTGCCAGATCACGGGAAGGCGGGCGGTCACGGGAAACAAGGTTTCCCACGCCAACAACAAGACCAAGCGGCTTTTCAAGCCGAACCTCCGCTCGCAGCGCTTCTGGCTCGCGAGCGAGCGCCGGTGGGTGCGCCTGCGCGTTTCGACCGCCGCCATGCGGACGATCGACAAGAAGGGAATCGACGCCGTCGTCGCCGGGATGCGGCGCGAGGGGAAGAGGCTCTAGGCCATGCGCGAGAAGGTGAAGCTCGTCTCGACGGCGGACACCGGGTACTTCTACACGATCACGAAGAACAAGAAGCTCCATCAGGACAAGATGCAGGTCAAGAAGTACGACCCCGTCGTGCGCAAGCACGTGGTGTTCAAGGAATCCAAGATCTGAAGCGCTTCTCGCCCTCCCTCGTTAGATTTCGAGTTTGATGCCTGCGTAGACGCGCTGGGCCGGGCCACCGCGATTGGCGCTGCGCAGGCTCTTGCCGACGGCGGCGTGAGCATCGAGAAATCCTGCCACGTGATATTTGAAGCCGATGTCACCTGCGAACCGGGCCGGTTCGCCCGACCCCGCTCCGTTTCGCCAGTAAACCTCCGACATCAACGCGAGCTTGGCGCTGACTCGATATTCCTGAGCAAACGCCAGAAACAAGACATCCCGTTGATCGGTGATGGTGTAGCCCGCATTGACGAGCCCGGTAAACCAGCCGAACGTCTTTTGCCCCCGCAGCCGAAACTCGTACTCCAGTGCACCTGTGCCAAGGCCTTTAGTCGCATCGCCATTAGCCAGCTTCAGTTCGAACGAGCCGGCGATGCCGGGCCGCCGATCGGTTTCGTGCAGGATGAGATATTTCGTTCCGAGCACGGCGTCCCCGAACCCATGCTGCCCGTCCGCCGAAAGATGAGAAATCTCAAACGTGATCTCCTGCCGGTCCGTCAATCCGAAGACGATCTCGGTGAACGGCAGTTGTCGTTCAATGCCGTCGGCTTCCTGGTAACCCATGCCCACGTACACCTCAGCGTGGTTCTTGTCGGCTGTCGGAACGTCCCCCGTCACCAGCGGCTGCACGGCGGCAGCAGGCCTGGCGACGATGGCTGACGCGATCAACCACGCGCTCATCGGCCAGCAGCAAAGTCGGCGCAATCGAGAGATCGTGCTCATCGGCGAAGAGACTAGCACGTGTCTTCTATCAGTTGACGGTGCGTAGTATCAGTTGATATAAGGCATCCGATGCGGGATCGGAGAGTAGCGGTCCTGACCGTAGCGCTTTTCGTGTACGGCTTCGGCGAAGAGCTTTGGAGCCGCTTCCTCCCCGAGTTCCTCCGCTCCCTCGGGGGCTCCGCCCTCGTCCTTGGCGCCTACGGGACCGTACGCGACCTCCTCGATGCCGCGTACGCCTACCCGGGTGGGGCCATCTCGGACCGGCTCGGGAGCGGACGAGCGCTGCTGCTCTTCGGCGCCATGACGACGCTCGGAATCACGTGCTACCTGACGTGGTCGTCGATCCCGGCGATTTTCGCCGGTCTCTTCCTCGTGTTGGCGTGGCGGTCGCTGGGCCTCCCGGCGTCGTTCGCCCTGATCGCCGAGGAGCTCCGAGGCGGGAGACGCCTCATCGGATTCACCGTCCAGGCTGTCGTGAAGCGGATTCCCATCGTCCTCGCGCCTCCCCTGGGCGGGCTCCTGATCCAGCGCCTCGGTATGCGGGCCGGCCTCCGTGTCGGTTTCGCGATCTCGCTCGTCCTCTGCATGGCCATGCTGGTGGGCCTGTGGCGCGCCTTTCGATCCCGAGAGGACCGACCGGCGCTGACGCCGACGACGGCATCCACCCCCGTCCGGCTCCAACCGGCGCTCCGGCAGCTCCTCGTGGCTGACTGCCTGATCCGCCTCTGCGAGGGGCTGCCGGACGTGTTTCTCGTCGTCTGGGCGATCGAGGTCGTTAGGGTCTCGCCCGCGCAGTTCGGCGTCCTCGTGGCGGTCCTGACCGCCACCTCGATCGTCTCGTACCTGCCGGCGGCAGCCTTCGCGAAGCGCGTCGAGCGGAAGCCGTTCGTCGTCCTCACGTACGTCTTCTTCACACTCTTTCCCGTGGCGGTTCTCTGCGCGACCTCGTTCCCGCACCTCGTCGGGGCGTACGTCCTCGGCGGACTCCGCGAGATCGGCGAACCGGCGAGGAAATCACTCATCGTCGATCTCGCGGACGAAACGGCCCGCGGCCGGACCGTGGGCCTCTACTATGCCATTCGCGGCTTCGCGGTCGCGGGCGCCGCGGCGATCGGAGGAGTGCTCTGGAGCTTTCGTCCTGCGTTCACGTTCCTCGCGGCGGCGGCGCTCGGAGCTCTCGGAACCGCGTGGGCCGTTCTTTTTCTTCCTTCGGGGGCCCACACGAAATAGGACAGAAAGGAGACCCCATGCAGATCCCGTTCTTCAAGATCATGCTCGGCCCCCTCGTGCTCGCGGCGGCGTCCGCGACGCTCGCCCAATCACCTTCGGCGGGAAAGAGGACGTTCAACTTCGGGGGGGACGCCATCGGTGCCCCTCCCTCGGGCTTCGAGTTCGCGCGCACGGGCGGCGGCGCCGAGGGAAAGTGGGCCGTCGAGGTCGACAAGGACAAACCCTCGAACCGCGTCCTCGCCCAGACGAGCGCGGATCCGACCGACTACCGCTTCCCGCTCGCGGTGGTGAAGGAGGGCACGTATAAGGACGTAACCCTGACGGTCCGTGCCCGGCCGGTCTCGGGCGACGTGGATCAGGGCTTCGGCCTCGTGTGGCGGTACCGCGACGCCCACAACTACTACATCACGCGCTGCAACGCGGACGAGGACAACTGCACGATCTACCACGTCGTTAAAGGATCGCGGCGATCCTTCCAGAACAAGAGCGTCAAGGTCGCGAAGACGACGTGGCACACGCTGAAGCTGGAAGCCACGGGCGACCACTTCGTGGTCACGTATGACGGGCAGAAAGTCCTGGACGCCAGGGACGAGACGTTCAAGGACGCGGGCAAGGTGGGCCTGTGGACGAAGGCCGACTCGGTCATTCAGTTCGACGACCTCGTGATCGAAGGGCACTGACCGCGTCGCCCCTCACCCCAGCACCCAGCCGGGCTGGAGGATCGGGTAGGCGATCAGGCCGATCAGAGCCCCGATTCCCACGAGGAGGGGCTCGGGAAGCTTGGGCACGAGAATCAGGACGGCGAGGCTGGCGAGCGCGACGGCGACCGTGAGGGCGTCTCCGACGGCGGTCCTGCCGACGAGGTACGTCGTGCCCGCGAGGACGCCCACGACCGCGGCGGTCACGCCCCGGATGAACCCGGAGAGCCAGCGGTTCCCGCGGTAACGGAGGAGGAGCGGCGTGGCGAAGACCGTGAAGAGGACGGCGGGCGAAAAGATGCCCAGCGTCGCGGCGAGCGCGCCCGGCAGGCCGGCGAGCAGATAGCCGACGAACGTCGCCGTGATGACGACCGGGCCGGGCGAGATCATGCCGATCGCCACGGAGTCGAGAAACTCGCGGTTCGAGAGCCAGTGGTACTGGTCGACAACGTACGATTTGAGGAAGGGGACGATGACGAGGCCGCTCCCGAAGACGAGGAGCCCCGTCTTGAAGAAGAAGAGGAACAGCTTCGCGCTCATCCCGCCGGTCGCGCCGCCGGCCCACAGAGCCAGGGTAGGGAGGCCCGCGGCCGGCGTCGGCGGTGGGGGCTCGGACTTCCGGGACTCCGCGGGCGGGCGCGACCGGAAGAGAAACGCGCCGAGCGCGCCGGCGACGAGGAAGATCGCGGCCAGCTCCCTTCGGACGACGACCGTGATCGTGCAGGCGAGCGTGAAGAACACCCACGCGACGACATCTCTCTTCAGAGTCTTCCTGCCGAGGTTCCAGCACGCCTTCACGATCAGGGCGACGACGACGGGCGCGACGCCATAGAAAAGCCCGCGAAGCTGCCAGGTTGCGGCGAACCGCGTGTAGGCCCAGGCGGCGGCGACGACGATCGCGAAAGGCGCGAGACCGAAGGCGGCCGCAACGGCGAGGCCGCCGGTCACCCGATGGCGGACGTAACCGCAATACACGCCGAGCTGGTAGGCGAGCGGCCCGGGACAGGCCGCCGCGATGGCGAGGCCGTCGTCATACTCCGCCTCGGTCAGCCAGTGCCGCCGCTCGACGAGATCCTCGCGCATCGAGTTGGCGAGCGCGACGGGCCCGCCGAATCCGAATGCCCCGAGGCGCAGGAAATACAGGGACAACTGCCGGAGGGACGGCGGCTCCGGGCTCACGCGGGCGGCCGGGGCGCGCCGCGTGCGCGCGGGGCGCCCGAGGCTCCGGCGCCCTTCGAGAACGACCGGTGGAGGTCGTCGAAGAGCGCGAAGCCCCGTTCGAGCCGGGCCTCGTCCTCGGGATGAGCGAGGACGAGGCCCAGGATGATCCGCTGGACTCCGGCCGCGTCGGTGCGCCCGTACTTCCCGTCCTTGAGGTCGACATCGTGGACGATCTGGGCCATCTGCAGAACGGCCGCGTCGGTGATACCGGCCTCGGACACGAGCGTCTCGAACGTGCACCGGTCGCCCTCGTGGGTGAAGTCGCCACCGACCATGTCGAATCGGATCTCCCTGGGGTCGCTTTCCTTCGTGCCGGTGGGAACGAAGCGGAAGCGCGCGTCGGCATCGATGAATCGGCGGATGAGCCAGGCCGATGCGATCCGGTCGATCTGGACGCCCGTCCGCGTCACCCACGTCCGGCCGACCAGCGCCGCCCGGCGGTCCTTCATCTTCCGCACGGAGGCATCGGGCGGGCGGAGGCGGGCTTCGGCCGAATGGAGCGCCAACTCCGCCTCGTGGCGCGCCGGGGCCTCGAAAAAGTCGATGGCGGAAAGCTCCTCGAACCGCTTCTTCAGGCGCGCCACGCGGGCCGCGACGTCTTCTGCCGGCGGGCTCTTCCGGCGCCGGGGCCCGAGCGTCCGGAGCACGGTCCGGATCTCTCCCGCGAGCGTTTCGAAGTCGGCCGAGCGAGCGCGTCGGAACCTCTCGACGAGATCCTCGGACTTGACCCCGAACGCGAATCCGGACTCGCAGACGAACGCCTCGCCGCCGCCGGCGATCGCCTCCTCGGCGATCCACTGAAGGTCCTCGAGTCCGTCGTCGGTGCGCGGCAGCACGTAGACGGAGTTCTTCAGGGGGAGGGCGCCGACGCGCTCCAGCCGCTGGCGGATCTTGGCCCGCAGGTAGAGCGGCTTTGGCGGAAGCTGGTGAATCAGGAGGTACCAGCGCGGCTCGGACATCGTCAGGCGCTCCCGTTCCGGGCGGTGCGCCGGAGGTGTGCGTAAAGCGCGTCGTAGAGAAACGAGG
>JBGQDL010000021.1:0-35794 GCA_041495865.1 Thermoanaerobaculia bacterium | reverse complement strand
GCCGCCCGTGATGTGGTTGAAAAGGCCGTTCCCGCCCGCTGTGGCCGCGACCGAGCCGTATTCCCGCAACGCGTTGCCGTTCAGGCCGACCACCAGTCGCCCTCCGTCGGAAGAAACCCCGATCGAGGCGACGTAGCTCTGCCCGTCGCCGACCGACGGCATCTCGCCCGAGAAGCCCATGTTGTCGTACGCGAGCGCATGCGGGTCCCCCGGGCTCGAGAGGTCGAGGACCGAGTACCCGAACGACTCCAGCATCAACATGCGCGGGCTGCCGCCCGCGTGGTAGATCACCAGGTCGCTCTGCTTGCCGGACGAGAGGTTCGTGCCGCTGCGCGTGACTCCGGGCGGATTGGGCTCGAAGGGCAGGGGCGGTGCGACGAGGGTGCACTGCGCCGCTGCTCGGCCGCCCGGAAACGCGATCAAGGCCGCTCCACCGAGAATCCCGGCAAGGAAGCGCCTCGCGAAGCAGGATCTGTTCAACTTCTGTCGCATTTCCATGAACAACAATGCTTTACAAGGCAAGGGGTATGCCACACGTCGGGCCGCGTCGTCTTCTTCGTCATCGTGGGTTTCCGGTCTCTAGGGAGTGCGACGACCCAACAGCAGGCCATCTCCTGTGAGGCATCTCACGCCCTCGGCCCAAAGGTCTTTCAGGGCGGAGGAACGGGAGTCTTGGGCGCCGACATTTCTTGTTCGACCCCACCGCTGAAGCGACGAAAAAGGGCGGGCGCGGCTAAGATCGCCGCCCCCCCTTCAGGGGGCCACGAGAGGACGAATGTCGACGCGCATGGAGAAAGACACGTTGGGAGAGGTCGCGGTCGCGACAGACCGCTACTGGGGCGCTCAGACGCAGCGCTCGCTCCAGAACTTCGAGATCGGCGAGATCCGCTTCACGCGTCCGATGATCAGGGCGTTCGGCATCCTGAAAAGGGCCGCTGCCGAGGTGAACCTCGAGCTCGGGCTCCTGCCCGAGGATCGCGCGAGACTCATCACGGCGGCCGCTCAGGAAGTCATCGACGGCAGGCTCGATGCGCACTTTCCCCTCGTCGTCTTCCAGACCGGGAGCGGCACGCAGACGAACATGAACGTGAACGAGGTCATCAGCAACCGCGCGATCGAGATGGCCGGCGGCGCCATGGGCTCGAAGGAGCCCGTTCACCCGAACGACGACGTGAACAGGTCCCAGTCCTCGAACGACACGTTTCCAACCGCGATGAACATCGCAGCCGTCTCTGAGATCGAGGAGCGCCTGCTCCCCGAAGCGAAGAAGCTCCGCGACGTGCTCGACGGCAAGGCGAAAGCGTTCGCGGACGTCGTCAAGATCGGCCGCACGCATCTGCAGGACGCCGTGCCGCTCACGCTCGGCCAGGAAATCTCCGGCTGGGTGTCGCAGCTCGATCACGGGATGGAGCACGTGAGGCAGGCGCTCCCCCACCTTCTCGAGCTCGCGATCGGCGGCACGGCCGTGGGCACCGGGCTCAACACGCATCCCGAATACGCCGTCCGCGTCGCCAGGCGCATCGCGGAAATGACGGGCCACCCGTTCGTTTCGGCGCCGAACAAGTTCGAGGCGCTCGCTGCGCACGACGCGCTGGCCTTCGCGTCCGGCGCGCTCCGCACGCTCGCCGGCTCGCTGATGAAGATCGCGAACGACGTGCGCTGGCTCGCCTCCGGCCCGCGCTGCGGCCTCGGCGAGCTCCGCATCCCCGAGAACGAGCCGGGCAGCTCGATCATGCCGGGCAAGGTGAACCCGACGCAGTCCGAGGCGATGACGATGGTCGTCGCGCAGGTCTACGGGAACGACGCGGCCGTCGCGTTCGCCGGAAGCCAGGGCAACTTCGAGCTGCACGTCTTCAAGCCCGTCATGATCCACAACGTCCTCGAGTCCACGCGCCTCCTGGCCGATGCGTCCCGCAGCTTCCGCCTGCACTGCGCCGAAGGGCTCGAGGCCGACCGCGCGCGCATCGACGAGCTCATGCAGAAGTCCCTGATGCTCGTCACGGCTCTCAATCCGCACATTGGGTACGACAAGGCCGCCGCCATCGCGAAAAAGGCGCACAAGGAGGGCCTCACGCTGAAGGAGTCCGCCCTGAAACTCGGCTTTCTCACGTCCGAGCAGTTCGATGCGTGGATCGACCCGTCGAAGATGGTGGGACCTGACACCACGGATTAGGCGTGGGGCCGCCAGGTGGCCCGTCCGGGCCGGGGCCGCACTTGCCCTCGGCCTGCTCGCGGCTCTCGCGGGCCGAGCCGCGCCCGACGCGACGCTTTTCGCGGTGCGCGCTCCGGAGGGAATGGTCACGGGGCGCGTCCGCCTCGAAGCGGTGACCCGCGACGCCGACGTCGCGTTCGTGAAGTGGCAGGCCGAGGACTGGTCGCGGACCACGGCTCGTCCGTTCGAGCTCCTTCTCGACGTGGGCCCCCTGCCGCGGGAGAAGACCGTGGTCGCTTTGGCGCTGGACCGCGACCGCCGCCCGCTCTACCGCCTCGAGACGCTCCTCAACCCCGGGGGCCGGCGGCTCGCGCTGCAGTTTCTCGCTCCGCTCGACGGGCAGCATGCCGCGGGGTTGACCTCCGTGCTCGTACGCGCGGCGGCGCCTGCCGGGGATTCGGTCGTGTCCGTCGCGCTCGACGTGGACGGGCGCGACATCCCGCTGGCCGGGGAGGGAGACCTGCAGCGCGCGGTGGTGAATCTCGCGGCTTCGCCCGCGGTCGTCACCGCCCGTGTCAGCACCGCCCTCGGCCGTAACGCGGAGCGCTCGATCCTCGTGAACGGACGCGGGGTTCAGGCCTCGCTCGACGCTCACGTCGTCGACCAGATGGTCGCGGTCGTGAAGAACGGCGAACCCGTCGAGGGGCTCACCGCCGCGGACTTCACCGTGAGCGACGACCGCGGACGGTGCGAGATCCGCGAGGTGCGGCTCGTGCGCGACGTCAGCCTGGCGATCGGTCTCGCGATCGACACATCCCAGAGCCTCCTGTACACCGAGGAGCTCCGGAACGTCGTCGCCCACAGGTTCCTCGAGATGCTCAAACCGCGCGACACCACGTTTCTGCAGCGGTTCGGCGTCACCGTCGGACACGTCCTCGACTGGACGACCTCGCGGAAGCGGCTCGAGCAGAGCGTCCTCGCCCTCGAAGAGGACACGGTTCCCGGAACCGTTCTCCATGCGGCCATCATCGACGCGCTCTATCAGCTTCAGGGCGGGGAGGGGGCGCGGGCGCTGCTCCTCGTGACGGACGGAAACGTCTTCGACGACGACGTTCCCGAGAAAGAGGCCCTCGCCTTCGCACGCCAGGCCGGAGTCCCGATCTTCGCGCTTGGACTGCCCTGGACCGAGGAGATCCAGGTGCCGGTGCGCACGAAGGACGAGCACGGGAACGTGGTCGTGAACATGCGCGTGACGCGCGAGCAGCGGCCTCCGAACCGGACCTTCCTCCAGACCTTCACGGACGCGACCGGCGGACGCACCTACGTCGTGGAGAACGCCGCCGGCCTTCCCGCCCTTTTCGCGACCCTCGAACGCGACCTCAGGACCCGCTACCTCGTCTCGTTCGTGAGCAACGCGAAACGGAACGGCTCGTTCCATCCGGTCGAGATCCGGGCCGCCCGAGGCACCGTGCGCACGGCCGCCGGGTTCTCGTATTGACCTGCGGATCAGGAGGACGCGGCGGGGTTTCGGGCTCCAGGCCACGCGGCGGGTTCCGCCGGCGTGATACTTTTCCGCCATGAAGAGAAACTTCGCCCTCACGCTCGCCGCCTCGCTCCTCGCGACCAGCACCCTGAAGGGAGAACCTCCCGTGAAGAACCCGACCGTCGTCATGAAGACCTCCCTCGGGAGCGTCACGATCGAGCTCTATGCCGACAAGGCTCCGGAATCCGTCAAGAACTTCCTTCAGTACGTGAACGACAAGTTCTACGACGGCACGACCTTTCACCGCGTGATCAGCACGTTCATGGTCCAGGGCGGCGGCTTCACCCCCGACGGCAAGCAGAAGCCGACGCGTGCCCCGATCAAGAACGAAGCCGCGAACGGCCTCAAGAACGCGATCGGTACGGTCGCCATGGCCCGCACGAACGATCCGAACAGCGCGACCTCGCAGTTCTTCATCAACGTCACGACGAACCGCTTCCTCGACAAGGAAGCCGCGCAGGACGGCGTCGGCTACTGCGTCTTCGGCAAGGTGACCGCCGGCATGGACGTCGTGGAGAAGATCAAGGCCGTTCCCACGGGCGCGCAGGACGTCCCGAAGACCCCGGTCGTCATCGAGTCCATCCGCGTCGCGCCCTGACCAGGGCGCGTCTCCGGTGTCGAGCGTCCCGCCCCGGATCGGGTATCTGCCGCCCCCGCCGCCGCGGGGGCGGCGGCGGCTCCTCGGGCCGATGCTCGTCGGCCTCGTCGCGGGCTGGGGAGCGTTCGTTCTCCTGCGCGGCGGCCTGGGGCGGCACGACGGCGCGGGTCCGGCTCCCGCGAAGGTCTCCGGCGCGCCCGCCGAGCCGCGCGCCGTCACCGCGCGCGGCGATCTCGCCGAGGACGAGAAATCCACGATCGAGCTCTTCAAGCGGGCGAGCCCGTCCGTCGTCTACATCACGACGCTTTCCCGGCGCGCCGTCAACTTCTTCGAAATGACCGACGTGCCGCAGGGCACGGGCTCGGGCTTCGTGTGGGACCGGCAGGGACACGTCGTCACGAATTTTCACGTTCTCGCCGGCGACTCTTTCGTCGTCACGCTCTCGGACCAGTCGAACTGGAAAGCGACCGTCGTCGGCGTCGAGCCGGACAAGGACCTCGCCGTCCTGCGCATTTCGGCCCCCGCCGAGAAGCTGCCCCCGATCCTAGTCGGCACGAGCAAAGGGCTGCAGGTGGGCCAGAAAGTCTTCGCGATCGGGAACCCGTTCGGCCTCGACGAGACGCTCACGACCGGCGTCGTGAGCGCGCTCGGGCGCACGATCGAGTCGCTGAGGGGACGCAAGATCCAGAACGTCATCCAGACGGACGCCGCGATCAACCCCGGCAACTCCGGCGGCCCGTTGCTCGACAGCGCCGGGCGCCTCATCGGCGTGAACACGCAGATCGCGAGCCCCTCCGGCGCGAGCGCGGGAATCGGCTTCGCCGTGCCCGTCGACACCGTGAACGAGGTCGTGCCCGAGCTCATCGCGCACGGCCGCATCGTGCGCCCGCGCCTCGGCATCGTGCCCGCGTCCGAGGGCGTCACGCACCAGCTCGGCGTCTCGGGCGTCCTCGTCCTCGCCGTGCAGAACGGGACCGGAGCCGCGAAGGCCGGGCTACGCGGCACCGAGCGCGATCGCGACGGGTCGTTCATCCTCGGCGACATCATCGTCGGCGTCGCCGGGAAGGACGTCGCGAGCTACGACGATCTCGTCACCGCGCTCGAGAAACAGAAGATCGGCGATACCGTGCCCGTCAAGCTCGTGAGGAACGATCGCACGGTGACCCTGAACGTGACGCTCACGGCGTCGCCCTGAGGTCCCCGCCCGGCGGCGCGGCGGCAGGGGCGGAAGCCGCGATCACCGCGGTCTCGCGCCGCGAGGCGAGCCGCGCCGAGCCCGTCACGACCCGTCCTTCAGACACGATCCGCCGGCCGCCGGAAGGCAGCTCCTCGACGCGCACTTCGATCTCGCCTCCTTCCAGCTTCAGGCGCCCGTGCGGAAGCCGGCCCTTCTCCATGAGCCACGCGCGCGCCCAATCCACGCCCGAGCGCGCGAGCTCCACTGCATAGCGGTCGTTCGCGCGCCGCCGCGTCTCGCGCAGGTCGGTCAGGAGGATCGACGCGAGAATGCCGAGCACGAGAGCGAAGATGACGAGGATTCCCATCACGAGAAGGAGCGAGCTCCCCCGCTCGGAGCTTCGCCGCCCGCACGAGCCGGACCTCATGGGGTCTTCTCCGTGGGGCGCCCGCAGGCGAGCGCGATCAGCTCGGTCTCCCGGCCCTCGTCCCATCGCAGGAGGAGGCGCCCATGCGCGAGCTCTTCCCCGTCGAGGGAGAGCTTGCCGGGCAGCGTCCACGACGTCGTCGCGGCGACGGAAGCTCCGTCCGGCTTCCTCCGCACGCTCGTTCGCGCCACGACGCTTCCGCTGACCGTCCACGAGACTTCCGGGTCCTCCTCGCGGAGCGGCGTCAGGTCCAGCCGGAACGCGGGAGCCGCAAACGGCGGCGAGACGGCGGCTCCCGACGCGCGAGCGAAGTCGGCGGAGAGGCGCTCCCAGAGCAGCGGGAACATCTCGGCCGAGAGCCGCTTCGCGTCGAGACCCGCCTGCTGCCTGAGGAGGCCCAGGGAAACGGGAAGCAGCGAAAACAGCAGGACCACGCCGATGAGGACCACGACGCACATTTCGACGAGCGAAAAGCCGCGGATTTTCACGGCGCCGCCCCCGCCCCGCGGAAGACGTAGCCCTCCTGCACGATCTGCTTCGCCATTTTCTCGCCGTACCCGATCTCCAGGTGGACGAGATAGAGCCCGTCGACGTCCGTCGACTTCACCCTCAGGAAGGGGTTTCGCGCGTCGAGCGCGTCCACGAAATCGCCCGGGCCCACGAGGGGCCGGCGGTCCTTCGGGTACACGTCTTTCCGGAACGACGTGCGCAGGTAGATCCACTCGCTCGCGAGGGCGCGCACGGCACGCTCACGGTCGATGCGGTCCCGCTCGAGCGCGCGGCGGCGGGCGAGGAAGCTCGCCCCCAGGGTCAGGACGATTCCGAGAATCGCGAGGGAGACGAGAGCCTCGAAGAGGAAGACCCCCCGCGTACCGCTTTTCGCCACGGTCCCGATTATTCATCGCGGTGCGGGAGACCCTCGCGACCGGATCAGCGCAAGGCAGCCACGAGCTTCTTCACGGCGCGCTCGGCGGCGTCCTCGGCGGCCTGGGCCTCGGCTTCCGTGTCGGCGGTGCTCACCTCGGACGTGCCGTTGCGGCCCTTCGCGTCGATCATCTTCGCGGCCGCGCCGGGCGCGGTCACCACCGAGATGCTGACGGAGCAGTCCGCCTCGTATGAGACGACGATGTTCTCCACGCGGACGGGCCCGCCCGCGCCGACGTTCGTCTGCCGGTCGTACGTGCGGCCCTCTCGCCGCTGGATGCTGCACGGTGCGAGCAGGATGCCGAGGTAGACGTCGGCGGGCCAGGCCTTCCGGAACTCCGCGCCGGCCTCTCCAGGGGCACCGACATCGGCGAGATGCGCGCCCGAGAGCCGCCCGTCCACGATCGCACCGAGGCCGCGGTCGCTCGCGGCCGAGAGGAAGCGCGAGAGAAAGCGCTCGAGCTCGGTGGCAGCTCCCTTCGCCTCCACGAGGACGATCGACTTCTTCGATGTCGACCCGGGAGGGACGGCGGAAGAGCCAGAGGCGGCGGACGGGGAGGGAGCGGGCGCGGAGGCGCAGCCGAGGAGCGCGAGGGAGACGGCGGCGGCAACGAGGCTGCGGGCGGTGTTCATGGCGCGAAAGTGTACGCCCGCGACACGCGCACGAGCTCCCGTATCCTCCTTTCATGGAGAACCCGTGGCCCGTCGATGTCCTCGTGGTCGGCGCGGGGCCGGTCGGCCTCGCGTGCGCTCTCGAGGCGGCGCGCCAGGGCTTCTCGCACGTCGTGATCGAGAAGGGGGCGCTTCTCAACACCCTCGTCAACTGGCCCACTCACACGGTCTTCTTCTCCACGCCCGAGCTGCTCGAAATCGGCGGCCATCCCTTCGTCACCGCCTCGGGAAAGCCCACGCGTCGCGAGGGTCTCGTCTATTACCGCAAGGTGGCCGAGCGCGAGAGGCTCGCGATCCGCCTCCACGAGCGCGTCCTTTCGGTGACGCCCTCGGACGGCCTCTTCCGCGTTCAGACCACGAAGGCCGTCCACGAATCCCGGGCGGTCGTCGTGGCGACCGGCTTTTTCGATACGCCGAACCTCCTCGGCGTCCCCGGAGAAGAGCTTCCGAAGGTGTCTCACTACTACACCGAGCCCTATGCCCACGCCCGCACGGACGTCCTCGTCGTGGGCGGGAAGAACTCCGCCGTGGAAGCGGCGCTCGATCTCCACCGCAACGGCGCGCGCGTCTCCATGGCCGTGCGCAAGGCGGCCTTCGGGGCGAGCGTGAAGTACTGGCTGAAGCCCGACATCGAGAACCGCGTCAAGGAGGGCTCGATCCGCGCGTACTTCGACACGCGCGTCATCGGGATCGAGGAAGGTCGCGTCGTCCTCGAAACGTCCGGACGGTCCTTCGACATCCCGAACGACTTCGTCTTCGCCCTGACGGGCTATCGGCCCGATTTTCTGTTCCTGCGCGGCCTCGGCATCGCCGTCACCGACGATCTCCACGTGGTCCACGATCCGGGAACCATGGAGACGAACGTGCCCGGCCTCTATGTCGCGGGTGTCGTCGCGGCGGGCGTCGAGATCGGGAAGCTCTTCATCGAGAACGGCCGGCTCCACGCCGTGGCCATCGTGAGGCACCTCCTCGCGCGCCGCGGCGCGGCCCCCTCGGCGCCGCTCGGCGCCCCCGCCATTCGCAGGTTCCAGGACGGCGACTGAGGCTTCTACTAACGGATCTTAGGGGCGCCCTCGACGTTCGTGTCGAGGAAGAAGGGAGGCGCCTCAGAAGCCCAGAGCGAAGAGCAGGGCGGCCCGGATGTTGGCCATACGGTCGCGGCTCAGCGTCGTGATGAGAGCGCCGATCTTGTTCTTGGCTACGGTCTGGATGTGGTCGAGGTTCGCCGCGCAGTCGCGAGGCATGCCTTCGTGGGCCGTCAGGACGACTTCCGAGGGGATGTCACGGATCGTCGACGTCACCGGGGCGATCGTCACCTCACCGAGCGCGTCGAGGATAGAGTCACGAGTGAGAATGACGACGGGCCGCCTCTTGTCAGGTGCGGCGAAACGGTACCAGCGGACCTCGCCTCTCCTCACGGTTCGACCCAGGTCTGCTCGCGCTCCCAGGCATCGAACTCGCCGCGTCGAACCGGCTTGCGCGCATATCCGTCCCGCTGCTTCTGCTCGAGGCTCCGAACCCGAACGCGTCTTAACGCCTCCCGCAGCGCTTCGCGGGCAAATGCCGACCGGCTCGTGCCGAGCCTTCGCACGACCCGGTCGACCGCTGCCACCAGGCCTTCATCCAGCGTCATTTGAACCGTCTTCATGACCGATCTTCCTATGAGCCTCGTAGCTATTCTAATCCACATCCGACGAGTCGGCCACGCTAGGGCCGAGCGCCGCGGCCAGCTCGCTCGCCCGAGGCGCTCAGGGCCATTTGACCAGGCGATGCGGTTGGCAAGTGGATTGACGGATCATGGATGCGGCTCCGCTACGCGGCGTCATCATCGTCCCCGCTTTCCCAGAGGTTCCGCTGCGCCTGCTCGCCCCCGCGCGCGGGCTTCGGCGGCCCCGACACGAGCGGCACCCCTCTCTCCTGGACCGAAGGATCGTCGTTTTGGGGCGAGTTGAGCCGGGGGGACACCGCGAAGGACTCGAGCGCGCCCACCGGAAGAGGGCGAAGCACTTCGGCGAGCCGCGCGGCGTCCTCCACCCCCTGATCCAGCCACACCTCCTCGGCGCCCGGCTCGAGGATGACGGGCATGCGGTCGTGCGTGAACGCCACGTCGGCGCTCGCCTCGGTCGTGAGGAGCGCGAACGTGCGAAGCGGAGGTCCCTCCCGGGGGCGCCATTCCTCCCAGAGGCCCGCGATCGCGAACGGCTCCTTCGACACCGCTCGGAACGCGAACGGCACCGCCGTGTGGCCGTAGCGCTTCCACTCGTAGAAGCCGTCCGCAGGGACGAGGGCCCGACGCCGCCGGAACGCCTCACGGAAGCTGGGCTTTTTCGCGGCCGTCTCGGCGCGCGCGTTGATGGGCCGGCCCGCGTCCGCGGGGTCCGAGGCCCACTCGGGGACGAGGCCCCACCACATCGGCTCGAGGCGGCGCTCGCCCGCCGCCGCGAGGCGCACGACCGGCAGCTCCTGACCGGGCGCCGCGTTCCACCGCGGGCGAAGCGGCGTCGCTTCTCCTCGGACCCGAAATCGGGAAATCAAAACGTCGGTGGGCGTCGTGATCCAGTACCGACCGCACATGGGCCCATTTTGCAGCGACGGCGCCTCAGCCCGCCGCCGCGGCCGGCGGCGTCACGCGCGTCCCGTCCGCGTCGCTGGCGGAATCTCGCGCCGGGGTCGAAGCCGGGATCGCCGCGTTTCCGTATCGGTTCCACCAGCGCTCGGCCAGCTCGCGGGTCCACGGCTCGGGGAGGACGATTTCCTCGAGGCGCACGTCCAGGGCCCGTGCGCTCTCGGGTCTCTCGTCCGGCTCCTTCGCCAGGCAGTCCAGGAGGACACGCTCGAGGCCAGGCGGGACCGGCGTCGCGATGCGCTTCGAAGGCGGCACCGGCACCGTCGAGGCATGGTCGTGAATCGTCTCGAGGGCGGTCTTCCTCTCGAAAACCGGCAGGCCCGTGAGGAGCGTGTACCCCACGGCGCCGAGCGCGTAGAGGTCGGTGCGTCCGTCCACCGGCCGGCCGAGCGCCATCTCGGGCGGCATGTAGGCGGGCGTGCCCGCGAGGAGGCCGCTCTGCGTGAGGTCGGTCGCCGACGCCGCGAGCGTTTTCACGAGGCCGAAGTCGAGCACCTTCACGAAATCGGGATCGCCGGCGTAGCGGCTCACGAAGATGTTGCCGGGCTTGATGTCGCGGTGGACGAGGCCCGCGGCGTGCGCTTCGGCAAGCGAGTGGCAGACCTGCCGAAGGAGATGGACGACGCGCCCCGCCGGCAGCGGGCCGAAGCGGCGGACGATCTCCTCGAGCGTGAAGCCCTCGAGGAGCTCCATGACGTAGTAGAACGCGCCGTCGTCCGACCGCCCGAAATCGTAGAGCTGGACGGTGTGGGGCGAGCGGAGACCGGCCGTGGTCTGCGCTTCGCGCTCGAAGCGCGCCATCACCTCGCGCCCGGATGCGTCCGGACCGGCGCGCACGAGCTTGATCGCGGCGTCGCGCGCGAGCATGCGGTGCTCGGCGCGCCACACCTCTCCCATGCCTCCCTGGCCGAGCTGTGCGACGAGCCGATAGCTGCCCAGCTCCCGCGCGCGGCCGGCCTGCTGGGAAAGCTCGCTCACGACGCGCGAGCCCACGATCGCGGCTCCCGCGGCGATGGTGGTCGGCAGGAACATGCCCGCCACGGCGAGCCCATGCGGAATCGGGGCGCCGAGCGCCAGGGACACGAGGAGCCCGAGCGGGTCCATGAGCGCCGTGGCGACGGTGGCGAGCGCGTTCTTGCCGCGCGTCGCCGGCACGAGCAGCGCGAAGGCGATGAGCCACACGGCCACCGGCGACCATCCCTTCGGGATCTGGCCGGGCGGCGCCGGCCAGCAGTGATACGTCACGGCGATGAGGAACCCCATTCCGACCTCGTAGACGAGGCCGCGGTCGAGGAGCTCGGCGGGGTCCTGCCCCGTGCGCCGCGTGAGAGCGAACATTCCGAGGGAAGCCGCCAATGCCGCGACCTCCGCGAAGAGCACGATTCCCGAGGGCGGCGGCAGCCCGAGCCGGGCTCCGAGGAGACGCTCGCCGACGCCCATCCCCACGTTCGCGAACGCGCAGATGAGCGCGAGGATCCCGAGGCGCCGCGCCCCGGCGGACAGCAGCTCCGGCGGAAGCGTGCGGGGCGCGCGGGAAGTGGTCGGCGCGGACTCGGCCTTGCAGCATGTCCGGGTCATGGCCCTATTCTCCCCCCGATGCCCGAGCTGCCGGACGTCGCCGTCTACGTCGAGCACGTCGAGCGCCTCCTGAAGGGCGGGACGCTGCGGAAGATACGCCTCGCGAGCCCGTTCGTCCTGCGGTCAGTATCTCCGCCCCTGGCCGCCGTACAGGGGCGGCGCCTCATTGCGGTGACCCGACTCGGGAAACGCCTCGTATTCACTTTCGAAGAAGATCTTTTTCTCGTCCTCCACTTGATGATCGCGGGGCGTCTGAAATGGAAAGCAGCCGGCGCCGCGATCCCGAAGAAGCTCGGCCTCCTCGCGATGGATTTCGACGCGGGGACGCTCCTCCTGACCGAGGCGAGCCCGAAGAAGCGGGCGTGGATCAGGCTCGTCGCCGGAGGCGAGGCGGTTCAGGCGCTCGATCCCGGCGGGCTCGAGCCTCTCGGGATCTCGCGGGATGCCTTCGGGGAACGGCTCCGCCGCGAGAACCACACGCTGAAGCGTGCCCTCACGGATCCACGCCTTTTCTCCGGCATCGGCAACGCGTACTCCGACGAGATCCTCCACCGCGCGAGGCTCTCCCCCGTCGCGCTCACGTCGCGGCTCACCGAGGCCGAGGTGACGCGCCTCCACGCCGCCGTGGGCGACACGCTCCTCGAATGGACAGACCGGCTGCGGCGCGACACGGGAGACCGCTTCCCCGAAAAGGTGACCGCCTTCCGGCCGGAAATGGCCGTGCACGGGAAGTTCTCCCGGCCCTGCCCCGAGTGCGGAACGGCCGTGCAGCGCATCGTCTACGCGAACAACGAGACGAACTACTGCCCGACGTGCCAGACGGGCGGCAAGCTCCTGGCCGATCGCTCCCTCTCGCGGCTCCTTCACGACGACTGGCCGAAGAGCCTCGAGGAGATGGAAGAGCGCAAGGACGCCGCGCGCGGAGACAGCCCCCCACCTCTCGGCGTCAGAGGGCGTCGACCATCCGGCGCCTGAGCTTCTCGTCCGGCAGGCGGCCGAGCGCGGCATCCAGATCGTCGTCGAGATGCGCCCGCTTGCCGGTCGCGGGAATCGCGCAGGTGACGGCCGGGTGCGCGAGAACGAACTTCAGGAAGAACTGCGCCCATGAGGCGCAGTCGAACTCCGCTCCCCACGCGGGCAGCGGCTTTCCGAGAGCGCGCTTCAGCGCCTCGCCGCCGCCGAACGGGCGATTCACGAGGACCGCCACACCCCGCTCCCGCGCAAGCGGCAGGATCCGCTCCTCGGCCTCGCGCTCGGCGAGCGAGTAGTTCACCTGCAAGAAGTCGAGCTTCTCCCGGCGCAGCAAGCGCTCGACCTCGGGATAGGCGCTCGCCGTGTAGTGCGTGACGCCGATGTAGCGCACGCGCCCGGCCTCTTTCCACGCCCGGAGCGTCGCGAGATGCGTGTCGACGTCGAGGAGGTTGTGCACCTGCAGGAGATCGAGAGGCTTCGTTCCGAGGAGCCGCTCGGACGTCGCCATCTGCTCGAGTCCGGCCTCCCGGCCGCGCGTCCAAACCTTCGTCGCGAGAAAGAGCTTGGCTCTGAGGCCCTGCTTCGCCGCGACTTCGCCCACCACGGCCTCGGAGCGGCCGTACATCGGCGACGAATCCACGACGCGGCCGCCGCGCTCGGTGAACCGCGCGAGGACTTCCTCGAGCGGTCTGCGCTCGGCGGCGGAGGAGCCGACGTCGAACGTCGCGAAGGTGCCGAGACCGACGACCGGGATCCGCTCGCCCGAGGAGGGGATCGTGCGGAATCGCGGCTCGGGGGACGCGCCCGCGCCGGATGCGCCGAGGAAGGCGCCCGCCGCCGCTCTTCCAAGGACGCGCAGGGTGTCGCGGCGAGAGAGATCCACGCGTCTAGCCTAGATCACCTGGGGCCGCCGCGGAACCGGAGCCGCTCCGGCGGAGGGCGTCAGCGAGCCCACTCCTCGATCCTCACGAGGTCCTGGGTCAGGGCTCGCTCGAAATCGGACTCGAGCAAAGACCGGATGGTGGCGGTATCGATCCACGGCGTTTCGCCGGGGCTCAAGCCGCAGACGCGGTCGCGGCCGCGCTTCTTCGCTTCGAAAAGCGCATGGTCGGCGAGCGTGAGCACGAACTCCCAGCCGAGGAGAGAAGCCTCATCCTCCCGGAACGGATACAGCGCGTAGCCGACGGACACGGTGATGCCGATGTCCACGCCGGACGGCAGGCGGAACGCGCAGTCTGCGATGTCGCGGTGGATCCGCCGTGCGAGCAGGGCGGCCCCTTCGCGATTCGAGTCCCGGGCGATCACGATGAACTCCTCGCCTCCCCAGCGCACCGTCAGGTCGGGCTGGCGCGCCGTCGCCTGCAGGAGGCGGGCGAGCTGCAGGAGAACCGCATCACCGGCCGCGTGGCCGTGCCGGTCGTTGATGGTCTTGAAGTGGTCGACGTCCACGACGACGAGCCCGATGCTCGGCTTGGCCACGATCGACCGTGTCGTCGAGAAGGTGCTCCAGAGGCTGAGCGCCTTCAGGCTCTCCTGCGCCATGAATTCCATGAGAAACCGGCGGTTGTGAAGCTGGGTGAGCGAATCGCGCAGCGCGAGCTCGCGCAGCTCCTGCTCGAGCACGACGTTGCGCCTCAGGGATTTATGAAGCCAGACCGCCATCGCGGCGAGAGCGGGCATGGGAAGGAACACGAGGGCCGGCAGCTCGAACCCGAACTCAGGGCGCGGATTGAGGAGTGTGAGGACGAAGAACGAGCCGAGGTTCGGAAGCATGTAGAGGAAATAGATCCTGAGGCTGCCGGCCATGCTGGAGAGCGCGATGGCGTTGATCACGATCTGGATCATTCCGAGCATCGCGGCGTGGATCGCGTCCAGGAGCGGGTACGCGGCGACGTTGATCCACGCGAGTCCGAGGCCCACCGCCGCCGTCAGGCCGACAAAAAAGACCTGGCCGCGCCGGGGGTCGCCGCCGCGGCGGCGATGGATCCACACGAACGTCCAGCGCGCGAGGGCGAGGAGGAGCGTCAGGCCGAGAGCGATGCGGACGGCGGCGCTCGCGTGAAACGCCTGCGCGACGATGATGCGGACGAGGACGAGCGTCGCGAGAAAGAAACCGAACGTCACCCGGCTGCGGCGCATGAGGTCGTCGAGCAGAAGCGGTCCGATCTCGCCCCTCTCGTCGGACTCCCGCGGGCGCGTGAGGGACGCCCGCGCGCCGCCGTCCGCGCTCCGGGGACGTTCCGGGCCTCTCCTCAACGCGGGTTCCCTCGAAGGGCGGATCCGGGAGCGGATCCGGGAGACGCGGGAGGAGGAGGGGTCACCGGAAGCACGCCCTGCTCCTCGACGGTCCTGTTGAAGTCGGCGAGGTCGGTGTCGAGGACGCCCTCGAGCTGTTTCTTCAGCTCCGCGAGGCGGCCCTTCAGCTCCTCGAAATACGCGGTCGCGGCCTTCGAAGGCGCCGCCTCGCCCGAGGAGACGACGCTCGCGACGCCCACGAACTGGTGGTCGAGCTGCGGCGGGAAGTTGAGGACGTCCTGCTCGCTCCTGACCTTCGGGTTCACGAGCTTCTCCTCGATGGCGGAGAGCTTCTCCGAAAGCGCCTTCGCTTTCGCCGCGAGCGGCTCCTTTTTCCCGAGCTTGGCGGCGCGGTCCGCGACCTCTTTCGACTGGCGCTTGACGTCGCGGCACGCGAGCGCGGCCTCGTGCGTCTCCGAAAGGCGGTCGCGCGCCTCCGCGAGGAAGTCCGCCTGTTTCTTGAGATCGACCGGCGAGACCTTGAGGTTCGGGTTCGCCCGCACTTCGAGGGATTCGGTCAGCACCGTCTCGCCCTTCTTCAGCCGAACGGCGTACGTGCCCGGCGCAACGCGCGGGCCCTCCTTGCTGCCCCAGAGAATCGCCTTCGGCACGAGCGACGGCTTCCACATCCTGAGGTCCCAGGCGAAGCGATTGAGGCCCTGCTTCGGCTCGAGGGGCTTTTCGGCGTCTTCATCCGGCGCCGTCTCCTCCGCCGGCCTCTCGCTCGTGAAGCGGCGCAGGACGTGGTCTCCCTCGAGGATCTCGATGAAGACCGCGTCCTTCGCCGTCGCCTTCTTCGGAGGGGCGTCTTTCAGCCAATACGAGAGCACGGCGCCCGGCGGCGGGTTCTGGCCGACACCGCGCGGCGGGCCGCCTTCGCCGCCGCCGAAACCGCCCCCCGAGCCGAACCGCACGGCAGGGCTCGGGGGGAAGAAGTGGAGATCTTCCTTTTCGATGTCCCCTTTCCACGCCTCGAGCGGCGCGAGATCGTCGAGAATCCAGAACGCGCGGCCCTGTGTCGCGACGACGAGATCTCCGCTCTTGATCGCGAGGTCCGTGACGGGCACGACGGGCAGGTTCCGCTGGAAGGGCTGCCACGAGGCGCCGTCGTCGAACGAGATGTAGAGGCCGGTTTCCGTGCCCGCGAAGAGCAGGCCCCGGCGCACGGGGTCCTCCCGCACGACGCGCGTGAACGCGCCGTCCGGGATGCCGTTCACGATCTTCGTCCACGTCTTACCGTAGTCCCGGGTCCGGTAGAGGTAGGGGCGCGTGTCGTCGTGCTTGTACATCGTGGCCGCGACGTATACGGCCGCCTTGTCGTGCGGCGAGAGCTCGATGGAGTTGATCTGGATACGCTCGGGCGCGCCTTTCGGGGTGACGTTCTGCCAGTTCCTCCCGCCGTCGCGCGTGAGCTGGACGAGGCCGTCGTCGGTGCCCGCCCAGATCGTGCCGGCCTCGTGCGGCGACTCGGCGAGGGCGAAGATGACTCCGTACACCTCGACGCCCGTATTGTCGTACGTGATCGCGCCGCCGGAGTAGCCCTGCGTGTCTTTCTCGTTGCGCGTGAGGTCGGCGCTGATCTCCTGCCACGTCTCGCCGTCGTCCGTGCTCTTCAGGAGAACCTGAGCAGCGTGGTACAGGGTCTTGGCGTCGTGCGGGGAGATGAGGATCGGCGCGTTCCACTGGAAGCGGTACTTGAGGTCCTTCGGGGCCTGCCCGATCGAGAGCTGTGGCCAGGCGACGACGTTTCGGCTCTCGCCCGTCCGGAAATCGTACCGGTCGATGGCGCCGCCGTAGCAGCCCGCGAAGGAGACGTCGGGGTCTTCCGGCTTCGGCGCGACCCAGCCGCTCTCGCAGCCTCCCACGGGGTGCCAGTCGCCCGGGCCGATGCCGCCGCGGCGCGTGCGGCTCGCGATCTCGACCGTCGTCGAGTCCTGCTGGGCGCCGAAGATGCGGTACGGGAAGCGGTTGTCCGTCACGACGCGGTAGAACTGCGCCGTGGGCTGGTTCAGGAGCGACGACCAGCTCCGGCCGCCGTTGAACGTGACGGTCGCGCCGCCGTCGTTGCCTAAGGTCATGCGGCCCGGCTCTCCCGGATCGATCCAGAGGTCGTGGTTGTCGCCGTGCGGCGTCCGGACGGGGTCGAACGTCTTTCCGCCGTCCCCCGAGCGGAAGAAGCCCACGTTGAGAACGTAGACGGCGTCGGCGTTCTTCGGGTCCGCGTAGACGTGCGAGTAGTACCAGGCCCGCTGCCGGAGCTTGTTCTCGTCATTCAGCTTCTTCCACGTCTCACCGCCGTCGTCCGTCCGGAAGACTCCGCCCTTCTCGGCCTCGACGATCGCCCAGACGCGCTCCGGCCGCGCCGGCGACACGGCCACGCCGACGCGCCCCACGACGCCCTCGGGCAGGCCGCCCGCGAGCTTCTTCCACGTGTCGCCTCCGTCCGTCGTCTTCCAGACGCCGCCGCCCGGCCCGCCGCTCTCGAGCGACCAGGGTTTGCGGCCGACTTGCCAGAAGCCCGCGTAGAGGACGCGCGGGTTCACGGGATCCATGACGAGGTCGGACGCGCCGGTCCTGTCGTCGACGAAGAGGACCTTCTTCCAGTTCTTCCCGCCGTCCTGCGATCGGAAGATGCCGCGCTCGGGGTTCGGACGCCACGTGTGCCCGAGCGCCGCGACGTAGACGAGGTCCGGGTTCCCCGGGTGCACGCGCACGCGCGGGATCTGCTGCGTCTCCTTCAGGCCCGAGTGGGCCCAGGTCTTCCCCGCGTCCGTGGACTTCCAGACGCCGTCCCCCGCGGAGGCGTTGCCGCGGATGCAGCCTTCGCCCATTCCCGCGTAGATCACGTTCGGATCGGAGTCCGCCACGGCAAGCGCGCCGACCGAGCCCGTCTTGAAGAACTTGTCCGACACGGGATCCCAGTTCGCGCCTCCGTCGGTCGTCTTCCACACGCCGCCGCCCGTTCCGCCGAAGTAGAACGTGAGCGGCTGCCCGGGGACGCCGGCCACGGCCGTCACGCGCCCGCCGCGGAACGGGCCGATGTTGCGGAACTGGAGGCCCTGGAGCTTGTCGGAGAGCGTCAAGGGCTCTGGCGCCGCCTGCGCGCAGAGGGCGATCGCGAGCGCAGCCGACACGAGCAGTCTCATCGCCTTTTCCCCTCTCTGAACAGAAACCCAACCATTCCCCGTACGAACCATATCCCGAAAAAGAGAGCGAGTCTCAGGCCGGCGGGCGAACCGCGCTCCAGTCGTACGTGCGCACGACCTTCGCGCGCGCCGCGATGAACGCGACGACGAGGAGCGTGCCGACGCCGCCCGAGACGACCGCCACGGACGCCCCGAGCGCCGCCGACGCGAAGAGGCTCGCGACGAAGCCCGCCTCCAGCTCGCCGAGCTGCGGACCGCCCGTGAAGAAGATCATGTTCACGCCCGTCATCCGGCCGCGGAGCGCGTCCGGCGTCACGAGCTGCCGCACCGTCTGGCGGACGACGGTGGAGATCGTGTCCGAGAGCCCGACGAAAGCGAGCGCGGCGAACGTGAGGGCGAAGCTGCGCGAGAGACCGAAGACGATCGTCGTCGCGCCATAGGCCGCGACCGCCCACAGGAAGACGCGCCCCTGCCGGCGCGGCAAGCCGCGCACGGAGCTCCACACGGACCCGAGCAGCGCCCCGATTCCCGGTGCGGCGCGCAACCAGCCGTAGCCGGCCGGGCCCGCCTTCAGGATCTGGTCCGCGAAGATCGGGAGAAGCGACATCGAGCCCGCGAAGAACGTCGCGAAGAAGTCGAGCGTCATCGTCCAGACGAGGATCGGCGTCGTGAAGACGAAGCGGAGGCCCTCTTTCAAAGACGCGAGAGGATTCTCCGGCCCCTCCGCACGGGCCACGTCGCCCGACGTCTTCAGCGTGACGAGCGTCAGCAGGACGCCGAGGAACGACGCGGCGTTGAGGAAGTAGACGAGCGCGAGGCCCGCGGCATGAGCGTGTTGGGACGGCTCCGGCCCCGTCCCGGCCGCTCCCGCGAGGAGGAGACCCGTGAGCGCGGGGCCGCCGATCGAGGCGAGCTGGAAGGCGGACAGATTGATCGCGAGCGCGCCCGGCAGGTCCTTCTCGGGCACGAGCCTCGGGATGAGGGACTGGCGGGACGGGTTGTCGAAGGCCCCGGCCCCGGACGTCGCGGCCGTGAGCAGATAGACGAGGCCGACGGAATCGCGCCCGAGAAGCGTCGCCGTGCCGAGTGCAAGGGCGACGAGCGTCATCGTGGACTGCGTCACGAGCAGCACGCGGCGCCGGTCGTGCCGGTCGGCCACGAGGCCGCCGACGAGCGAGAGGACGACGATCGGCACGACGCGCACGAGGCCCAAGAGGCCGAGCGCGAGGGGCGAGCGCGTGAGGATCCAGACGTGCCAGTCGATCGCGACGTTCTGCATCTGCGAGCCGACGACCGACACGAGCATCGAGATCGCCAGCCGGCGGAAATCGCGATGCCTCAGGGCCTCGTAGGGGCGTCGCGCGGCCACGCGAGGAGTCTACGGGCGGCCTGGACCGAGGACGCGTCAGATCGTCTTCAGCCAGTCGGACACATCGGCGACCATGCGGTCCCAGGACGGCGAGACGAAGAGCGTCTTCTGGTACTGCGTGGGGTCGTACGCCGTGCGCGACGCGACCTCGAGGTCGAGCGGCACGAGATTCGGGTGCCTTTCGAGGTCGCCCAGCTCGCCGAACGAGGACAGGAGGCCCGCACCCCAGGCCTTGAGCTCCCCTTTCTCCTCGATAACGCCGAATTCCACGGTGTACCAGTACGCGAGCTCGAGCCGCTTCATCGTGGCCTCGCCGGCGCGGCGCGCGGCCTCGCCGAAGAGGCGGGAGAGCCGGACGATGTCCGGGTGGAAAAGGCCTGCGGCGTGCCCGACGAGCTCGTGGACGACGTCGGGCTCGGGCGTGTAGAGAGGCACGCTGTGGTGCCTCACGTATTGGGTCGCGAGGAAGACGTTCTCGGCCATCGCGCCGAGGAACCCGCGCCCCGAGATGAGGCCCGCGACGGGGATCATCCGGAAGCCGGAGCCGGCCTGCAGCGTCTCCGTCACGTCCGCGAGCTGCGGCACGCGCCCGCGGTCCAGATCGAGCGCCGCGGCACTCTCCTTCCACGGCGCCGCCGCGAGGCGCGTGTGCAGCGGGGCGAGCTTCTCCCAGACGGCCCGCCAAACGGCATGCTCCTCCGGCGTGTACGTGACGCGCGGCAGAGGGTCGCCGTCGCGATACGCGAGCGCCATGCGGGCGATCTCATTGCGCCGCGCGCGGTAGACCGCGTCGCGAAAGCCCGGATGGTCGGGATCGAGGGGAACGAGCTCCCCGGCGCCCGCGGCGATCGGAGGCTTCGGCGGGGCGGGGGCGTAGCGCGTCATGACCGCAAGTTCTTCCAGGAGCCGATCCTACAGCGCTCAGACATCCCTGATGAGAGCCTGGCGCTTCTCCTGGTACTCCGCCTCGGAGAGGACCCCCGTCTTGTAGAGACGTTCCGCCTCCTTCAGCCGCTCCTCGACCGAGGCACGTGCGGGGGACGCGGCGACGGGACGCCCGCCGAGCCCGTCCGTCCCGGCGCCTTGCGGGCGCGTGTGTGTGAACAGGACGTTGCGGAATCCTTCCGGGTCGAGGATGCGCGGAAAGAGAACCGTGCTGTCCGACCCGGCGGTCTGCAGCTCCACGTCGCCATAGGAGAGCCACCGGCCCCCGAGCGTCGACTTGACGTTCACGTCCTGCACCTTCTCGAGCGGGATCTGGCGCACGGTCCGCGTGATGAACCCGCTCTTCTTGATGACCCGGAACGACGTGATCGCGAACTCATCGAAGGAATCGACGAGGGCGCGCCAGGCCATGGCGAGGATGCCCCCGAGGACGAGGAAGCCGGCGACGAGGAAGAGCACGGACTTCACGCCGGGCTCCGATCCTCCCGCCTGGGCCGGGACCAGGAGCCCGTTCGCCACCGCGAGTACCGCGCCGAGCCCGGCGACCGAGGCGCCCGGAATGAACCTCACCCAGTGATACCGCGCCCTCAGCAGGATCTCCTCTCCCGGAGCGAGGTTCTTCTCGACGTACGACACGGACGCCCATCATACGAAAGCGAATCCACGACCGCATCGGCGGGCGCGCGCGGCCCCTCTGGACCGTCACCGGCTCATCGGGATGTAGCTGCCGTCGGAGTTGTGCTGGTCGTTCAGGACTCCATACGAGACGAAACGGGAGTTGCCCGAAAGCCTTTCCACCTTCGCGTAGCCGCCCGCCGCGCCCCGCGAGCCGAGCGGCCCGTTGAACTGCCTCCACTCCCCCGGCGCGAGCGCCGCCGTGTCGGGGTTCGGCAGCGCGGCGCCGTCCGTCCCGTGGTACGTGACCCTGATCGCGATCGCGTCGGACGCGTCGCCGCGGTTGACGACCGCGAGGTTCGACCGCTGCACGCCGTTCTGCTGCAGGCCGTAGACGTACGCGCTCGCGGTCGCGCTCTCGCCGGGCGTGAGCCCCGGGTAGAAGAGCCCGAAGGTGCCGCCGCCGACGGCGTTGGTGTAGGTCCTCGCGCCGACCGCGAGCGAGGACGCCGGAGTTCCGGCAGGTGTCCTGACGAGCAGCGTCCCGCCAACGTCCCCACTCGTCGGAATAGGAAGACCAAGATTTCTTAGAAAGGTCATCGAGTCGGGCAGGATCTTCTGTTCGCCGGGTTGGAGCGTCAGGGGCGCCGTGCCGGTGCCCGCGGCCGAGAGCTGAGGCGAGCCCGTGTAGACGAGGGTGAGGAGCATCGGCTGATTCGTGAAGTTCGTCAGCGTCAGCTCGCTCTGATACCCGGCGGCCGAAAGCACGATCGGCACGAGCCGGTCGGCTCCCGTCGTGTCTCCCGGGACCTCCGCCGGGACGAAGCTGCCGTCCGAGGTGACGGCGTCGTTGAGGACTCCGTACGCCGTGAACGGCGAGGCTCCCGAAACGCGGGTGATCACGGCACGGCCGGAGCTCGCCTGACCGAGGAGCGGCTGGTTGATCTGCGTCCAGCCCCAGCCGGGCAGCGCCTGGTCGCCGAGCGAGCCGAGATCCGCGCCGTTCGGGCCCTGTAGCTGGACGTGCAGCGTGACGGGATCCGGCCCGGCATTCACGAGCGCGAGGTTGGACCTCTGTGCGTCGTTCTGCTGCAGGCCGAAGACCGTCGCCGACGTCGTCGAGGTCTGCGAGGAAGCGTAGAAGAGGCCGAAAGTCCCGCCCCCTCCCGGCGTCGACGTCCGCGCGCCGACGAAGACGTCGCTCGAGGACGAGGCGCCCTGGAAGAGCACGCGCAGCGTGCCGATCTGCGCGCTTCCGTCGTCCGGAATCGCGAGGGCGCGTGAGCGCAGGAAGGCGATCGCGTCGGGGATGACGCGCAGCTCTCCCTGCGCCAGAGTCACGCTCGCGTAGCCGCTGCCGAAGCCGGCGGAGGCCGTGTACTGGAGGAGGACCGTGACGGGATTGGCCGCCTTCGACGCCAGCGTCAGCTCGCTCGTGTAGTGCGTCCCTCCCGCGCCGGGCGTGTCGAGAACGACGGGCAGGAGCTGCTCCGGCCCGCCCGTGAATGCGGGGGCGCGCACCGTGACCGTCAGGGTCGCGGTGGAGGCGAGGCCGACGGCGTCCCGCGCGATCAGCGTCACGACGTACGTCCCCGGCGCCGCGTACGCGTGGTCCACCGGGCTGCCCGTGCCGGCCGTGCCGTCGCCGAAGTCCCAGGCGACAGTCGCCGGATGACTCGGATCGAGCTGGGTCACGCTCGCGAGGAATTGAACCGTTCCGCCCGCGTCCACCGTGCTCCCGTCCGGGAGCGGAGCGATCGCCACGCTGAGAGAGGAATCGCCCGTGGGAGCCCATGCGGCGAAGACCTCGGGGTTTGCGAAGGAATCGTCTGTCCACAGGACGAGGAGATTGCCGAGCGCGTCCACGGCGCCCACGGCGCCCGTCGAGACGCCCGGACTCGCCGAGAGGTTCACGGGCGCGCCGAACGCCTTTCCGCCGTCGGAAGAGTGCACGTAGAAGACGTCGCTCTGGTCGTTCCCGGTGTCGTCCTCCCAGACGATGGAGACGCCGCCCAAGGAATCCGGTACGACCGACGGAAAGAAGCTCTGTCCGCCGTCGTTCGAGACGTTGACCGGCGGGGAGAACGTCGAGCCGCCGTTCGTGGATTTTGTCAACATGATCTCGCGGTTGAAGGTCGCGTCGGCGTTCACGTACCGGTTGTAGAACGTGACGTAGAGGGCGTCGCTCTTGTCCACCGCGATTCGGGGCGCGAAGGCGTCCACGCTCGTGTCCGAGACCGTCTTTTTCACGGTGAAGGTCGTGCCGTTCGGCGCGATCGCCATGCGGGCCGTGAACCCGGCGCCCCCGCCCGTCGTGCTCCAGGCGAGATAGGCCGCTCCCTTCGAGTCGAAGGCGAGCGAGAGCGGCTGAAGGGGGTTGATGTTGTTCTCCCCGGCGAGGGACTGGACCGGGCCGAAGGTCGCGCCACCGTCCGTGGAACGCACGGCGTTCACGACGAGGAGATTGTTCGACGGGTCCTGGTCGATGTACGCCACGACGACGTTGCGGTTCGCGTCCACCGCGATCGCCGGAAGGTCGGCGTTCCGGCTCGCGTTGCTCACCCGGAGAGGGGGCTGAAACGTGGCCCCGCGGTCCGTGGATCGGGTCGTCCAGATTTCTCCGGTCGCGCCGTTTTGCGCCACGTACGCGACGTAGGGGTTTCCCGAGGAATCGAGCGCGAGGACGCCGGTCGTGGCGGCCGTCGTGTTCGTGGAGACCTTCAGCGGCGTCGACCACGTGAGGCCGCGATCCGTCGACCGCCGGTAGAAGACGTCCTCGCCCGTCACGTTCTGCGTGTCGTCGTCGTAGACGAGATGAATCGTCCCCGCCGAGTCGATCCGCGGTGCGCCCGCGAGTTTCGTGAAGCCGGCCGACCGGCTCACGTCGAGCGGCAGCGACGCGGAACGCGCGGCCGGCTGCACGTTGAGGCGCACGTTCGTCTTGCGCGTGAAGCCGGGCCCCCGGGCCGCGATGGTGATGAGGAACGTCCCCGGCGAAACCGGGGCCGCCACGGAAACCGTGAGCCGCGCCGGTTGCCCGGCCGCGGCGCTCGGGCTCGAGAACGCGTACGAGAGCCCCGGAGCGGACGGAGAGGCGGAAAGGGAAAGCGAGCCCGAAAAGTCGTTCGAGGCGGAGGTCGCGAGGTCGTACGTCGCGGACTCCCCGACGCGCACGGAGGCGTACACGGGCTGCGCCGAAACGTTGAAGTCGGGCCCGGCGGTGGCCGCGGACGGAAGGGTCGCGTAGTAGACATCGGGGTCGCTGCCGCGCTCGTCGCTCCACGAGAGGTGGAAATTCCCGGCGTCCGCCGCCAAGCCGTCGTAGTCCCCGTGGTAGCTGCCGAGCTCGCTCGGCCCGAAGACCCAGTTGTGATCGGTCACGCGGATGTTCTTGCCCCACGTGGCGCCGCCGTCGGTCGAGACCGTCATGTAGACGTCCGTCAGGCTGTCGTTCAGCGGGTCGTTTCGCCGGTCCCACCACTTCACGGCGATTCGCCCGTCCGCCGTGGCGGCGATGGCGGGCGACCACTGGCTGGTCGTGGTCGCGTCGTCGTTCAGGCGCACGGGCGCGCTGAACGAGACCCCGCCGTCCGCCGAGCGCACGTAGGTGATGTCCGAGCGGTCGAGGGTCTGCCCCGGAGTCACCGAGGCGTAGACGAGGTGATAGGTGCCGTCCTTGTCGACCGCCGTAACCGGGAAGCTGTCGGCGCGGACGCCGTTGCCGCCGGTGAGCGTGCTCCCGATCTCCGTGAAGAGGACCGCCGGCTTGAGCGTCGAGAACGTGGCGCCTCCGTCGGTGGATTTCGTCACCGTGATTCCGGAGCCCCCGAAGTGACTGTCGAGATAGGAGACCCAGACCTCGCCGTTCGGGCCGACCGAAATGTACGCGTTCTGAACGAGCACGCTGCCGTCGATCGGCGAGAGCGCCGAAGGAAAGGAAAACGTCCGGCCGCCGTCCGTGGAGCGCGCGAAGAGAATGAAATCCCCGGAGCCCGCCGTGAAGTCCGTCCACGCGACGTACACGTTGCCGCGGAACTTCGAGGACGTGGTGTCCACCGCGAGCCAGTCCTTGTCCTGCCTGTCCAGGGGGCTCCGTGCGATCGTGCTGGCCTCGGTGCACGTCCACGAGACGGCGCCGTCCGTCGAGGAGCACAGCGAGATGACGCTGACGCCGTCGCTCGCGAGGGCGAGCGTGGAGTAGTAGATTTCGCCGTTGGGGCCGAAGGCCACCACGGGATCGCCGAGGTTCGGCCCCCCCAGGTCCGTCGGAAGGCTCTCGTGCCGAAACGCGCTGCCGCCATCGGCGGACAATCCGTAACCTGACGCGTCGAAGCTGTTCGCGTCGTTGAACCCCACGATCACGCTGCCGCCCAGAACGGCCACCGAGGACTCGCTGTTCGTGTGGCCGTCGACGTCGGCGGACGGATCGTTCACGCGGACGTTCTGGCCGGCCGACGGCGTGAGGGGCCGGACCGTGCGTGCGTCGGGCGCGCGCGGCGGCCGCGCGCCGACAGGCTTCGCGAGCAGCCCCGCCGCGCGCAAGACGGCTCTTTGTCCCGCCGAGGAAAGCCGGCGAAAGACCTCGGGCTTCAGGAGCGGAGCCAGGTTCCGGCCGTTCTCGAGGAGCTGGAGCGAATCGGCGCCGCGCGGAAGCGCTCCGGTCCGGACCTCGGGCGACAGGGTGGCTCTGGACTGCACGGGAAAGGAAAGGAGGGCGAAGACGGCCAGAAGAGAGGACGGATGACGTAGCATCAGCGCCCGAGTATGCGAAACAAATGCCTTGTGAGCTCTGGTCTTCTCGCCCTGCTCGCCGGGACTTCGGCCGCGCCGCCGGCCGCGGCCTCGCCTCCCGAGGATGCGCGGGCGATCGTCGAAGCGCTCGTGGCGTGCGGCACGCGCCACTCCTTGTCCTCGTGGACGGACACGAAACGCGGAATCGGCTGCGGACGCGACGTGGTCGTCCGCCGCTTCGAAGCGGTCGAAAAGGAATCTGGAAAGCGGATGCGTGTCGTCGTGGACCGATTCGAGTCGAGCGGGCCGCGCACGAAGAACGCGCCCGCGCCCATGGAGAACGTCTACGCAGTCCTTCCGGGTACGGACCCCGGTCTCGAGCGGACCGCGTTCGTCGTCTCGGGCCACTACGACTCGATGCCCTCGGACGCCATGGACCCGGCCACGGATGCCCCCGGCGCGGACGACGACGCCTCCGGAACCGCTGTCTCGATCCTGGCCGCGCGGGCGCTCGCGCCGAAGCCCGCCCGCGCGACGCTCGTCTTCGCGGCGGTCGCGGGCGAGGAGCAGGGCCTCCTCGGCGCGAAGCGCCTTCTCGAATGGCTGACCAGGCAGGGCTACGCCGTGGGCGGCATGATCACGTGCGACATCGTGGGCGCCACGAACGGCAGCACGGACCGCCGCGTGCGCGTGTTCTCCGAGGGCGGGCCCGACGGCATCGACTCGCCGGGCCGGCAGATGGCCCGCCTGGTGGAGGAAGTCAACGGCAAGGACGCCGTGCGATTGGTCTTCCGGCTCGACAGGTTCGGGCGGGGCGGCGACCACCGGCCGTTCGTCGAAGCAGGTCTCCCCGCCGTGCGTTTCACGGAGCCGCTCGAGGACTACCGCCACGAGCACCAGACCCCGCGCACCGAGAACGGTATCGAGTACGGCGATCTCGTGAAGTTCATGGACTTCGACTTCGTCGCCGAGACGGCGGTCGTCGTCGAGAAGACGCTGGCGGAAATGGCAAATGCGCCCGCCCCGCCCCGAAAGGTCACATTAGGTGGTGCCGTGACTCCCTCAGCGGTGGTTTTCGTAGAAGGTAATAAGGACTTGGAGCGCGCCGGCTACGAAATCCTCTGGCGGGAGACGACGGAGGCGCGTTGGACCGTTCTCAAGACCGTCGAGGCGAAGGTCGCCGTGTCGCCCGCGGCCGCTCCCGCTGCCGCGAGTGCGCCTCAGGCTGCCTCGAGCGCCCCTCCGCCTCCCTCTTCACCATTCGAAGAATCTTCCTCTTCGGTCCTCTCTTCGATCTCCACCGACAACAATTACTTCGCTGCGCGAAGCGTCGGGAAGAACAGTCGGAGGAGCATCGCCGTTCCGGCCGTCGCCGCCGTGCGGCGGCCGCCCGGCTACGTGGCGGCTGACGCTCCGAAGCAGCCCGCGTCTCCGAGCCCGGCCGCGACGCCCGTCCCGAAGTAGGCCGTCGGCCGGCGTCTTAACATCCGCGCATGACACTGACGCCTCTCGACTGGGGCATCGTCTCCGCGTACTTCATCCTCTCGATCGGCATCGGTCTCGCGTTCACGAAGAAGGGCGGCGAGTCGCTCGAGGAATACTTCGTCGCCGGGCGCGCCGTGCCGTGGTGGCTCGCGGGCGCCGCGATGATCGCGACGACGTTCGCCGCGGACACGCCGCTCGTCGTGACGGGCCTCGTCGCGGCCCACGGCGTCGCGGGTAACTGGCTCTGGTGGAACTTCGTCATGAGCGGCACGCTCACGGTCTTCCTCTACGCGCGGCTCTGGCGCCGCGCGAAGGTGATGACCGACGTGGAATTCGCCGAGATCCGTTACAGCGGCCGGCCCGCCACGTTCCTGCGCGGCTTCCGGGCGCTCTACCTCGCTCTCCCGATCAACCTCATCATCCTCGGCTGGGTCACGCTCGCGATGGTGAAGATCCTCCAGATCTCGCTGGGCATCCGGCCGATCTGGGCCGTGGGGTTCTGCTTCGTCATCACCGTGGGCTACTCGGCCGCCGCGGGCATGTGGGCCGTGCTCTGGACCGACCTCGTGCAGCTCGTCATCAAGATGACGGCCGTCATCCTCCTCGCGTTCTTCGCCGTGAAGAAGGTCGGCGGCATCGAGGCGCTGAAGACCGGGCTCGAGAAGCACTTCGGCTCGGTCGACACGGCGATCTCGTTCCTCCCCCCCGCGGGCTCCGTGTGGATGCCCGCGATCGCGCTCTTCACGTTCCTCGCCGTGCAGTGGTGGGCCGCGTGGTACCCGGGCGCCGAGCCGGGCGGCGGCGGCTACGTCGCGCAGCGCATCTTCTCGGCGCGGACGGAGCGCGACGGCATCCTCGCGACGCTGTTCTTCAACGTCGGGCATTACGCGCTCCGCCCGTGGCCGTGGATCCTCACGGGACTCGCGACCGTGATCCTCTATCCGGGCGGCGTGATGGTGAACGGCCAGCCCGACAAGGAGGCCGCGTACGTGCAGGCCATGGTCGACCTCCTGCCTTCGGGCTGGAAGGGCTTCATGCTCGCGGGTTTCGCGGCGGCATACATGTCGACCGTCGGGACGCACCTCAATTGGGGGGCGTCGTATCTCGTCGGGGACGTCTACAAGAGATTTCTTAGAAAGGGAGCAAGCGAGAAGCATTACGTCGCCGTTTCGCGATGGACGACCGTTGGTTTGTTTCTCGCCTCCATCGCCGTCACGCTGAATCTCTCGTCGATCGAGGGCGCGTGGCGATTCCTCCTCGCGCTCGGAAGCGGTACCGGCCTCGTCCTCATCCTCCGCTGGTACTGGTGGCGCATCAACGCGTGGAGCGAAATCTCCGCGATGCTCGCCTCGATGGTCGTCTCCGTGACGAGTCTCGCGCTGATCCGGAACCCGCTTCCGAAGACCGACCCGGGCTACGGCGCGGAGGAATTCCGCATCCAGGCGATCGTCATGCTGCTCACGGTCGCGGTCACGACCGCCGTGTGGGTTGCCGTCACGTTCCTGACGAAGCCCGTGCCCGACGCGACGCTCGACGCGTTCTATCGGCGCGTGCGCCCCGGCGGCCCCGGGTGGGAGACGGTCTCTCGGCGCCTCGGCTTCGGCCGAGAGCCCATCCCCGGCGGCGCGATGTCGTTCGTGAACTGGCTCCTCGGCATCGTCCTCGTCTACACGGCGCTCTTCGGCATCGGCAAGCTCGTGTTCGGGCAGCTCGGGGCGGGGTTCGCGCTGCTCGGCGTCGCGATCGTGGCCTTCCTCCTCGTGATGTGGACCTTGAAACGGCAGGACCAGGACGGCGCGTCCGCTCTCAAGCCCACGAAAGGGTGAACCGGGTGAGCGTCGCGAACGCGCGCGCGCCCTTTTCGAGGCCGACGACCTCGATCTGAAGCCCGTCCGGCCCGGGCGCGCACAGGAGAAAGTGAAAATGGCGGACCTCGGGCCCGACGAACGCGTCCTCCGAATGGCGCCGGGCGGCGCCTGACGCGAGGCGTACGCGCGGGCCGCCCCCGCCGCCCGTCACGAGAAAGGTCTTGCCGCCCTTTGCGAACTGCTCGTAGCTGTGGACGTGCCCGGAGATCATCGCGAGCGTCTTTTTCGCCGCGAGAAAGGGCGGCACGAACGCGCGCTGCACGTGGCTCTCGTCGGTCGTGACGGTGCTGTTCGTGAAAGGCGGGTGATGGACGAAGACGACGGTGCCTCGGACCGCCCGGTCGGCGTCGAAGCGAGCGATCTCGGAGGCGAACCACGCCGCTTCTTCCGACCAGAGTGCCGGTCCCAGGGCCTTCTCGTTCGAGTCGAGGAAGACGAGCCCGAGCGGGCCGTACGCGACGGAATACCAGCGCCGCCCGGAAACGTGCGGAAAGCGGGCGAAGTAGTTTCGGAGCGCCGTGGACTTCCGGGGCCAGTAATCGTGATTGCCGAGAATCGGCAGCATCGGCACGCCCGCGTCGCGAAGCGGCCGGGTCAGAGCGTCGAACTCCTCCCAGTCCAGCCGGGACGAGCCGCAGAAAACGAGGTCGCCGGCGCACACGAGAAAATCGGGGCCGCGCGCCGCGATCTCGCGCACGAGACGGTCGCGCTCTCTCTCGTTCGACTCCCGGAAGATCTCCGCGAGGGACGTGCGCTGGAGGTCCCCCACGACGGCGAAGCGGCCCGTCCGCCGAAGGGACACGTCTCCCGAGAAGCGCGCGGTGGACCCGGACGATCGGCGGATCCGGCGGCCGAAGGCGCGCGCGAGGCGGGCCGCCGGCTTCTCACTCACGGGGCCTCTCAGGCGGCGCGCGTCGAAGCCGCCGCGGCCGCCGCGGGGACGAGGCTCATCGCGCGTTCGGCGAGCGCCGTGATCGTGAGAGAGGGGTTCACGCCCGGGTTCGCCGAGATGGCCGAGCCGTCGATGACGTAGAGGCCCTCGTAGCCGAAGACGCGGTGCCTCTCGTCGATGACGCCGCTCGCCGCCGACGTTCCCATGCAGCAGCCGCCCAGGATGTGCGCCGTCGTCGGAATGCCGAGGAGCGTCTCGGTCGCGAGGCTCTCCGTGTAGCCGTCGAGCTTCTTCTCGACGCGGCGCGCCAGCTCGGTCGCCTCCGGCACCCACGCCTTCGCCTGCGGCCCGCTGCCCGTCCCCGTCGTGAGGCCGCGGCGATACAGCGTGCGGATGCCGCGGCCCAGCTTCATGCGGAGCGTCCCCTCGGAGGTCCGCATGTAGAGGAGGATCATCGTGTACTTCGCCCAGTCCGGCACGAACGCGGCCTTCAGCGTGGCCCACGGCTTGTTCACGAACATCGCGCCCGCGTTCAGGAGGCGCGTGCCGACGGTGTCGCCAGGCGCATGCGGCATCGCGAGCGGGCGGAAGAAGCCCGAGCCGGCCGGATAACGCACGGGCTCGAGGTGCGAATGCTCGTCCGTCTTCAGGATCGAACCGATCGCGATCCCCTCCGACAGGTCCACGTCGCGCCGCTCGGTCACGACGCCCATGAGGACCTCGGAGTTCGTGCGCACGAAGTCGCCGAGCCGGTCGGAGATCTTCGGGAGGCCGTCCGGCCGTTCCTTGAGCTTCAGCAGCAGCTCCACCGTGCCGAGGACGCCTCCCGAGAAGACGACTTTTTTCGCCGAGATCGTCCGTGTCTTCCGGAAGAACGGGAGGGGCGAGCGCCCCGTCCGCACCGTGATCTCGAATCCACCCCCATCGCGCGGCTTCACCCAGGTGACCTCGGTGTCGGCCTCGACGTTCGCGCCGCGCTTCTCGGCGAGCCACAGGTAGTTCTTGTCGAGCGTGTTCTTCGCGTCGTGCCGGCAGCCGACCATGCAGCCGCCGCAGCGCGTGCAGCCGGAGCGCTCCGGCCCCTCGCCGCCGAAGTAGGGATCGGGCACCTTCACGCCGGACTCGCCGAAGTACACGGCGACGTCGGTGGGTGTCCAGGAGCTCTCGCGGCCGATGTCCTTCCCCACCTCGCGGAGGACCTCGTCGGGCAGCGTCGTGAACGGCACGGGCGTTGCCCCGAGCATTCGCTTGGCGGTCGCGTAGTGGGGCAGGAGCTCGCGTTTCCACTCGGCGAGGTCCCCCCACGACGGCGCGGAAAAGAACTCGTCGCCCGGGACGGGCAGCGTGTTCGCGTAGACGAGCGAGCCGCCGCCGACGCCGACGCCCGAGAGAGCCGTCACGTGCGGGAGGAACGTCATCTTAAAGATGCCGCGGCAGCCCGCCGCAGGCAGCCAGAGCCACCGCTTCAAGTTCCAGTTCGACTTCGGAAAATCAGAGGCTGAAAAGCGTGTTCCCTTTTCGAGGACGAGGACCCGGTAACCCTTCTCGGAGAGCCGGAGCGCGCTCACGCTCCCGCCGAAGCCGGAGCCCACGATGGCGTAGTCGGCGTCGAACGTGCTTTCCACGCGGCGAGTCTACAGGCCTGTCCGTTCTTCCAGGCCCGGATGGTCGCGGGACGCGTGCTACGCTGAGGACGCACACGGGGGAATCATGCGCAAGTTCCTGATCGTCGCCGCCGTGATCGCTCTCGCCGTGTGGTACTTCCGAAGGGCCCCGAAGGACGCCGGTCCAACCGTGTCCGTCGGAGCCGCGACGTCTCGCGGCCCGGGCTGCCTGCTGGCCGCGGAAAGCGCGAACAGCTCGCTGGCCGAGGCCACACGTCTCCTCCTCTCGATGCCGGTCGACACCTCCAAATGGAGCGACGCCGAGAGCCGCGTCTCCTCCGCGATCTCCAGCGCCGAGGCCGCGTGCACGGGCGGCTCGTCGGAAGCCGAGCGCGCGGGCATGGACGTCGCGCGGGAGGCGCTCACTCTCATGCGCGCGACGCTCCGGGAGGGTGGGAACGCCGCCCTCGGCGCGGGCGGCTTCCAGGGCGCCATGCGGCAGGAGGCCATCGACAACCGGCTGTCGACCGCCCGCGCGAAGCTCGGCCTCAGATAGCTCCGCGCGCCCCGTCAGTCGAGGCGGAGGCGTGGCTGGCTAACCATCCGCGGTCAGATGCGCACGATTTGCGGAAGCCGGTCGAAGTGACGGTCGCGGTCATGGAGCGCCGCGTTGTGCTGCAAAACCAGCGCGGCAATCCACATGTCGTTCGTGGGGATGGACGTACCCTGCATCCACAGCTGGCGAAACACCCCCGCGTAATGAACGGTCGTTTGATCGTCGGCATAGAGCACGTGCACGCCGTCCTTCAGCAGGAACCGGCGCAACACGCTCTCGTTCTCCGCGGACCTCCGGCCCAGAGCGAAACCGGCACGAAGCTCCGCGACAACCACGAACGGCAGGAACACCGCTTCCGCCGTGGCTACGAGCCGCACGGTCTCGCCAACGCCCTTGCAGAGGTCTACGTAGCGATTCGTGTCGAGGGCGATTTTCACTTCCAGAGCGGTTTGTCGATCCTATGGTGCGCGGCCAGCGCCCGCTCAGTCGCCGCATCTTTCGCCCACGTCCCGACGATGTCCCCCAGGTCGCGCCGCACGACCGTCTCGCGCTGAAGCCCGAGACCGTCGGCCAGGGCCTTCACCGCCACCGCGTTCAGGCTCTTGCCTTCGGCCCGCGCGCGCTGCCGCACCGCTTTGTCGATCGCGAGTGGAACTTTGCGGATCGTATACTGCATGCACCGATTGTAGGCTCTGCCTGCATTTCTTGCAAGCGCGGCCTATCCCCTCATGCCGCAGCCCAGACAGGAAGTCGCGCCCGCCGGGTTGACGTTTCCACAGCGCGGGCAGCGCCAGTTGTCGGCCGGGATTGCGGGCGGAGGCGCCTCGCCCTCACGGGCACCGCAGACCTGGCAGACGCGAACCTCCGCGAGCGTGCTGGTCCAGACGGGAAGGAAAGAGTAGAGCTTCAGCGTCCTCTTGATCCACACGAGCTCGCACGGCTGTCTCTGCCGGCACCGCGGGCACTCGGAGTAGCCGGCGGGCCGGCGCTCCTCCTTCACGTCGCTGCCGAACCAGAAGAGGAAGAACACGGCTTCAGCGGCGGCGCGTAGCGAGGCCCGCTGCAACCGAATGTCGGGCGGCGTGCTCCGCAATCCGAGCCTTTACCAACTTCCGCACCAGTGTGGCCGGCAAGGGACTGTCCGCTTGAAAGCGAATGGTGCCCTTGCTGGTGTCGTAGGCCTCGAGCTCGTCCTTGTGGGCTTCCACGGGGAAAGAGCCGGGGTAGAAGGCGCAGTGGTTCGTGGCCGAGCCAAACCACACAAGCATTCTTCCGCGAAGGCGGAAGGCGGGGATCTGGTAGCTGATGCACTCTTCAGCCTTGGGCGCCGCGGACTTGATGGCCCTTCGAAGCTTCTCGAGCGCAGCTCGCTTCTCGTTGCTCAGGAGTGCGAGGTATTCGTCGATGGTCTGTGGTTTAGCTGACATGGCGATGTCTTCATTCCTTGTAGGCGGGGCTGATGTACCGGTCACGGCGCGCCGCCTCAGCGGCTCGTCGTGTTACTCCATTCGGCCGCCATGTTGTCGTCGGTGACGATGCGGGCCGTCGCCGTGCGGGCCGCCATGCTTTCACGTCCTTCCATTCCGGCTTCCATTCGATAGAGATCCGCCAGGGCCTTGCGACCTTCCGGATCCGTCGTGTCCACCAGCGGCGGATCCTGCGCGGTCGCCTGGTCGAGCAGACTCTTCCAGCGGTCGGTGTCGAAGTGAATCGGCCGGACGGACGCCGCGACGAACCCCCGGACGCGAACCGCATGTGGAAACACTTCGAGCAGCGTGCGGATCACGTCCGGAGAGCCGATCGTGTTCACGTAGAAGAGCCCGTCTTCCGTCAGATGGTCGCGCACCGACCTGAAGTATTCGACTGAAAGAAGATGGGTCGAGTGCGCGCGCCAATACACGGAGGCGTTCTCGACGATGAGGCCGAACCGCGCCTCGGGATTCCGACGCAGCCAACGGCGCCCGTCGTCGATCGCGATCCGGATCCTGGGGTCGGAGAGCAGGCCGCTGACCTCGGGATGCCTCGCGATGATCCGCAGATAGCCGGGGTTGATCTCGACGGCCGTCATGCTCCGGACCCCCGGCAGGCGCGCGATCACCTGCGCCCACGCTCCCGTCGCGAGACAGATGACGAGCACGTTGGAAGGAGACGGGTGGAGCGCCGCCAGAGCGTAGGCGCGATCGATCCCGTTCGGATCGGGCCAAAGCGAGGTCGAGATCGCTCCGTCATAAACCCCGCTTCCGTAGACTATCTTTTCTGCCGTGACCACGACGACATCGTGCCGGTTCTCGACGATCTCGGTGAGAGGTTTCGCGCCTCTGAAACCGTCCCTGTAGAGAAGTCGCGCATAGAGATCATCGAAAAGACGCGGCGACGCCAGGACGACGCCGAGCGCCGCCAGTCCGGCGGCCAGGCAGGCCACGCCGACGCCGAGGCGCCGCCGGTGCGCGAGAAGGGCGAGGGCCAGCGCGAGAGAGATGCCGAGAAGAGCGAGGACGACGGCGATCCGGCGCAGGGGCCAGACCTCGAGGAGGACGAACCCCGTGAGAAGGCTTCCAAAGACGGAGCCGAGGATGTTCGCGAAGTAGAGCCCCGAGACCCCCGAGCCCGCACGGTCGTCAGGCGCGATACCGAAATGACTCAGAAGGGGGAGGGTCGCGCCCAGCAGCGCGGCCGCCACCGCGACCGGCGGGAGAGCCCAACGCCACCAGACGACCGTCGAAAGCCATCCCGCGAGCGGAATCACGAAGAAGCCCGCCGTGTTCGCCAGGAAAAGAAACGCCGCCAGGGCCCGAAGCTGCCGCGGATTCCCCATGCCGTCCCGCCCATCGCACAGGCGAATGCTCGCGTAGGAGCCGAACGCGAGGCCGAGGAGATAGAAGCCCAAGAGGAGGCCGAACGTCGTCGGCGAAGAGCTCGACGCGAACGAATACACCCGGTACCAGAGGATCTCGTAGGAAAGCGAGATCACGCCCGCGAGAAAGCTCACGACCATGGCGATTCTGTAGCTCAACGCCGCCCTTCCCGGCGCGCGAGCTGGAGAGCGGTCACACCGACGGAGAGGTTGAGGAACGCCGCCAGCCACGACGTTCCTTTCAAGCCGAGCGTCGCGAGAAGGACGATCACCGACAGCAGGGCCGCCACGGCGGAGCCGAGGGTATTGACGCAATAGAGCATCGCGACCGACTGGCCGACGTTTCCGGTCCGGCGCACCCGGCTCGCCACGAGAAGGGGGAGCGTGCTGCCGAGGAGCAGGGTCGGAGCCACGACGAGGGAGAATGTCGCCCCGGCGGTGACGGCGGGCGAGAGATCGAGAAGCCGGTCCCCCGCCGAGCGGAAGAGCGGCACCGAGACGGATCCGAAAACACCCATCGCCAGCTCGATCAGCGCGAAGGAGAGCAGAGGGGACCGGCGCGGATCGCGCGAGATCGCGCCGCCGATGACGCTCCCGAGACCGAGGCCCATGAGAAAGGCCGAGACGACGACGGTCACCGACTCGATGTTGATTCCGACGACGGAGAACAGGACGCGCTGCCAGACGATCTGATAAAGAAGCGCCGCAAAGCCCGAAACGAAGAAGGCGATGTCCAGCCACGGAAAGGGCGTCTTCATCGGTCCG
>JBGQDL010000020.1:0-36509 GCA_041495865.1 Thermoanaerobaculia bacterium | reverse complement strand
TGTGATGTTGCCACGCGTGTAGAGCAGCGCCGCGATCGCCGCGAGGCCCATCAAGAAGACGCCGTTCTGCGTGACGAGCCGGTCGGAGAGCTGCGAGAAGCGATGCGGGACCCACGAGTCGACCGCCATGTTCCCGAGGACGCGCGGACCGTCGAGAAAGCCCGTCTGCGCCGCGACGAAGAGAAGCGCCGCCTCCGCGATGAGAAGGGCGAGGACGAGAGCCGTTCCGACCGCCAGGCCGCCGATCTTCCAGTGCCCGAAGAGCGCGTCGAAGAGCACCCAGTTCATCGTCTTTCCCTCGTGCGCGCGCGCTCCCACGAGGAGATAGCCGAACAGGATGCCTCCCGCGGTGAAGGCCAGCGACGCCGCCATGAGGAACATCGTGTGTTTGCCGGTCTTCACGCGCGGCTCGCGCAACATCGTCACGCCGTTCGAAACCGCCTCGATTCCGGTGTAGGTGCCGCCGCCCATCGAGTACGCGCGGAGAAGCACGAACGCGAGCGGCCAGAATCCCATCGTCGCCTTGGACCTCTGGAAGTCGCCCGCCGCTCCCGCGAAGACGGCCGGCAGCTCGGGCACATGCACGGCGAACGAGTAGAGGATCGCGAACGCGTGCGTCCCGATGAAGACGAGGAATATCGGCGCGAGGAACGTGACCGATTCCTTGACGCCCCTGAGATTGAGGATGATGAGGAAGACGAGGACGAGGATCTCGATTGGCAGTTTGTGGCGCGCCAACCCGGGCCCGAGAAAGTTCCAGACCTGGTCGCAGGCCGACGCGATGGACACCGTGATCGTGAGAACGTAATCCACGAGGAGGGCGCAGCCCGATACGACGCCGGCCTTCCGCCCCAGGAGCTTCGTCGCAACGAGATACCCGCCGCCTCCGCCCGGGAAGTGCTGGATGACGTTCGAGTAGGCGATGGAGATGACGGCGATCGTGATCGCGGTCATCGCGACGAGAACGATTGCGAGGGAACGGTGGCTGCCGAGCGCCCGGAACGCCTCGTCTGGTCCGTACGCCGAGGAGGAGAGGCCGTCGGCCCCGAGTCCCACCCAAGCGAGAAACGCGACGAGTGAGACCCGGTGAAAGATCTTCGGATCGTTGACGTCCCGGGGCTGCCCCAGGACGAGGCGGGTCAGCGAGTTGCGTTCGGGCGACACGTCACGCCACAGATTCGACCGTCAACACCGGGGGAGTCTAGGACCTGGCCCCCACGGTTGAGCTGTCTTTAGAACTTCTTTAGGCCTTTTTACGGACTTGCTTGGCCGGCGGGCCCCAGCTTTTCCCGTGTGAGAAGCGACAAGACCCGGCTGCGCTCCCTCGCCGTATTCCTCGGGCTCGTCACGACGGCTCTCGTTTTTCTTTGTGGTGGCGCCCTCCTCGCGGTTTCGTTCCAGGGGGCGCTCCGGTTCGCGTTCGGCGTCGCGGCGTTCGGAGGTTACCTGTTCTTCTTCGCACGTGCACTCCGCGAGATCGGACTGCCGGCGCAGCCCTGAATTGAGCCCACACCGGACTTCATGAACGAGGCCGCGGAGGTCGTCCACGGACACAGCATCCACGGCTAGAGGCGCGGCCCGGGGCGCGGCGGCCGTCGCCGCCGTGGCCCTCGCGACGGGTCTCGGGAGGCTCGCCGGGGCGAACTCCACGACGATCGGCTTCGTCTTCCTCGTCGTCGTCCTCCTCGCCGCGCTGAGGCTGGGCCTCACCGCGGCGACGCTCGCCTCTCTCGCCGCGACCGCCGCCTACAACTACTTCTTCCTGCCACCCGTCGGGACGTGGACGATCGCCGACCCCGCGAACTGGGTGGCTCTCGCGACGTTCCTCCTGGCCTCTGTCGTCGTGAGCCGGCTCGTCACCCGCGCACAGCGCCGTGCCGCGGATGCCGACGCCCGCCGCGCTGAGATCGAGGCGCTCTACGACCTCTCGATCGACCTCTTCACGGCCACGAATCGCGTTGGGGCCCTCGGCGAGGCGGCGGGGAAGGCCCTGAAGACGCTCGGCGCACGCGCCGGAGGGCTCGTTCTCTTCCGCAACGGGGCGACCCTCACGGACATCGTGGGCGTCATGGGCGAGAACGCCCTCGAGCCCGACGATCCGCTCGTGGAGACCGTCGGACGGCGCGGCGAAACCGCCGAGGTCCCCGCGGAGGGCGGCGCACGCGATGTCTATCTGCCAGTGGCCGTCGGCGGGAAGACGAGCGGTGTCCTCGTCGTCCGGGGGACCCGTGCGGACCGTAGCGCTCTGGAGTCGGTCGGAAGGCTCCTGGCCCTGGCCGTCGAGCGGGAGCGGTTCCTGAGGGAGCGGGCGCACCTGGACGCCCTGCGGGAGAGCGACGCCCTCAAGACGTCGCTCCTCCGCGCGGTCTCTCACGACCTGAGGACGCCGATGACGGCGATCCGAATGGGTCTCGAAGCGTTGCGTCGGGGAGAGCCGGGCGACGCCACCTTACGCGAGACGGTGGACGTCGTGGCGCGCGAGACCGAACGGCTCTCGCGGCGGATCGACAATCTCCTCGCGATGGCGCGGCTGGATGCCGGCACGTTCGTGCCACATCCCGAACCGACGCCGGCGGCCGACCTGTTTCGCCGCGCGACCGAGAGCTTCCGCCTCGTGCTCGAGGGGCGGCCGCTCGAGATCCACGTAGACCCCGACTGCCCCGATCCTTTCGTGGACCCTGCGCTGGCCCTCGAGATCCTGGCGAACTTCCTGGAAAACGCCGCCCGGGCCGCCCCGCCCGATCGGCCGCTGGAGTTGCGCGCCGAGCCGAGCCCCCTGGACGCGAGCCGGGTCTGGCTCGAGGTCCTGGACCGCGGGCCCGGTGTCTCGACCGCCGTCAAGAGCAGGGCCGCGGGGCGTACCCCATCCGGCGACGACTCGGGACGCGGCGGTCTGGGCCTCGAGATCTGCCGGGCTCTTTCCAGCGCCGTGGGCGGGACCGTGGCCCTTCTCGACCGACCGGGTGGTGGAACAATCGCCCGCGTTGACCTTCCTGCATCGACGCCGGCGCCATGATCCGAGCCGCTTCTCCCCCGCGCATTCTCGTGGTGGACGACGACGCGGCGATCCGCCAGACGCTCATCGCGGAGCTTTCGGCAGCGGGCTACGCGACCACGGAGGCGCGGGACGGCGCCGAGGCCCTGCGCCTGTTCGAGAGCGATCCGCCCGAGCTGCTTCTCACGGACCTGGCCATGCCCGAGTCGGACGGGTTCGCCCTCATCGCGGCCGTCCGAAAGCTCGCCAGGACGCCCATCCTCGTCCTTTCGGTCCGGGCCGGCGACACCGACAAGATCCGGGCGCTGGACTTGGGGGCCGACGACTACGTCGTGAAGCCCTTCTCCGTACAGGAGCTCCTGGCCCGCGTTCGGGCCCAGGTCCGTCGGAGCCTGGACGAGGAGGCCCCCGCCCCGCTGGAGTTTCCGGGGCTCAGCATCGACCGGGAGCGGCGGCGTGTGGTCCAGGACGGGCGGGAGATCCGGCTGACCCCCACCGAGTACTCGATTCTGGAGTTCCTCGCGGTCCATGCGGGCAAGCCCGTCACGATCCGCCAGATCATCGGAAGGGTTTGGCACGGCGCCGCGGGAACGACCCCCGACGCCGTGCGTGTCCATGTCGGCTCGCTCCGCCGCAAGATCGAGCCCGATCCCTCCCGCCCGCGCTACATCATCACGGAGCCCTGGATTGGCTACCGCTTCCTGGCCGAGCCGCTCTCGAGCGCCTAGAGCGACTTCAGGAACGCGACGAGTTGATTCTTCGCGTTCGTCCCGAGAGACGCGAACGCGTTGCGGGATTTCCGCCCCTGCCCGTCGTGCGCGAGGATGGCCGTTTCGAGGGTCGTCGCCCGGCCGTCGTGAAGGAGCTTCACGCGCGTCCTCACTCCCCAGAGCGGCGCCGTGCGCATCTCGGTCCCCTTCGCCTGCCCCTGCTCGATGCCGTCGCCGAGACTTCCCATGTCATGGAGCAGGAAATCCGAGAACGGGAAGAACGTGACGTGCCGAAGCGCGGCGACGGAGCTCGCTCCCGTCCGCAGGGCCGGCGTGTGGCACGAGAAGCAGCCGACCTCGAAGAAGAGGGCCTCGCCGTGACGGACATCCTGGTTCACCGGACCTCTTGGAGGCGGCGCGAGAAACGTCATGAAATCCGTGAACTTCGTGACGCCGGAGCCATCGTCATTGAGCGTGCTCACGGGGTTGCACACGAGGAGGTTGCAGTCCCCCTGTGGGCAGCTCTCCTGGGGGAACTGCGGGTTCGTGATCCCCATCTCGTTCAGGTACGCATCTCCCGCGAACTGGTGGAGGTTCGGGTTCTGAGCCTTCCAGCCGAACTTCCCGACCTTGAGATGGCTCGACGCGAGGTCGGTCACCATGTGGACGCGCCCCGCCGTGGACGGCGAGAAGATTCTCTCTATCAAGGCGATACCCTTGAATACGTCATCCGGAACGGCGTCCACGAGCCCGAGCCCGAACAGCGGGGTCGTCAGCCGGCCGGCGACGATCGTCGCCTCGGATGGGACCTTCTCGCCGACGAAGTCGCAGGAACCCTGCGGTCCGATCCCCGTCGTCTGGATGAGAGAGCCGCCGAACTCGGCCATCGGGTCGAACTTGCCATTCAGGATGCGCCCGAAGCGAGTCTCGAGGGTCGTGCTCGCGCCGCCCGTCGCCGGCGTGGAGTGGCAACCGCCGCAGGATGTTCCGTTGAACACGGGACCGAGTCCGTCCGGGGTCACGGTCTCGACGCTCTCGAAGTCCGCCTTGCCGTCCGCGAACAGCGCCTGTTGCGCGGGTGTCAGACCGGCGATCGGGTCGCCGAAGTCGGGCGAGACGGAAGTCGCGCGCCACGCGAGCACGGCGACGAACAAGAAGGCGCACGTTGCGAAGAAAATTTGGCGAGAACGCATGATCTCCTCCTCTCGGCGGGCCGCGGAGGCACGCGCCGATCACGTCGTGGACAGATTGCTGTGACAGTACCGTCGCCCCAGGGCTCTTCCGAACTCTTCCAACCTCCTTTCAGGGCATTTCGGATGCACGTGCAGCCACTACGCCAGACGCTGGGAACGGACCTCGGGACCCGCTTTCCTGAAGAAAAGGTACGTTCCATTCCCGCTACCTGTCAAGGCGAAACGGAGACCGGGCCCGGGTCCGTCACAGCACCATAGAATTCAAAACGGAGGCACGCAGAATGAACGGAGCCGACATTTCCTGGATGCTCATCTCGACCGCCCTCGTTCTTCTCATGACTCCAGCCCTCGCCTTCTTCTACGGAGGACTCGTCCGTTCGAAAAACGCCCTGAACACGATGATGATGAGCGTCGTGTCACTCGGCTTCGTCGGTCTCGCGTGGGCGGCTCTGGGCTACTCCCTCGCGTTTTCCCCGGGAGGAGCCATCTCCGGCGGGCTGGCCCACGTGCTGCTGCGCGGCGTCGACCTCGCGGCCTCGCCCAACGCCGCCACGATTCCCCATCTCCTCTTCATGGCGTTCCAGGCGACGTTCGCCATCATCACGGCCGCCCTGATCTCGGGCGCCATCGTGGAGAGGATGCGCTTTTCCGCCTATCTCCTCTTCATCACCCTCTGGTCGCTCCTGGTCTATGCCCCCGTCGCGCATTGCGTCTGGGGCGGTGGGTTCCTGGGCAAGATGGGAGCCCTCGACTTCGCAGGGGGGACCGTCGTCCACATCAACGCCGGCATGGCGGCGCTCGTGGCCGCGTTCCTGCTCGGGCCTCGCAAGGACTTCGCCCGCCAGGCGACGCTCCCCCATAACGTCCCCTTCGCGCTGCTCGGGGCCGGGCTCCTCTGGTTCGGCTGGTTCGGGTTCAACGGCGGGAGCGCGCTGGCGGCCAACGCCTCCGCCGCCCTGGCCTTCGGGAACACGTTCCTCGCCCCCATGGGGACCCTCGTCGTCTGGACCCTCCTCGACCTCAAGCGCGGCGGGAAGGCCACGGCCGTCGGAGCCGCCACCGCCATCGTCGTCGGCCTGGTGGCCGTGACGCCCGCCGCCGGTTTCGTGTCACCGGTCCTCGCGGTCGTCCTGGGGGCGGCTGCGGCTTTTCCGAGCTACTTCGCAATCCTCTATCGTGTCCGCACACGCCTCGACGACTCGCTCGACGTCGTGGCCGCGCACGGGCTCGGAGGGACCGTTGGCGCGCTCCTGACTGGCGTTTTCGCACAGAAGGCATGGAACGGTACCGCCGACGGCCTCCTCTTCGGCAACCCCCGCCAGCTCCTCGTCCAGCTCATCGCCGTGCTCGCTACTCTCGTCTTCAGCGGTATCGGGACGTTCGTCCTGCTGAAGCTCGTGAATCTCCTCGTTCCATTCAAGGTGTCGTTGAAGGATCAGGGCCTCGGCCTGGATGTCAGCCAGCACGGCGAGGAGGCGTACGGCTCCGGCGAGGGGGCCATCCTCATCCTGCCCGCCGCAAGCCACGCGGCTCCCGGTCCCGCGCCCGCCCCGAGGTCCGCCATTGAAGGAGGCCGCCCATGAAGCTCGTCGTCGCCATCGTCCGCCCGGAGAAGCTCAACGATGTACTCGCGGCCCTCTACCACGCCGAGGTGACCGGGCTCTCCATCACCCGCGTGCAAGGACACGGTGGTGAGATGGACCGGGTCGAGACCTACCGCGGGACCACCGTCAAGATGGAGCTGTCCGAGAAGGTGCGCCTCGACATCGGCGTCTCGGAACCCTTCGTCGATCCGACGGTCCGGGCGATTCTCGCCTCCGCCCGGACGGGTGAGGTCGGGGACGGGAAGATCTTCGTCGTCCCGGTGGAGAAGATCTACCGGATCCGGACGGGCGAGGAGGACAAGGCCGCCGTCACGCCCGTCGCCGCGCCACTCGAGACGCGGTAGAGCGGGGGAACTTAGAACTTCTTTCGCTCTCCCTCCGGACTTCCTCTGCTCGCGAGCGATAGCTTGCGGGCATGAGCGCGTCACCTGGTTTCATCGCGGGCGGCGATTTCCGTCTGGTCTCGACGGCGCGGCCTGCGGCCCGGGGCCGGCTCCTGAAGCCCGTTCTCTTCACTGCGGCCTCACTTCTGTCCCTGGCCGGGTTCACGCTGGTCGCGACCGCGCTCCGGGCTCCCTACAACCTGGCCACGGCCCTGCTGGGATTCGCCGGCTACGTCTTCCTGATGGCGAAGGCGCTGGAATGCCTGCCGGTCGATTGGGACGTCTGGACCAACCGCCGGAAGCCGGCGCCGCCTCCTCTTCCTCGTGGCGGAAGACTCGTGCCGTTCGGCCGCGGGCCCGCGGCTGCGGTGTGACGTCGCCGCGCCCTTAGAGGATCGGCTACCGCTTTGCGGCCGAACCGCTGGCCTGAGAAGAAGTTCCGTCCACCTTAGAACTTCTTTCGGCCATCTTCCGGACTTCCTTGGCCGTCAGGCCCCAGCCTTCAGGGCATGAAACGGTTTCACCACCGCCACGTCGGACAGGTCCCCTTTCTCATCACCGCGTCCTTGCTCTCTCTCGCGCTCGCCGGTCTTGCGTCGGTCGCATACGGCCAGGAACCGCCCCCGCCGACCCCCACTCCCGTCCCGGCCCCGACTCCGCCGCCGAAGCCCTGGTACGAGGAGATCGCCGTGAACGGGTTTCTCTCCACCAGCTACTCGTACAACCTCAACAGGCCTCCCTCGGGAACGAACCAGTTCCGGGTCTTCGATTTCGACGACAACAGCATCAAGGTGGACGTGGCCGAGGTTGTCCTCCAGAAGGCGGCTGCAAAGCCAGGCGAGGCGGGCTTCCGACTCGACGCCGTGGCCGGCAGCTCGATCCCGCGGGTCTCTGCCGCGGCCGGGCTGTTTCGCGACGCCAGCGGAAAGGCCCAGGACTTCGACCTCCAGCAGGCCTTCCTCAGCTACGTAGCCCCGGTCGGCAGCGGGCTCCGGTTCGACATCGGAAAGTTCGTGACGAACCACGGCTACGAGCTCATCGACGGATATGACGGGTACAACGACAACGCGACCCGCTCATTTCTGTTCGGGTTCGGGATCCCCTTCACACATACCGGCGTCAAGGCCAGCTACACCTTCAGCGACCAGATCGCGGGCATGGTGATGCTCGTCAACGGATGGGACAACGTGAAGGACAACAACACCGCCAAGTCGCTCGGCGCCCAGCTCACCTGGACCCCCTCGAAGAGCGTCACGGCCGTCGCGAACTACATGGTGGGAGCGGAGCGGAGCGACACGAACGGCGACGTCCGCAACATGGTCAACGTGAACGCCCAGTGGAAGGCCACCGACCGGATCGTGCTCACGGTCGACCTCGTCTACGGGGCCGAACCCAATGCCGTGACGCAGGGCCGGACCGCAATGTGGAGCGGGGGCGTCGGCTATGCGCGCTTCGGCCTCAGCGACTCCTTCGCCCTGATCCTCCGGGGCGAGCTTTTCAACGACCGGGACGGCGCCCGGACCGGCGTGTCGCAGAAGCTGACAGGCGTGACGCTCACACCGGAGCTGAAGGTGGGTTCCCACGTCGCATTTCGCGGCGACCTCCGCGTCGACTTCTCCGACAAGGAGGTCTTCGAGGATCGGGACGGGGCCCTCACGAAGAAGCAGCAGCCGACCGTCCTCCTGAACGCCCTGTACACCTTCTGAGAAGTCGAACTCGTTCCGGACTCCAAGGAGAACCTCCATGCTCGACGCTCTTTTCCTCCTTCTCACCGCGGCCCTCCTCGCGCTGTCGCTCTGGTACATCCGCCGTTGCGACGAGATCTGAAGGAGAAGCCATGTCCTTCGAAGCCATTCTCGGCCTCGTCCTGTCCATCGCGGCTCTCGCCTACCTGCTCTACGCGCTCCTGAAGCCCGAGAAGCTGTGAGAACGCCATGCTCGACGTCTTTCTGAAGACCGGAGTCTTTTTCCTCCTCGTCCTCGTCGTCGTCAAGCCGATCGGGGTCTACATGAAGAAGGTCTTCTCGAAGGAGAAGACGTTCCTCGATCCGGTGCTCGTTCCGCTCGAGCGCCTTCTTTACCGCGTCGGCGGCGTGGACGCCTCGAAGGAACAGGGATTCGTCGCGTACGCAGGCTCGATGATGATGTTCAACGTCGTCAGCCTCGTCGTGCTGTACGCGATGGAACGCCTGCAGCACCTCCTCCCTTTGAACCCCGACAAGATGCCGGCCGTCCCCGCCGCCCTCGCGTGGAACACGGCGATCTCGTTCACGACGAACACGAACTGGCAGGCCTACTCCGGCGAATCCACGATGTCGCTCTTCACCCAGATGGCGGGCCTCGCCGTGCACAACTTCGCGTCCGCGGCCACGGGCATCGCCATCGCGATCGCCTTCGTGAGAGGCGTCGCACGAGTCGAGGCGAAGGGCATCGGCAACTTCTGGTCCGACCTCGTGCGCGCCACCCTCTGGGTACTCCTGCCGATCAGTCTCATCGGCGCCGTGGTCCTGATGTCGCAGGGCGTCATCCAGAACTTCAAGGCCTCGGAGACCGTCACGACGCTGGAAGGCGCGACGCAGAAGATCCCACAGGGGCCCATCGCCTCGCAGGAAGCCATCAAGGAGCTGGGCACGAACGGCGGCGGCTTCGTCAACGCCAACTCCGCGCATCCCTACGAAAACCCAACGCCTTTCAGCAACCTCGTCGAGATGTTCCTGATCTTCTCGGTTGGCGCGGGGCTGACGTACACGCTCGGGTCGATGACCGGCAAGACTCGTCACGGCTGGGCCGTCTTCTGGTCGATGTCCATTCTCTTCTTCGTCGGGGCCTCGAGCGCCGGCTACTTCGAGGTGCGCGGGAACCCCATCCATCACGGTCTCGGCGTGTCATCCGCGATGGGAAACATGGAAGGCAAGGAGGTCCGGTTCGGGCCCGTCGACTCCTCCCTTTTCGCCACCGTCACGACCGACGCTTCGTGTGGCGCCGTGAACGCGATGCACGACTCCTTCACGCCGCTGGGCGGTCTGGTGCCCCTGCTGAACATCCAGCTTGGAGAGATCATCTTCGGCGGCGTCGGCGCCGGGCTCTACGGAATGCTCCTCTTCGTCGTCCTCGCTGTCTTCATCGCGGGCCTCATGGTCGGGCGTACGCCCGAATACCTCGGCAAGAAGATCGAGGCCAAAGAGGTGAAGCTCGCGATGCTCTCGGTGCTCATCCTGACGTTCTCGATCCTGGTTGGATCCGCCCTCGGCGTCGCCTCGAAAGCGGGCCTCGCCGGGCTGAGCAACGCAGGCCCGCACGGACTCTCCGAGATCCTCTACGCGTTCACGAGCGCCACCGGAAACAACGGGAGCGCATTCGGAGGGCTGACCGCGTCCTCGGACTTCTACTGCGTGGCGCTGGGTCTCGCGATGTTCTTCGGGCGCTTCCTGATGATCATCCCGCTCCTCGGCATCGCCGGCTCGCTCGCGGCGAAGAAGAAGGTCGCCGAGTCGATCGGCACGTTTCCGGTGGACGGGCCCGTGTTCGTCGTGCTTCTCATCGGCGTGATCCTGATCGTGGGCGCCCTGACGTTCTTCCCCGCTCTCGCCCTGGGCCCGATCGTGGAGCACTTCCTGATGGGCGCCGGAAAGCTCTTCTGAAGGAGACGCGACAGTGACGCGAACGAAACCGACTTCTCTTCTCGACCGGGCGATCCTCTCCCGGGCCGCCGTGGACGCCTTCGCCAAACTGAACCCGGCGCGGATGATGAAGAACCCCGTCATGTTCATCGTGGAGGTCGGCGCTCTCGCGACGACGCTTTTCCTGCTGCCCGGCCTCTCTCCGAAAGGTCTGTTCGGATTCCAGCTCCAGATCGTGTTCTGGCTTTGGGCCACTGTCTTCTTCGCGAACTTCGCCGAGGCCGTGGCCGAGGGCCGCGGCAAGGCGCAGGCCGACGCTCTCCGGCGGGCGCGAACGGAGACCATCGCTCGCCGTCTGGTGGGCGGCGGGAAGGCGGGGCGGGAAGAGAAGGTCCCCTCTACCCAGCTCAGGAAGGGCGACCGCGTCGTCGTCGAGGCGAACGAGATGATCCCCGGCGACGGGACGGTCGTCGAGGGGATCGCGTCCGTCAACGAGTCCGCGATCACCGGCGAGTCGGCGCCCGTCATCCGCGAAGCGGGCGGCGACCGCTCAGCCGTTACGGGCGGCACGACGGTGCTCTCGGACCGCATCGTCGTCGAGATCACCTCGGAGCAGGGACAGACTTTCCTCGACCGGATGATCCGGCTCGTGGAAGGCGCCGAGAGGCAGAAGACCCCGAACGAGATCGCGCTCGACATCCTCCTCGCGGGCCTGACCATCGTCTTCCTCTTCGCGACGGTGACGCTCCGCCCCTTCGCGGTCTACTCGGGCGGGAACGTCTCGGTCACGGTCCTCATCGCGCTCCTCGTCTGTCTCATTCCGACCACGATTGGAGGCCTCCTTTCGGCCATCGGCATCGCGGGAATGGACCGCGTCCTCAAGCACAACATCCTCGCGATGTCTGGCCGGGCCGTAGAAGCCGCGGGCGATGTGAACGTCCTTCTCCTCGACAAGACGGGCACGATCACGCTCGGCAACCGCGAAGCCGTCAGGCTGCTGCCGGCACCGGGCGTGCCGGAGAAGGAGCTGGCCGAGCTGGCGCAGCTCTCGTCGCTCGCCGACGAAACGCCCGAAGGACGCTCGATCGTGGTGCTCGCAAAGCAGAAGTACGGCCTGAGAGCCCGGGAGCTTCGCGAGCTCAACGCGAAGTTCGTGCCGTTCACCGCCCGTACCCGGATGTCGGGCCTCGACTTCGAGGGCGGGAGGCGTGTGCGAAAGGGCGCGGCGGACGCGGTGGACGGTTTCGTGCGCTCTCTCGGCGGCTCGCTTCCCGAGGAGACCCGGCGCGACGTCGCGTCCATCGGCGGAGAAGGCGGGACGCCGCTCGTGGTCGTCGACGGCAAGCGGGTCATGGGGACGATCTACCTGAAGGACATCGTCAAGGGCGGAATGAAGGAGCGCTTCGACAGACTCCGCGCGATGGGCATCCGCACGGTCATGATCACGGGCGACAACCCTCTCACCGCCGCGACGATCGCGCGCGAGGCAGGCGTGGACGACTTCCTCGCCGAGGCCACGCCCGAGGACAAGCTCGCGCTCATCCGCGCCGAGCAGGCGAAAGGGAACCTCGTCGCGATGACCGGCGACGGGACGAACGACGCGCCCGCCCTCGCCCAGGCCGACGTCGGCATGGCCATGAACACCGGGACCCAGCCCGCGAAGGAAGCCGGCAACATGGTGGACCTCGACTCGAACCCGACGAAGCTCATCGAGGTCGTGGAGATCGGCAAGCAGCTTCTCATGACGCGCGGCGCGCTCACGACGTTCTCGATCGCGAACGACGTGGCCAAGTACTTCGCGATCATCCCGGCGCTCTTCCTCGTCACGTACCCGGAGCTGCAGGCGCTCAACATCATGCGCCTCGCCACGCCTCAGAGCGCCATCCTCTCCGCGGTCATCTTCAACGCGCTCATCATCGTCGCGCTCATCCCCCTCGCGCTGAAGGGCGTTTCTTACAGGCCCCTCGGCGCCGGACGGATCCTCAGGCGGAATCTGATGCTCTACGGCGTCGGCGGTGTCCTCGTGCCGTTCGTGGGGATCAAGGCGATCGATCTCCTCCTTGTCGCTCTCCATCTCGTTTGAGGTCTTCGATGAAAGAAAATATTCTCGGTTCCCTCCGGCTCTTCCTGGCGTTGACGGTGCTCCTGGGTTTCGCGTATCCGCTGGCTGTCTGGGGAATTGGCAGGGTTGCCTTTCGTGAGAAGGCCGACGGGAGCCTTCTTAGAGGTAAAGAGGGGACGAGCCCCGGCGCAGCGGTGGGCTCGTCGCTCATCGGGCAGTCGTTCGTGATGCCCGGACATTTCCACGGCAGGCCCTCCGCGGCGGGTACCGGCTACGACCCGACGGCGACGAGCGGCACGAATCTCGGCCCGACCTCCAAGAAGCTCGCCGACTCCGTCAAGGACGCCGTGACGGCCGTGAGAAGCGACGAGGGTGTCACGGGATCCGTCCCGGCCGACGCCGTCACGTCTTCCGGCTCGGGCGTGGATCCCCACATCTCGCCGGAGTACGCTCGCCTGCAGATCCCGCGCATCGCCCGGGAGACCGGCATTCCGGCGGCCGACCTCGAGGCTCTCGTCGCCCGGGTCCTTGAGGGGCGCTTTCTGGGCCTCTACGGAGAGAGCCGGGCCAACGTCCTCGCTCTGAACCTCGAGATCGATACGCGGCTCGGCCATCAGCAGATCGCACCCACGCCGACCGCGACGCCGGCTCCGGCCCCGGCTCCGGCGACCAGCGCGTCTGGAGGTCCGCCCCAAGCCCCATAATCGACGAGTGCCGTCGAGCAAAACGCGGGATCGTCCGGATCCCGAATCTTTCCTGAGGATCGCGAGCCGCGACCCCAAGCGCGGGAACCTGAAGGTCTACCTCGGGCAGGCGGCGGGCGTCGGCAAAACGTACCGGATGCTCGACGACGCACACGCGATGCGCGCCCGCGGCATCGACATCGTCGCCGGTTTCGTCGAAACCCACGGCCGGGCGGAAACGGCCGCGCGCATCGCGGACCTCGAAGTCATCCCGAGGAGGATCGCGCCCTACAAGGGCGCGACCCTCGAGGAGATGGACCTGGCCGCCGTGATCGCGAGGAAACCCGAGGTCGCGGTCGTGGACGAGCTGGCGCACACGAACGCACCGGGCGGCAAGAACGAAAAGCGTTGGCAGGACGTCGAGGATCTCCTCGCGGCGGGCATTTCGGTGATGACGGCCGTCAACGTGCAGCATCTCGAGGGTGTCCAGGACGTCGTGAAATCGACGACGGGACTCGAGGTGAAAGAGCGCGTTCCCGACCGCGTCATCCGCGAGGCGGACGCCGTCGTGAACGTGGACCTCCCGGTGCCCGAGCTGCGCGACCGCCTGAAGCAGGGCAAGGTCTATCCGGCGGCGCAGGCGCTCGTCGCCCTCGAGAACTTCTTCCGCGAGGAGAACCTCAAGTCCCTGCGCGAGCTTGCGCTCCGCGAGACGGCGGAAAACGTCGACCACGGCCCGACCGAGACGAGCGGCTCGTTCCCCGCGATCGCCCCTCCGATCCGCGTGGCCGTCGCGCTGCCTCTCGATCCGGTGGTCGCGCGCGCCCTCATCCGGCGCGGCTCGCGCATGGCCGGCCGGATGAACACGCGCTGGTACGCGATCTACGTGAGGCGAAAGAGAGACAGGCCCGAGAACCTGTCGGCCGAGCGCCATCGCGAGCTGACCGAGAACATCCAGCTCGCCATGACGCTCGGTGCCACGATCGTCTACCGCGAATCGGAGGACGTGGCGACGGCGATCCTCGAATTCGTCCGCGAGGAGAGGGTGGGCGTCTTGGTCATCGGACGCCCCTCACGCACGGGCCTGAAAGGGCGCCTCTCGCCGGGCATCGTCCAGCGCGTCCTCGAGGGCGCAGACGGGATCGACGTCATGGTGGCCGACATCGACTCGAAAGGCCCCGGCTGAGGCCTCCCGCCTTACTAACGCTTGATTTCCTGGCGTTTCCTCCCTAGCTTGGTCCCAAGGGATCTCACACGAAAGGAGTCGACCATGGCCATCACCGTCAAGAAGATCACGCTCTGGCGCCGGGAGTCGGGGGACCGTCCCGGCCTCATGGCGGAGACGCTCAGACCGCTCGCCGCACAGGGAATCAGCCTGAGAGTCGCGATGGGCTACAGGCAGCCCGGAGGCAATCCCGCCGTCATCGAGGTGTCGCCGGTCTCCGGGAAGAAGGCGGTCGCCGCCGCGCAGTCGGAAGGTCTCGCGGCCTCCACCATCCCGACGCTCCTCGTCGAGGGAGACGACCGGCCGGGCCTCGGGCACGCGCTCGCGCGCGCCATCGCCGACGCCGGGATCAATCTCGACTTCCTCGTGGCTCAGGTCGTCGGCCGAAAGTTCTCGGCGATCCTCGGCTTCGGGAACGAGGCGGACGCGAAGGCCGCGACCCCTCTCATCAAGAAAGCCGCGAAGCCCGGAAAGAAGTAGCCGCAGGAACGAGGATCGTTTCTCATTCTGTATATCCTGAGAGATCAGGATGAAGGAACTTCTCGTTCTCGTCTTCGCCGCCGCGAGCCTGACCGACGCCCTGAAGGAGATCGCCGCGTCCTGGGAGACCGCGGGCGGGGAGAGCGTCGCCTTCAACTTCGCCGCTTCCAGCCTGCTCGCCAGGCAGATCCGCGAAGGGGCGCCGGCGGATCTCTTTCTGTCGGCCGACGAAGTCCAGATGGACGGGCTCGAAAAGGCCGGTCTCGTCGAGCCGGGGACCCGTCGATCGATCCTCTCGAACACGCTCGTCGTCGTCGTGCCGGGGGATGCGACGGCGCCGCTCCTCTCGGCTCGGGACCTCACCACCTCCCGCGTTCAGCGGATCGCCCTCGGGGAGCCGGGAAGCGTTCCCGTAGGCGTCTATTCGAAGAAATTCTTCGAAGGCATCGGAATCTGGACTCTCGTTGCCCCTAAAGTCGTGCCGACCGAGAGCGTCCGGGCGACGCTCGCCGCCGTCGAGTCCGGCAACGTCGACGCGGGCATCGTCTACCGGACGGACGCGCTGATCTCGAAGAAGGTAAAGATCGCCTTCGAGGTTCCGGCCGCATCCGGACCCGCGATCTCGTATCCCTTCGCGCTCGTGAAAGGCGCTCCCCGGGAGGCAGCCGCGCGGAAATTCCTCGAGTATCTTTCCTCGAAGGCCGCAAGGGCGGTCTTCGCCCGATACGGCTTCCTCGTGACGGACTGACGTGTCCGCGTTCGCCGTGGACCTGCCCGTCGTCTGGTTCACGCTCCGGGTGGCGGCGTTGGCCGTTCTCCTCCTCGCGCCCTTCGGTCTCGCGCTCGCGTTGCTCCTCGCGCGCCGGCGCTTCCCGGGAAAGGCCCTCCTCGAAACGCTGGTCTCGCTTCCGCTCGTCCTCCCGCCCGTCGCGACCGGCCTCCTGCTCCTGAAGTTCCTGGGCCGGCGCGGCCCGGGCGGGCGCGCCGCGCAGGCCCTTTTCGGCATGGACGTCGTCTTCACGTGGAAAGCGGTCGTCGTCGCGATGATGGTGATGTCCCTTCCGCTTCTCGTGCGCACGGCGCGCGTCGCCTTCGAGGAGGTGAACCCGCGTCTCGAGGCGGTCGCGCGGACGCTCGGGGCGAGTGAAGCGCGCGTCCTCTCGACGGTCACGCTTCCTCTGGCCTCTCGCGGAATCGCCGCGGGTCTCCTTCTCGCCTTCGCGCGCGCGCTGGGCGAGTTCGGCGCCACGATCCTCGTCGCGGGGAACATTCCCGGCCGCACGACGACGATCGCCACGGCGATCTACAACGACGTGCAGACGGGCCTGGACGGGCGCGCATACGGCCTCCTCGCCGTCTCGGCGGCGCTCGCGTTCGGCGCCATCTTTCTCTCGGAGGTCTGGTTGAAGCGCCGGACGAACGCGTGACGCTTTCGCTCGAAGGCCTCCGCCTGCCGCTCACGCCGTTCGCGCTCGAGCTCGATGCCACGCTGAGCGCCCACGTCACGGCCGTCTTCGGGCCGTCGGGCGCAGGCAAGACCTCCCTCCTGGAAGCCGTCGCGGGCCTGAGGCATCCGGAGAGGGGACGCATCGTCCTGTCCGGCCGCGTCCTCGACGACGCGGCACGGGGAGTCCGCGTCCCTCCGCGGCAACGGGCCGTCGGATACGTCACGCAGGACGATTCGCTGTTCCCGCATCTCTCCGTGGCGGGAAACCTCCGCTACGGAGCAGGCCGTGGCCTGGCCGAAAGGCCCGCACTGGCGGAGGACCGCGTCGTCGACGTTCTCGGACTCTCCCTCCTTCTCGACAGGCGCCCCTCGACGCTTTCCGGCGGCGAGAGGCGGCGCGTCGCGCTGGGCCGCGCGCTGCTTTCGGCTCCGGAGATCCTGCTTCTCGACGAGCCCCTTTCCGGCCTCGACCGTGTGCTCAAGGACCGTGTGCTCGAGCACCTTCTGAAGGTCAAGGCGGCGTTCCCGCTTCCGATCCTCTACGTCACGCATGAGGCGGCCGAGGTCGTCGCGCTCGCCGACGAGGTCGTGATCCTCGAATCCGGTCGGGTCGCGGCTCTCGGCCCTCCGGGCGAGATCTTCCAGGGTGTGGCCCACGTCTCGTCGGCCTGAAGCAACTGCATCACTTGACGGGCGGCACGCCTGCCGTTATCTTGCGATTGAGACTGAGTCGCAGTATGGATAACGCCACGGTCGTCCGCCACCTCGCCGCGATGGGAACCGTGTTCTCCCTCACGATGTCGGCCCCGACGCGGGACGTCGCGCTCAGCACCAGCGAGGCGGGGGTCCGGGAAATCGAGCGGATCGAGGCGCTTCTGTCGACGTGGCGGGAAGACACTCCCCTCGCCCGGCTGAATGCCGCGCGTCCCGGCGTCCCCACGCCGGTTCCGTCGGAGCTCTTCGCTCTGCTCAAGACAGTCTTCGAATGGGAGAAGACGACGAAGGGCGCCTTCGGTCCGGCCGTTCTCCCGCTCGTGACCGCCTGGGGCCTGCGCACGGGCGGGCGCATCCCGGACGCGACGTCGCTCGCCCGGGCGCGCGCGGCCAGCAGCGCGGCCCTCTTCACTTTCGAAGAATCCTCTTCCAGCGTAACCCGCCGCGACGCGCTCGCCGGCATCGACGAGGGAGCCTGGGGCAAGGGCTGGGCGCTCGACAGGGCCGCGGAGGCTCTGCGTGCGGCGGAATCCACGTCCTTCGTCCTCGACCTCGGCGGGCAGGTGCTCGCGACAGGCGAAGAAGCCGCCGTCGCCGTCGCCCATCCGCGCGACCGCTCGCGCACGATTGCGCGGGTCCGATTGAAGGACGCATCCGCCTCGACGTCCGGCAATTCCGAGCGCGGCGTCGCCGTGAACGGTCGGCGCATCGGACACCTCCTCGACCCGCGCACGGGCCTCCCCGCCCGCGACTTCGGCTCCGTCACGGTCGTCGCGCCATCGGGTCTCGTCGCCGATGTCCTGTCGACGGCGTTTTTCGTCCTAGGCCCCGAAGAGGGACTGGCGCTGTCGGAGCGCCTGCGGGCTGATGGCGTACTTCACGAAACGCTGTATCTCTTAAACGGTGAAGAGGACGGAAATCTGACCGTCCGTGTCTCGCCGGGAATGGGAGCGCTGCTCGAGAACGGCCGGGGCGCGGCGAAGACGGCCGTGCCTCTTCTCCCATGAACCGCGATCGCTCGACGCGCGGCGCCGCGATCGGTCTCCTACTCTCTCTAAGCAGTCTTCTCTCCCCCCCCGCCCTCGCCGAAGAGCCCCCCGCGAAGCCCGACGAGGAACGGGAGCAGCGCCTGAAGGAGCTGGAGCAGAAGGTCGACGTGCTCACGAAGGAGATCGAAGGCCTGCGCATTGGAGAGGCGGCTCCCGCCGCGCCGAGTCCGCGGCCCGAGCTCGGTCTCGGCCCGGCCGCCTCGAGAGTCTATGAAAAGAAGGGCGTCTCGATCGGCGGGTACGGCGAGATCCTCTACCAGAACTTCTCGGGCACCCGGGAGGACGGCTCGCCGTCCGGCCTCACGCCCACGATCGACCTCGCGCGCGCCGTCCTCTATTTCGGTTACCGGTTCGACGACCACTTCGTCTTCGACAGCGAGATCGAGTACGAGCACGCCGTCACGGCAGGCGACAAGGAGGGCGAAACCGAAGTCGAGTTCGCCACCCTCGACTGGATCAGCGGGAAGCGCGCCTTAAACGCCCGCGCGGGCCTCGTTCTCATCCCCGTGGGACTCATCAACCAGCTCCATGAGCCGCCGGTCTTCCTCGGGGCGCGCCGGCCCGACGTGGAGAAGGTCATCCTGCCGTCCACATGGCGCGAGATCGGCTTCGGCGCCTGGGGCGACGCCGGCCCTTTCTCGTACCGGCTGTACCTCGTCAATGGACTGAAGGCCTCCGGATTCGCTGCGGACGGGCTCCGGGAAGGCAGCCAGGAAGGTTCCGTCGCCCGCGCGCGGAGCTTCGCGCTCACGGGCCGCCTCGACTACACGGGACTGCCCGGCGTGCTCGTCGGCGCGTCGTTCTTCACGGGCAACTCGGGTCAGGGCCAGGTGACACCCGCCGGCGAGTCGTTCGCGGCGAGGACGACGTTCGTGGACTTCCATCTCGACGCGAAGTGGCGCGGAGCGTCATTCCGCGCGCTCCGGGCGCAGTCCACCGTGGGCGACGCGGCCGCGATCAATCAGGTGAACCACTTCGACGGGGACGAGTCGGTCGGAAGGAGGCAGGAGGGCTGGTACGTCGAGGCCGGGTTCGACGTCCTGTCGCTTGCGGCGCGCACGCGCATGTCGCTGACGCCCTTCGTGCGCTACGAGGCGTGGGACACGCAGGCTGAAGTGCCGCAGGGCTATACGCGAAACCCGGAGAACGACGTCACGCAGTGGACGGCCGGCCTCGTCTTCAAGCCGATCCCGCAGGTCGTCGTGAAAGTGGACGGGCAGTGGCGGCGGAACGCCGCGAAGACGGGCGTGAACCAGCTCAATGTCGCATTGGGGTATGAGTTTTGAGAGAGAAAGACGCAAGAGAAGACCGTGATTCGGATCTTCCTCATATGCGGCGGCTGCTGATGCAGCCGCCGATAGCTGGAAAACATGCTCTCGGCTAACCGGAGTCAAGGGTCGTCGACCGCTGCGCGGCGCGCGAAGCGCGCCCTTGACACCGGTCAGCCGAGGGCTACGAGGCCGACATTCATAGAAATCCTGCCATCCCTCTTTCCATGCATCTCGCTGTTTCTCCTCCTCATATTTCCTTCAGCATCCTTCGCCAAGAGTTTCTTGACCCAGGAGGAGGCGCTCCGCCTCGCCTTCCCTCCCGGGGCCGCCGTGCAGCGGAAGACGGCGTTCCTCTCCGAGGCCGATCGCGCCGAGGTCGTGCGACGGACCGGCGGCGCTCCGCCGACGGGCCTCGTCGTCTTCTACGCCGCGACGCAGGCCGGCCGCGATGCCGGCACCGCCTACTTCGACACGCACGTCGTGCGCACGGAGCCCGAGACGCTTCTCGTCCTCATCGACCCGGCCGGGACGATCGCCCGCATCGAGATCCTGTCGTTCTCGGAACCGGACGAGTACCTTCCGCGGGCGAAGTGGTACGGGCAGTTCGGTGGAAAGCACCTCGACGACGACCTCTCCGAAAAGCGGGGCGTCCGCCCGGTGACGGGTGCCACCCTGACCGTACGGGCGACCGTCGAGGCGGCGCGGCGCGTCCTCGCGCTGGACGCGTTCCTCAGGGAGAAGGGCAGGCGGTGAGCGCCCGATGAAGCGATGGGAACTCGTCCTTCTGCATGTCTCGACGCTCGCCGTCGCGATCTCCGGCCTCGTCTACGGCTACATGAAGTACGTCATGACGGGCTCCGACCCGGACTCCCCTCTCGGCCATCCCTGGCAGCCCGACATCCTGAAAGCCCACGTCCTCGCGGCCCCCTTCCTCGTCTTCGCTTTCGGGCTGATCGCGCGCGGACACGCGCTGCCGAAATGGAGGTCGGGCGAGACTCCGGGAAAGACGACCGGAGGCTCCCTGCTCGGACTCGTGGCGCCTCTCGTTCTCTCGGGCTACGCCGTGCAGGTCCTCACGGGAGACGCGCTGAGAAAGGGAATGGGGTGGGGACACACCGCCGCCGGTGCGGTCTTCGCGGGCGCTTATGTTCTTCACCTTCTCAAGCCAAGCGCCAGTTCCGAGCCCAACGTCTGAGGAACGCGACCCGCGTCAGTGCCCGGGCCCGGGGATCCAGCGGTTCGTCGCGCGGCGGTATGCGGCGTAGCTCTCTCCGAACCGGCGCTCGAGGTCCGGCTCCTCGTAGAAGATCACGAGGAGGTGCGCGATCAGGGCGGCACAGGCCGCGAGGCCGAGCACGGAGGGCGACCGGGCATACAGCCCGAAGCCCGAGAGAAGAAGGATCGCCCCGAGGTACATCGGGTTCCGGACGAAGCGGTACGGGCCGGTCCCGACGACTCGCCGCGGGGGGTCGAAGGGAGCGGGAGTCCCCTTTCCACGAACGACGAAAGAGACGATGCACGAGACGGCGACGACGGCTCCCAGAACGAAGAACGCGACCCCAACAAAGCCCGTCCAGAACGGAAGGTACTGACCCCGCTCCACGTCGGCGTGGCGGGCGCGAAGCGCGAGCCACCCCCACAGGGTCACGAAACCCGTTGCATAGAAAAGCGCGCGCACGGCGACGAAGACCTGACTCATCTCGGACCCCCTTCCCCCGGTCTCTCTTTCTGTATTCCCATCTAAGAGAGTCTCCGTCGTTCCCCGGTCACTCCCCCGTTTGTTTCTTCTGAGCGAGCGCGGTCATCCCCGCCAGCCCGCCGAGGCCCATCGTCTCGACCGCGCTCGACGGAACAATGACCATCGCGCCCTTCTCCTTGATCGCTTCGTAGAGCATGTTCATGGCGCGCAGGTGCAAAGCGAGCGGGTGGTCCTTGTATGCGTCGCCGGCTTCCACGAACCGGGCGGAGATCTCGGTTTCCGCCGTGCCGAGGATGATGCGGGCCTGCCGCTCGCGCTCGGCCTGCGCCTGCCGCGACATCGCGTCCTCGAGGGCGGGCGGGATCTTCACGTCGCGGATCTCGACGGACTGCACGGTGATGCCCCAGGGATTCGTCTTCTCGTCGAGGATCGCCTGAAGCTGCTTCCCGAGCTGCTCGCGCTCGGTGATCATCTCCGCGAGCATGTGGCGGCCGATCGTCTCGCGCAGCGCCGTCTGGGCCGAGAGCGCGATGGCGTCGAGGTAGTCCGCGACCTCGAGAACGGCCTTCTGCGCGTCCCACACCGTCCAGAAGACGATCGCGTCCACGTTGACGGGGACGGTGTCCTTCGAGAGAGCGGATTCCGCCGAAACGTCGGTCACACGCACGCGCTGGTCCACGAGCTGCGAGACCTCGTCCACGACCGGAATGAGGATGAACAGGCCGGGGCCCTTGAGGCCCATGAAGCGCCCGAACCGCAGCACGACGGCGCGCTCCCACTGGTTCGCGACCTTCAGAGCGAAGAGGAGGAAGACGCCGACGAGAACGGCCGCCACGAACGGGATCGGAGAGCCGGCGATCCCCGCGAAAATGCCTCCGGCCGCGAGCGAGAGAAAGAAGGCGAGCAGGCTCACGCCGCTCACGTATCGGCGAGCCTCGAGGTCCTTCTCGGTCTGCCGGCGGCGCTTCTCGGACGAGCTACCCCGTCGCGGCGACTCGGCGGCACCGTGGGCCTCCTGTGCCTTCTCGGCGAGCCGCCTTATGGTTCGGACGAGCATGGTTACCTCCTGCCGGCCTCTTCGGTTCTCTCGAGGAGGGCTTCGGCGAACTCTTCGGTGGTGAATCCCTGCGCGGCTGCGCTGGAAAGGCCCTGGTCGACGAGGCGCTCGAGCGCCTTCCGCCGCTCGGCGGTCTTTTTCTCGGCCTTTCGGTGGGCCACGAACGTGCCGGTGCCTTGCTGGGTCTCGACGATCCCGCGGATCTCCATCTCCCTGTACGCCCGCGCGATCGTGTTCAGGTTCACGGAGAGGTCGACGGCGAGCTGGCGGACCGTGGGGAGCCTCTCTCCCGGCCGGAGCCGCCCGTCCGCGACCGCGAGGAGTACCTGATCGATGACCTGCCGGTAAAAAGGCACGCCCGAGCCGGAATCGAGGCGGAACGGCACGCCGTCCATGCTTCTAATGTACTAGTCTACTAGTACAATGTCAAGGGCTTTCCTGCCGCTTTCCAAAAGGTCAACTCAGCGGACGTCGGCCAGCGACGTTCTCTCGAGCCGGGCCGACACGAGGTCGCGGATCTCCTTGAAGACGCGGAGGAGCCGCTTCTCCCTCTCCACGGGCGTCGGCTCGTAGAAATACGTGCTGACCGACTCGGTCGGCGCGAGGGCTCCGTCCAGGAGCCGGATGACCTCGGCCAGCGAGATCTTCTCGGCCGGACGGGCCAGCCGGTATCCGCCGTGCGGCCCCTTCTGGCTCGAGACGAGCCGTGCGCGCTTGAGCGCCATCAGGAGCTGCTCGAGGAACTTCGGGGGGAGACCCTGCGCCTCGGCCATCGCGGCCACGGCGACGTAGCCCTCCCCCTTCACGCGCGCGAGGTGGAGCAGGGCCAGGAGCGCGTACTCGCTTCGACGGGTGAGCTTCACGGGCCCATTGTCTCCCGATCAATAATACTTGACTAAATCAGTGGGATAAATAATATAAGAAGAAGAGAAAGATTTCTTAGAGGGTAATAGGGCATGACGCGCGTCGATCGACTCTTTCGGCTTCCCGGCTCGCGTCCCGTCCCGCGCCGCGGTTCTGCCATTGGCGCGGCGGCCGCCCTTTCTCTTTTCTTCCTATTCGCAGAAATCTCTTCTCCCTCTTCGTCCTCCCTCGTCGCCGCGCCACCCGCGGTGACGCTGCTCAACGTCTCGTACGACCCCACGCGTGAGCTGTACGAGGAGGTGAACGCCGCCTTCGCGAGGGCCTGGATGGCGAAGGCTGGCCAGAAGGTCACGATCAACCAGTCGCACGGGGGCTCGGGCATGCAGGCGCGGTCCGTGATCGACGGCCTGGAGGCCGACGTCGTGACGCTCGCGCTTTCGGGCGACATCGACGCGATCTCGGCGAAGGGGGACCTCCTGCCCGTGGGTTGGCAGACGCGCCTTCCGAGGGACAGCTCCCCTTATACGTCCACGATCGTCTTCGTCGTGCGCGCGGGAAACCCGAAGAAGATCCGGGACTGGGACGACCTCGTCAAACCGGGGGTCTCGGTCATCACACCGAATCCGAAGACGTCCGGCGGCGCGCGCTGGAACTATCTCGCCGCATGGGGCTACGCCCTGAAGAGACCGGGCGGGAGCGAAGCCGCGGCCCGCGATTTCCTCTCGAAGCTCTTCGCGAGCGTACCGGTCCTCGACGCGGGCGCCCGCGGAGCCACGACGACGTTCGCCGAGCGTGGCCTCGGGGACGTCCTCATCGCCTGGGAGAACGAAGCGTTCCTCCTGACGAAGGAGCTCGGCCGGGGCCGGTTCGAGATCGTCGTCCCGTCCGTGAGCATCCTCGCCGAGCCGCCCGTCGCCCTGGTGGACAGGAACGCCGACAAGCACGGCACGCGCGCCGCGGCGCAGGCCTACCTCGACTTCCTCTACACGGACGAGGCGCAGGCGATCGCGGCGAAGCACCATTACCGACCGGGCAGCCCGAAGGTCGCAGCCGCCCATGCCGGAGATTTTCCGAAGGTCTCTCTCTTCACGATCGGCGACGTCTTCGGCGGATGGCGGAAGGCCCAGAAGGCCCACTTCGACGACGGCGGCTCCTTCGACCGGATCTACCAGCCAGACCGGTGAGAGGAGCGCGTCGTCATGGAGTTCTTCCCGGGTTCGGGCCAGCTCTCGGCGCGACGCTTCTTTACGCCGGACTCCTCGTCCTCGTCCCGCTCGCCGCGCTCTTCGTGAAGGCGGCCGGCCTTTCTCCCGAGGAATTCTGGCGGGTCGTCACCGCGCCGCGCGCGCTCGCGGCGTATCGCCTCAGCTTCGGCGCGGCGCTTGCCGCCGCTCTCCTCAACGCCGTGCTGGGAATGCTCATCGCGTGGGTGCTGGCGCGCTACCGCTTTCCGGGACGCGCGTTCGTCGACGCGGTCGTGGACCTTCCCTTTGCGCTGCCCACGGCCGTGGCGGGCCTCACGCTCACGGCCGTCTATTCCGCCAACGGGTGGCTCGGCCGGTTCCTCGTGCCGCTCGGTCTGAAGGTCGCCTTCGCGCCCGCGGGAGTCGTTCTCGCCCTCACGTTCGTGGGCCTTCCGTTCGTCGTGCGGACGGTCCAGCCCGTCCTCGAGGATCTCGACGCCGAGCTGGAGGAGGCCGCGGCCGTCCTCGGCGCCTCGCGACTGCAGACTTTCGCGCGCATCCTCTTTCCAAATCTCCTCCCGCCGCTCCTGACGGGGTTCACGCTGGCCTTCGCGCGGGCGCTAGGCGAATACGGCTCGATCGTATTCATCTCGGGCAACATGCCCTTCCGCACCGAGGTCGCTTCGCTTCTCATCGTGACGAAGCTCGAGCAGTACGACACCGCCGGCGCCACGGCGATCGCGCTCGTCCTCCTCGTGACGTCGTTCGCCCTCGTCTACACGATCAACGCCCTGCAGCGCTGGACACGGCGCCGCGCCGGCGCCTCCACCGTGATCGGGCGCGGCTTCCGGCTCGCACCCGCGCTCGCGGACGCGCCGGCTCTCAAGCGCGGCCTCGTGGCGGTCGCGTTCCTGTTCCTCGCCCTCTTCCTCTTCGTGCCGCTCGCGGCCGTCTTTGCGCAGGCGCTGAGCAAGGGGCCCAAGGCCTACTTCGCGGCGATCACGCAGCCCGCCGCTCTCTCCGCGATCCGCCTCACGCTTCTCACGGCCGCGATCGCGGTGCCGCTGCACCTCGTCTTCGGGCTTCTCGCCGCCTGGCTCATCGCGAAGTTCCGCTTCCGCGGCAAGGGCCTGCTCGTCTCGCTCATCGACCTGCCTTTCGCGGTCTCTCCCGTCATCGCGGGCCTCGTGTTCGTCCTGCTGTTCGGGCGACAGGGATTTCTCGGGCCTTTCCTCGCCGCGCACGACTGGAAGATCATCTTCGCCGTACCCGGCATCGTCCTCGCCACGGTCTTCGTCACATTCCCGTTCGTGGCGCGCGAGGTTCTCGCAGTGCTCGAGGCGCAGGGCAACGAGGAGGAGGAAGCCGCTCTCACGCTCGGGGCCGGTGGATGGCAGACGTTCTTTCGCGTGACGCTCCCGAAGGCGCGGTGGGGGCTCCTCTACGGCGTGGTCCTGTGCAACGCGCGCGCGATGGGCGAGTTCGGCGCCGTGTCCGTGGTGTCCGGACACATCCGCGGTGTGACGAACACGATGCCGCTTCACGCCGAGATCCTCTACAACGAGTACGACCTCGCCGGCGCGTTTGCCGTGGCCTCCCTCCTCACGTTTCTCGCCCTCGTCACCCTCGCGGCCCGGAAGCTCGAGGAAGCGCGCGTGAGAGCGAGATGAGCGTCGTCGCCCTGGACCTCCGGCGCCGCTTCACCGAGGACGGGCCTCCGGCGGTGGCGGGCGTCTCGTTCACCGCGCCGACGGGCGCGATCACGGGGATTCTCGGACCTTCCGGAGCCGGGAAGTCGACGGTGCTTCGGCTCATCGCGGGGCTCGAGGAGCCGGACGCGGGCCGCGTTCTTCTGCACGGCGAGGACGTGACGGACGTGCCGGTCCAGAAGCGTGGAGTCGGCTTCGTCTTCCAGGGCTACGCGCTTTTCGGGCACCTCTCCGTGCGGGAGAACGTCGTCTTCGGCTTGCGCGTGAGGCACGTTCCGCGCAAGGAGGCCGTCGCGCGCGCGGACGAGCTCCTTCGCCGCGTCCAGCTCGAAGCCTTCGGCGACCGCCGCCCTTCAGAGCTGTCCGGCGGACAGCGCCAGCGCGTGGCCTTCGCGCGCGCGCTCGCCGTGAACCCGCGCGTGCTCCTCCTCGACGAGCCCTTCGGTGCCCTCGACGCGGGCGTGCGCCTCGAGCTCGGCGAATGGCTCCTGCGGCTCCACGGCGAGACGGGCCTGACGACCCTTCTCGTGACGCACGACCAGCCCGAGGCGTTCGCGCTCGCCGAGCATCTCGTGGTGCTTCTGGACGGCCAGGTGGCGCAGGCGGGCACGCCGGCCGAGCTGCGCGAGCATCCGGCGGACGGTCGGCTCGAGGCCTTCCTCAGGGTCGTTTCGCGCGGGCCGCGGCGCGCTTCCTGACGATTCAGCCCCACCGCGGCTGTTCGTCGGGACTGATCCCGAGCGTCAGCTTTCCGACGATCTCGTGGACGAGCGCCGAGTTCGCCGGGTGGAACCGGCCCGCGCGGCAGTCGCGGAAGAGCCGCTCGAGCTCGCTCTTCTTGAACATGCCGAACCCTCCGGAAATGTCGAGCGCGCGGTCCACGATCCGGAACGCGCCCTCCACCGCGTGGTACTTCATCGCGACGAGCCGCAGGAACCAGTCCGGCCCCACCGCGCCCCGCGACCAGTCGCGCGCGATCGCGTCGACGTGCGGACCGATCGATTCGAGCTCGAGAGAGATCTCCGCGATGCCGTGCTGGATCTCCGGGTGGTACGTCATGGGCCGCGTCAGGCCGATCGACGTCTTCGTCTTCAGCTGCTCGATGATGACCTCGCGCGTCCTGAGCCCGATCGCGTAGTAGACGTTCGCGAAACCGGTCAGGCCCCACGTGAAGAAGCCGAGGATGAAGGCGTCCACGCCCGCGACCCCCGCGGGAACGACCCGCGAGACGTACTTGTCCGGGACGAACGCACCCTCGAGCACCGTGTCGTCGCTCCGCGTCGCGCGCATCCCGAGCACGTCCCACGTCTCCTTGATCGTGCAGCCCTTCGTGCCGCGCGGCAGGAACGCGTGGACGATCTTCGGCGCGGCCGGGTCGCTCGTGTCCATTCCGTGCATCCCGAGCCGCGTCCAAACCGGGGTCAGGCTTCCGAAGGACTTCCGCCCGGTGAAGCGCCAGCCCCCGTCGACGCGCTCCGCCTTCGTGGTCGAAAGGAGTCCCGGGATGTCGTTGCCGTGCTCGGCGTGGCCGGCGGCGAATACCTCTCCCGCTGCCGCCTCCCGGAGGATCCATTCGCAGGACTTGTCTCCGCTCTTCCAGAGGTCCGCCGCATCGCCCACCCAGTAGTTGTGCATGTTGATGCACAGCGCCGTGGCGGGAGCGTAGAGCGCGAGACGCCGTGTCTCGAGCGACGCCTCCTCGAGCGTCAGGCCCTCCCCGCCGAACTCTTTCGGAACCGCCATGAGGAGATACCCCGCGGCCTTCAGCTCGTCGAAGTCCTCCTGGCAGAAGCGGTTCTCGAGGTCGTAGAGCGGCGCTCGTCTGCGGCAACCATCGAGAAGCGCGTCCGTGAGACCGGGTTTCGTCGCGACGAGCATGAGTCACCCCCAAGAATCTCCGTTCGAAGCCCTTTGGAGGGCTCGGATTTTGAAGCCCCTGCAAGGCGAGAGTCAATCTCATTCGCGGCTCGACGCCGGCGGCGGCGCCCCGCCTGCGTGGGGAGAGGCCGTATACCCTTGCGTCCGGGAGATCCGCATGCCCGAGCCGACCGCGCCCGATCCGGAGTCGCTCCGCCTCGCGGAGGACCGCGACCGGAAGAAGAACTGGAAGCGCTGGGGTCCCTATCTGTCCGAGCGCCAGTGGGGCACGGTCCGCGAGGATTACAGCCCGGACGGCTCGGCGTGGACCTATTTTCCCCACGATGCGGCGCCCGCGCGGGCGTATCGATGGGGCGAGGACGGCATCGCCGGCATCTCCGACCGGCACGCGAGCGTCTGCTTCGCTCTCGCCCTCTGGAACGGGAAAGACCCGATGCTCAAGGAGAGGCTCTTCGGCCTCACGGGCCCCGAGGGAAACCACGGCGAGGACGTGAAGGAGTACTACTTCTATCTCGACTCCACGCCGACGCACTCGTTCATGCGGATGCTCTACAAGTACCCGCAGGCGGAGTTCCCGTACGCGAAGTTGCGCGAGGAGAACGCCCGCCGCGGCAGGCGGGAGCCGGAATACGAGCTCCTCGATACGGGCGTCTTTCAGGGACACCGCTACTTCGACGTCTTCGTCACGTACGCGAAGGCCTCGCCCGAGGACATCCTCGTCGAGATCGAAGTCCTGAACCGCGGGCCGGAGGCCGCGCCGATTCACCTCCTGCCGACCCTCTGGTTCCGCAACACGTGGTCCTGGGGCCTCGACCCACGCAAGCCTCGCGCCCGCAAGGCCGAGGGGCCGGACGGCGCCGCGGCGGTGGCGATCTCGCACCCCGCGTACGGCGATCGCCACCTCTATGCCGAGGGCGCGCCGGAGCTGCTCTTCACCGAGAACGAGACGAACAATCGCCGCCTCTTCGGAACCGAGAACTTTGGACCGTATGTGAAAGACGCTTTCCACGACCGCGTCGTCCGCGGCGCCAGGGATGCGGTGAACCCGGCGGGATTCGGGACGAAGGCCGCCGCGTGGTACCGGCTCGACGTGCCGCCAGGCGGTTCGCGGAGGACGCGCCTACGCCTCACCGACGCAACGCCTGCCGATCCGCTCGGGACCGGTTTCGACGCGATCCTCGCCGCGCGCCGCGCTGAAGCAGACGCCTTCTACGCGAACGTGATTCCGGCCGACATTTCGGACGACGCGAAAAGCGTCATGCGCCAGTCCTTCGCCGGCCTCCTGTGGAGCAAGCAGTACTACGGCTTCGAGGTCGCGCGCTGGCTGAAGGGCGACCCCGACCAGCCTCCGCCCCCCGCGGAGCGGCGGCACGGACGGAACGCCGAGTGGGGCCACCTCTACAACGCCGACGTCATCTCGATGCCCGACAAGTGGGAGTACCCCTGGTACGCCGCGTGGGACCTCGCGTTCCACACAGTGCCGCTCGCCCTCGTGGATCCCGATTTCGCGAAGCAGCAGCTCATCCTGCTCCTGCGCGAGTGGTACATGCACCCGAACGGACAACTCCCCGCGTACGAGTGGAAGTTCAGCGACGTGAACCCTCCCGTCCACGCGTGGGCCGCGTGGCGCGTCTACAAGATCGACGCGAGGCGCTCGGGCAACCCCGACCGCAGGTTCCTCGAGCGCGTCTTCCACAAGCTGCTCCTGAACTTCACGTGGTGGGTGAACCGCAAGGACGAGGAGGGCCGCAACGTCTTCCAGGGCGGATTCCTCGGCCTCGACAACATCGGCGTCTTCGACCGCAGCGCTCCCCTGCCGACCGGCGGGCACATCGAGCAGTCGGACGGCACCAGCTGGATGGGCATGTACTGCCTGAACATGCTCGCGATCGCCCTGGAGCTTTCGCGCGAGGACTCCGCGTACGAGGACGTCGCGTCCAAGTTCTTCGAGCACTTCGTCTACATCGCGCGTGCGATGAACGATCTCGGCGGCGAAGGGATCGAGCTCTGGGACAGGCAGGACGGCTTCTACTACGACGTCCTCCACCCGCCCTTAGGCGGCCACTTTCCGATGCGCGTGCGCTCGATGGTCGGGCTCATACCGCTCTTCGCCGTGGAGACGCTCGAGGCCGACGTCGTCGACCGCCTCCCCGGCTTCAAGCGGCGCATGCAGTGGTTCATCGACAACCGGCCGGACTTCGCGAGCCACGTCGAGACGATCTCGACGGACGACGGCCCGCGCCGTTTCCTCTCGCTCGTGAACCGCCGGCGCCTGCGCTCGGTCTTGACGTACCTCCTCGATCCCGACGAGTTCCTCTCGGACTTCGGCATCCGCGCCCTCTCGCGCTTCCACCGGGACCACCCGTACGTGATCGACGTCATGGGCGCGGAGCGCCGCGTGGACTACGAGCCAGCCGAGTCGTCCACCGGACTCTTCGGCGGGAACTCGAACTGGCGCGGACCGATCTGGTTCCCCGTCAATTACCTCATCATCGAGTCGCTCCAGAAATTCCACCATTTCCTCGGCGACGCGTACAAGGTGGAATTCCCGGCGCGCTCCGGGACTTCCCAGACGCTCTGGGACGTCGCGGGCGAGCTCTCGCGGCGCCTCACGCGCATCTTCCTGCGCGATGAAGGCGGCCGCCGGCCCGTCTACGGCGGCGCCGAGACGTTTCAGAACGACCCCCACTGGCGCGACTACGTCCTGTTCTACGAGTACTTTCACGGAGACAACGGCGCCGGCATCGGCGCGAGCCATCAGACCGGCTGGACCGGGCTCGTCGCGAAGCTGCTTCAACAGAGCGGCGAATGACCGCCGGGGCGGACGAGCCCGACCGGCGCGAGTGGCTGGAGACGAACGGCCTCGGCGGCTACGCGATGTCGACCGTCACCGGCGAGAACACGCGCCGGTATCACGGCCTCCTCGTGGCCGCGACCAGGCCCCCCGTGGGCCGCATGGTGCTCCTGTCCAAGCTCGAGGAGACGCTGCTCGCGAAGGGCCGTCGCTTCGATCTCGCAACAAACCGTTTCCCGGGGACCAGGCATCCCGAAGGCTTCCGTTTCCTCAGGGAGTTCCGGCTCGAGCCGTTTCCGACCTGGGTTTTCGAAGTCGAGGGGATCGCCCTCGAGCGGACGCTCTTCATGGTGCACGGCGAGAACGCCGTGTGCGTGACGTGGCGGCTCGCGCGGGGCGAAGGCCCGGTGGGCCTCGAGGTGCGCCCCCTCGTCGCGTTCCGAGACTTCCACGCGCTGACGCACGAGAACGAGAGCCTCGATCCACGCGTCGACATCGCGGCCGGACGCGCGGCAATCACGCCCTATGCGGGACTACCGACGCTCCACGTCGCTCACGACGGGACCGCCACGCAGGCCGGCGACTGGTACAGGTTCTTCGAGTATGAAGAAGAGAGGGCGCGCGGCTTCGACTTTCAGGAGGACCTCTGGCATCCCGCGACGTTTTCATTCACCTTTGAAGAAAGCGGCGCGACGACACGCCGAACCGCCAACCTCATCGCTTCGACCTCCCCCCGCTCCGCTCCGGACATTCACACTTTGAGAAAAAAGGAGCTCTCGCGCCGCGAAAAGACCGCTGCAAGGGGCGGGCAAGAGCCTTTCATTTGCGCTCTCTTGCGCGCTGCCGACCAGTTCCTCGTCGCGCGCGGCGACCTGACGACCGTGATCGCGGGCTACCCGTGGTTCTCGGACTGGGGGCGCGACACGATGATCGCACTGCCGGGCCTCACGCTCGCGGCGGGCCGGACGGACGTCGCGAAGCAGATCCTGCTCGCGTTCTCCCGGCACGTGAACCAGGGAATGCTCCCGAATCGCTTCCCGGAGGCGGGCGAGGAGCCCGAGTACAACTCGGTCGACGCCTCGCTCTGGTACTTCGAGGCCGTCCGGCAATACGTGGAGGCGACCGGCGACGTCGCCCTCGTCCGCGACCGCCTCTTCAGGATTCTCGCGGAGATCGTCGCGTGGCACGAGCGCGGCACACGCTATGGAATCCGCGTGAGCGCCGACGGGCTCCTCGAATGGCACGCCCCAGGCGAGGTCCTCACGTGGATGGACGCGCGTGTCGACGGCCGCCCGGTCACGCCGCGCGAAGGCAAGCCCGTCGAGATTCAGGCGCTCTGGTTCAACGCGCTTCGGACGATGAGCGTCTTCGCGAGCAGAATCGGGGAAGAAGATTCTTCGAATGGTTATCGGGCTCGTGCGGAGGCGTGCCGCGCGAGTTTTCTCTCGGTCTTTCCTGACGAGGGCGAAGGCCGCGGCCTCGTCGACTGCGTCGACGGCGCATGGCGCGACCGCTCGATCCGGCCGAACCAGCTCCTCGCCGTCAGCCTTCACCATTCGATGGTCCCGAGGCCGCTCGCGCAAAGAGTCCTCACGACCGTCGAAGGGCATCTCCTGACCCCGTTCGGCCTCCGCACGCTGTCGCCCGACGACCCCGCATACCGAGGGCGCTATGAAGGCGGGCCTCGGGAACGCGATGCGGCCTATCACCAGGGGACCGTGTGGCCGTGGCTCCTCGGGGCCTACGCGGCGGCTTTCCGCCGCGTGAACGGCGACGGCCCGGTGAGCGCCAGGGCCGTCCGCGACCTGTTCGCGCCGCTCGGCCGCTTTCTCCTCGGCGACGGGCTCGGGCAGGTTCCGGAGATTTTCGACGGCGACGCTCCCCACCACCCGCGCGGCTGCCCGGCCCAGGCCTGGAGCGTCGCCGAGATCCTGCGTGTGGCCGCGGACGAGAAAGTCCGGAAGACACGGGAATAGGACCGGCCCGTTCCGGCATCCACCTGTTCGAAGCCGAAAGGAGCCCCGAACGGCTGATCCACGCCCCCTGATCCACGCCCCCCTTGACAGCCGTATGGGAAAAAGCTGATGCTGCGACAGATTCTCGTTCTCGCACCCCCGCAATTCCGAGCCCGGGTGAAAACCGAAACATCGAACCAAGCGAGACCCACAAGAACCTTCAAGGAGGCCTGAATGAACCGTCGCCAGTTCGCCGCTACCCTCGGAGCCGCCGTCGCCGGGATCGTCGCCGGCAGAAACCTCCTCGCCGACGACAAGCCCGCCGCCAAGGAGAAGGGCAAGACCAAGGGCAAGGACCACATGTGTGCGGGCAAGAACGCCTGCAAGGGCCAGGGCGGCTGTCACACGAAGGACAACGGGTGTGCCGGCCAGAACGCCTGCAAGGGCAAGGGCGGCTGCGCCTCGGCGTCGATGCGCCACGAGTGCGCGGGCAAGAACGCCTGCAAGGGCCAGGGCGCCTGTCACACCAAGGACAACGGGTGTGCCGGCCAGAACGCCTGCAAGGGCAAAGGCGGCTGCGCGGTGCCTCCCAAGGAGAAGGCGCCCGCCGCGGACGCGCCGAAGGCCGGCTGAGCCCTTTCCCATGGGAGACCGGTTCGGATTGCCCGACCTCGGCGTGGGGGTCGGGCTCCGCACGGTCCACTTCGGGCACGTCCTCTCGAAGGCGCCCGAGGTGGACTTCTTCGAGGCCATCACCGAGAACTTCCTCGACACCGGCGGGCGGCCTCGCCACGTCCTCGACCGCGTCGCCGAGAGGTATCCCGTCGTCCTGCATGGCGTCTCGATGTCCATCGGCGGGACCGACCCTCTCGATCTCGGCTACCTGAGGAAGGTGAAAGCTCTCGCCGCCCGCGTAAGGGCCCCCTGGGTGTCGGATCATCTCTGCTTCACGGGCGTGTCCGGACGGAATACCCACGACCTCCTGCCCTTGCCCTACAACGAGGAGACGCTGCGCCACGTCGTGCGCCGCGCGAAGAGGGTCTCCGAAGTGCTCGAGCAGCCGCTCGTCCTCGAGAACCCGTCCTCGTACGCGGAGTTCCGCTCCTCGACGATGTCCGAGGCCGCGTTCTTCGCGCGCCTCCTGAAAGACGCCGACTGCGGGATGCTCCTCGACGTGAACAACGTCTACGTGAGCTCCGTGAACCACGGCTTCGACCCCGTCGCCTACCTCGACGCGCTGCCGGCCGACCGCGTCGTGCAGTACCACCTCGCCGGACACACCGACAAAGGCACGTTCCTCCTCGACTCGCACAGCGCCCGCGTGAAGGAAGAAGTCTGGGGACTCTACGCGCACGCGATCGCCCGCACGGGGCCGCGCGCCACGCTTCTCGAATGGGACCAGGACATCCCCGCCTTCGCGACCGTCCACGCGGAGGCGAAGAAGGCGCTGAAGCACCGCCCTCCGCTTGCGCGGGGATCCGCGGCCGATGCCTCGCGGCGGGCGGCTCATGCGTGAGCTCCCGCGCCTCGAGCGCTGGATGCAGGCGGTGATCGTGCACCCGGGCTCCGTCGAGGAGGCCGCGTGCGCGCGCTCCGCGACGCGCCACCTGAAGGTCTCCGAGGCGCGCCGCGCGATCCTGCCCTCGAAGACGATGCAGCCGCTCGAGAGGCTCGCGGTCTATCAGGGCATGTACCCGCTCCGGATGCGCGACGCCCTCGTGGCCGACTATCCGGGCCTCGCCGCGTTTCTGGGGCACAGGCGCTTCTTCGAATTCGTCCTCGCCTACGTCCGGGTTTTCCCGTCACGCAGCTACACGTTCGCACGCCTCGGCGACCACGTACCCGAGTTCCTGAGAAAGACGCGGCGCTTTCCCCCCGCGCCGTTCCTGCGTGAGCTCGCGAGGCTGGAGCGCGCCATCAACGAGGTCTTCGACCTCGACGAGGAGGATGAGGGTCCCGCGTCTCCCCCGCGTCACGTCTCCGCGGACTGGGAATCGCGGCGTTTCGCCGTGGCGCCGACGCTCCGCCTTCTCGCGTTCCGCTACGCCGCCGGTCCCGCGCTCGACGCCTTGAAGGCGGGAAAACGTCCGGGAACCCGTCCGCGTCCGACGTGGGTGGCGCTTCACCGCCGCCGTTACGCCGTCAGCCGTCTCGACCTGACGCGCGAGGAGTTTCGCCTCCTCGGAGCGCTCTCGACAGGACGGCCGCTCGGTGCCGCCCTCCGCGGGGCAGCCCGGAAGGGCGGAAAGCCGCTCTCTCCCCGCGCCGTCACGCGCGCGTTCCGGACCTTCACGTCGGAAGGCCTCCTCCGCGAGCGTTGACGGGTTCGGCGCCTAGACTTTCGGCGCCGGAGGCGGCAGGTCGCGCGCCGGCGTGTCGGACTGGAATCCCACCTTGTTGTGCGTGCCGTCGCAGAAGGGCTTGTTCGCGGACTGGCCGCACCGGCAGAGGGCGATCGTCGTGCGGCCGCCGAGACCGAACGCCTTTCCCGTACCGTCCACGATCGCGAGGTCCCCGCTCACGAGGAGCGGGCCGTTGGGCTTGACGAGGATCTTCGCGTCACTCATGCCTTCACCTCAGCGTGGCTTTTTCTCGAGATCGAGGAATCGCTTCTTCGCGGTCTTCAGGAAGTTGAAGGCCTTTTCCCTGCCTTCCCAACCCTCGAGCGACACGTTCGCGGCGAGGCCCGGGCGCGTCACGACGAGCGTCGGAAACCCGCGTAAGCCGTAACGGTCCGCGAGCGCGAGCATCTCGGGCGAGTTGCGTCCGGTGTCGACCATGTGATCCTCCACGCGAACCGGCACGAAGTCCTTCTCGAGCTGCGCGGCCATCTCCGGCACCGAGAAAACCTGCCGCTCGAGCAGGTGGCACGGCCCGCACCACGAGGCCGTGAAGAAGTACAGCGCGGGCTTGCCGCTCTGTCTCGCTTCGGCCTCGCCCGCGAGGATCGAGCGCCACTTGATCGGCTCCCTGCCGGGTGTCGCCGTCGAAGCCCTCGTCTCCGAGCGCGCGGCACACGGAACGGCCAGGAGAAGCGCGGCGACAGTCGCGACGGACGGAAGAAGGCGCCGCAAGACACGCATCGGTTCCATCTTAGCAGCGGTGAAAGAGAATCACTCGCGTGCCGCGGGGACACGCGCGGGGGCGTCGGAGACTTCCCCGAGGAAGGCGTGCAGCCCGCGCGGCCACTCCGCGGGGGGCCGCGCGAGCGCCTGCCGGAGCGTGGCCGTGCGGATCCCGCGCGCGGCTTCGGAGAGAAGGGAGGCCGCCAGACCGTCCTGGCCGGAGTCGCGCGCGGCCAGGGCGCGGACGAGCGCGAGGACGGGAGCCGCTAAGACGCGCTCCGGCAGGGAGTCGAGAAACGCGCGGTAGTCGTCCGTCCGTCCCGCGACCCTCAGCGCCTCGGCCCGCAGGGCGGCCGTGTAAGCCGAAGGCGAGACGGCGAAAAGACTTCCGGCCAGGCGCGCCGCGCGCTCCGGGCGTCCGATGTCGAGATTGCGCAGCGTCTGGTCCGCGAGGCCCGCGACCCACGCGGTGCTGTACGTGCCGGGCCGTTCGCCCGCGGGCCTCGTGAAGCTCATGAAGAGGTGCGGCCACCGGAATGCCGAGGCGAGATAGAGGACGAGCGGCGTCTGCGTCGTGATCTGCGGCGACTCGGCCGGGAGGCGCGGCACCGCGTCGGGGCTCGTCGCGAGCCACGGGGGCGCCGCGAGGCGGCGGCGGCGCTCCTCGTCGCCCCGCTCCGCGAGGCGGTTCGCGAGAAGAAACGGATGAACGCGGAATACGGAGAACGCCGGATCCGACGCCGCGGGCACGTATCGGGGCAGCCAGAACGATCCCTCGCGGCTCTCGGGCGGGCGAAAGGACGTCGGGTATTCCTCGTACAGCGCCCGCGTGACGCGCGCGAGCCCCGTCGACGACACGTAGTAGAAC
>JBGQDL010000019.1:0-37218 GCA_041495865.1 Thermoanaerobaculia bacterium | reverse complement strand
CAGCGAGAGCAGCCGCGCGAATTGGGGGAGAGAAAGAGCCCGAATCTCGGTGTTCGCGCCGGGGCGCTCGCCGCCCTCTGGCGTACGGCCGGAGGGCGGCAGACTCGGCGCACGTTCGGCTGGAACGGGACCACCGCATCGCCGGCCGAGATCGTGAAACGGGCTCACGGGACCCGCAGTGCAAGACTGGTGCCCCTCAGCCCTCCTCTGCTGAGGTGATCCAGATGCGTTCTGGTTTGGGCGCCGTCGTTGCGGTCAGCGTCGGCCGCGGTAAGGATTTCAGCGGGTTGCAAAACGGGGGAGTTCCGGCCCACGACTTACACACGGGCGTTCGCTCACACTGAGGATAAGATCAGCGGTCGAGGTATCCAATGATTTCGGGACTCTTGGACGGCAATCGCCGCTTCGTGGCGGAGACCTTCGAGAAGGAACGGGATTTCTTTCTATCCCTCTCGAAGGGACAGCAGCCGACCGTTCTCTGGATCAGCTGCTCCGACTCCCGCGCGCCCGTCAACAGCATCACGTCGACCCGCCCGGGGGAGGTCTTCGTCCACCGAAACGTCGGAAACGTCGTCGCGACGAACGACTGGAACCTGGCCGCCGTCCTGGAGTTCTCGATCAGCCACCTGAAGATCCCGGACATCGTCATCTGCGGTCACTACGGATGCGGGGGGATCGAGGCGCTCGACGACGACGAGAGCGAGTACAAGTACGTTCCGATCTGGCTGATGAACGCGTTCAAGGCGCGCGAGCGGATCGACGAGAAGATCAAGGCGCTCCACATCGAGATGACGAAGGAGCAGCGGATGCGGCTGATCGTGGAGGAGAACGTGAGGCTCCAGCTCGAGCACCTTCGCGAGTTTCCCTTCGTCAAGAAGGCCACCAGGGAGAAGAAGCTGAACGTCCACGGCTGGGTCTACGACATGTCGACCGGGGAGATCAAGGCCGTCAAGAACGCGTAGCAAAAGCAAGGAGATTCCAATGGCCCACCTGTCACACCACATCGACGATGAACAGCCGGTTTGTATCAGCGTCAAAGGGAACACGCTGACCGTTCATCCGGATCCCGTGCCGATCTCGATCCAGGCAAAACACCGTGCGCACTGGTTCCTCGTCGGCGAAGGAACAATCGACTCGGTCAAGTTCGAGCCGGGTCTCGACCCCTTTCAGGCGGGGCACAACATCCCCAGGTCGAAGAAGCACGTGCTTTCAGACACGGTCATCAACACGGGCCACGTGAACAAGCGCTTCAAATACACCGTCGTCGTCACGCCTCCCGGTGGAAAGCCGATTTCGCTCGATCCCGACGTCGAAGTCCAGACCTAGACCGCCGTTCCGAGCGCCGCGTCAATCTTCTCCGAGCTTCCTCTTCAGCACCGAGAGCTCCGAGGAGAGCGCGGCCATCTGCTTCTCGAGAGCCGCCACGCGCGACGCGAGAGGGTCGGACCTTTCGGCAGACGGGCCAGGAGCGGGCACCGCGGCAGGCTCCACGGGGCCGCCTGCGAGCTGCGTCCAGCGCGCTTCCTTCTGACCGGGCGCGCGCGGCAGCTCGGCGACGAGCGGCTCCGGGCCCTCTGCGAGCTTCGCCAGCGCGGACTCGACCTCGCCGAGCGTCTCGAACGCGTGCAGCCGATCGCTCCGCGCGCGCAGCTCGCCCGGTGTCTGCGCCCCGCGCAGGAGGAGAAGCGTCATCGCGGCCTTCGCCGCGGCGTCGAGGCTCCATCGGCGCTCGACGTTCTGCTCCCATTTCTCGGCACGCGAGCCGCCCACTCTCCAGACGAGGACGTGCTTGCGGAGCCTCTCGAGCGCGGCCTCGACCTCGCCCGCCGAAAGTTCCGTGACCGGGTCGCGGTTCGACCTCTGATTGCACGCCTGAACGAGCGCGTGAAAGGTGAGGGGGTAGTACTCGGGCGTCGCCTGCTGCTTCTCGAGAAGCGAGCCGAGAACGCGAATCTCCACCGGGTCGAGAAGGCGCGGGAGCCGGGCAGGCGGTGTGTCGTCGGTCAGCGGCATGCAGGATGCATTATGCGGTGGCGGACCGTCGCATACTGCGGCACGCAGCGGAGGCGTGATGCGGATGCCGGGCCCACATTCACCTTCTCAGAAGCTCTTCCTCGTCTTTCCTCTCCTCTTGAGCTCCGCCCTTCCCCGCGTCGCGCGCGGCGAGCCGAAGGACATCAAGCTCGACACGATCAAGCTGCCCCCGGGATTCCGGATTTCCGTTTACAGCGCCGCCGTTCCCGGCGCGCGTTCCATGACGATGGGCCCCGGCGGGACGCTCTTCGTCGGATCGCGCGATGCCGGCGCCGTCTACGCGCTCGTGGATGCGGGCGACGGGACGCGCGCCGCGGAGGTCATCACGCTCGCGAAGGACCTGAACGAGCCGAACGGAGTGGCGGTGAAGGACGGCGCGCTCTACGTCATGGAGATCTCGCGCCTGCTGCGCTTCGACGACATCGAGCGGCGGCTGAAGAACGCGCCCGCGCCCGCCGTCGTGACGGACGCGTTCCCGAAGGACACGCACCACGGCTGGAAGTTCATCGCGTTCGGCCCCGACTCTCTCCTCTACGTGCCGGTCGGCGCGCCCTGCAACATCTGCCGGCGCAGCGACCCCTATGCGTCGATCACGCGCCTCAAGCCCGACGGGTCCGGCTTCGAGATCGTCGCGCGCGGCGTGAGGAACACCGTCGGGTTCGACTGGCATCCCGATACGAAGGAGCTGTGGTTCACGGACAACGGGCGCGACTGGCTGGGCGACGACAGCCCTCCCGACGAGCTGAACCGGGCGCCGCACGCCGGGCTCCACTTCGGATTCCCGTATTGCCATGGCGGGGACGTCCCCGACCCGGAGTTCGGCAAGGAGCTCCCGTGCCGCGACTTCATCCCGCCGGCCCTGAAGCTGCGGGCCCACGTCGCGTCGCTGGGGATGCGCTTTTACACGGGGGCGATGTTCCCGGCCGAGTACAGGAACCAGATCTTCATCGCCGAGCACGGTTCGTGGAACCGGAAGAAGAAGGTCGGATACCGCGTGGCGCTCGTCCGCCTCAAGGGCGGAAAGCCCGTCGCGGAAGAGGCCTTCGCCGAGGGTTGGCTTCAGGGCGAAAAGGCGTGGGGGCGGCCCGTCGACGTGCTCGTTCGGCCCGATGGCTCGCTTTTCGTCTCGGACGATCAGGCCGGAGCGATCTACCGCATCTCGTTCGCGAAGTAGACGTCCGGGCGCGCTATCATGCACACCTCACAAAAGGAGCCCGCGATGCGTCCTGCCGGCCGGTTCGGGCGAGAGCGCGCATGAGCCCGTCGTCCCTCTTCGAGGTGCACGCACTCGGCGTGACCCTTCTCGCTTTCGCGGGAGTCCTGCTCTTCATCCTCGTCATCTCTTTCCGAGCCCGGGCCACCGTGTTCTGCCAGTACCTAAAGGCGATGACCGGCGTCGAGCTCAAGCCGCGTCAGGTGCGCGACGTCTTCAAAGAGCGCGGGAAGGACGGCGTGCGCGAAATGTTCCTCGATCTCATCATCAAGCAGGACCTGAGCGAGACCGGGCCGCTCCAGATCCCCAAGGACGTGCGGCCGCCCAAACCGGGAAAGACGAAGTCCAAAGGCTGACGGACGCACGGCACGATCCCTGCTCCGAATGCCGCAATGAGCCGTTTCGTCCTCCGGAGAGTCCGCGCGGGCGCGGCGCTGCTTCTTTCGGCGCCGCTCCTCGCGCAGACGCAGGCTCCGGCGCCGGCCGCCACCCCTGCACCGACGCCCCGCGCGGGCGTGACGGCGGCCGAAGAAGTCACGGTCCTCACGCTCGACGTCGTCGCCATCGACGGGAAGAACCGGCCCGTCTTCGGCCTGACCGCCGCGGATTTCGAGGTGAAGGTCTCGGGCAAGGTCCAGACGATCGATTTCTTCGAGCCGCCGCGGCAGAGCGCCGCGTCCTCGGCCGGAGCACCGAAGGAAGGCCGGCCCGACTCGGAGGAGCGCATCGCCGGGACGACGACGCCGTTCGAGGCGAAGGGCGCAGTGCGCCATGTCCTCTTCTGGGTGGACCTAGAGCAGCTTCCGAAGAGGACCATCTCCGAATCCGCGAACGCCATCCGAAAGGCCCTGGAGCATCCCGTCGCGGGGCGCTACGGCCTGGCGGCGCATTTCGGAAGGACCTCTGCGCGCGTCTGGGATTCGGACTCGGCCGACGCGCTTCTCGCAGAGACCGATGCGATCGAGGCCGAGGCGCTCGCGAATGCGGACGTCCCGACGTCGGTCCAGGCAATCGGCCCTCGCATCCGGGATTTCGAGTCGGCCGGCGTCGAGTCGCCGGGCAACTACGAACAGCGGAAGGCGCTCGAGACGACCCTGATCGAAGACCTGATCGCCGTCGAGCAAGCGGGAGGAGACCCGCGGGTAGAGCTCCAGCGGATCAGCAACTACCTCGCCTCGGAACGCCGCCGAGTCCGGGGCTCCGTCGAAGAGCTGCGCCGCACGCTGGAGCGTTTCGCGATGCTCGGCGGTCCACGACATGCCGTCATCCTCTCGGAAGGCGTCGAGCGCGTCCCGGGATTCAACTTCCTCGCGCGCCTGCAGGCGGAAGAGGGCGCTCGCGTGCCTCCGCCGCCGACCGCGCCCCGCAACGCGGCGGCGACGCGCCCGGTCTTCCCCTCGCCAAACGCTCCGGACGCCGGCCGCGAGGTCGGTGCGGGGCGCTTTCTCTTCGACTCCGGCGGCCTCCTCGAGGTGGACGACCTCGCACGCTGGCTCGCGGCGTCCGGCGTCACGGTCCATTTCATCGACCCCGGCTCGCTCGGACGCGACCTCCCGACCGCGACCGACCGCTTCTCCTTTCATTCCGTACGTCGCGCCGAGGACGCGAAGAGCCTCCAGGAGACGCCCCTGCGCTACGCCGCGGACACGGGCGGCCTCTCGCGCCTCACGACCAACGACATCGGCGCCGCGCTCACGGATTTCCTCGACGCGACGACCGGGACGTACCGCATCGGCGTGCGACTGACCGGCGTCGACCCCAAGAAAACGTACGCCGTGAAGGTTTCGACGCGAAAGGCCGGCGTGAACGCCCTCGCGCGCTCGGCCTTCAAGCCCGCGGGAGCGGCCCCGCGTGCGGTCGCGACGCTCGCCGAGGACGCGCGCCATGCCGGCGTCGCGGCCCGGGCGGACGAGCGCCGCCCCGGCGCCGCGCGCACGGCGAAAAAGGCGATCCCCGTCAGCCTCTCGTGGAAGGGCCTCTCGACGCTCCCCTCGAAAGATCCCGCGAAGCCCTTCTGGAAGCTCGAGGTGAAGATCCCGCACGAGGCTCTCACCTTCCGGCCGGAGGAAGACGCCCTGCTCGCGAGCGTCCAGATCTCGGTCGAGGCCGTCGCCCTCGACGGGCCGGCGCGCGACTCATTCACCGACGACTGGTTCCTCTCGTACACGGGCCCCGAGTACAAGGAAGCGCGCGACACGGAAGCTCTCCGCAGCGTCACGCTGCAGCTCCAGCCCGGGCGCTGGGAGCTGAAGGTCTCCGTGCACGACGCGCTCGGAGACGCGTTCGGCGCCGCGACGCTGCGCGTCGAGGCCACACGCTGATCCCGTAGACTCGTCCCCATGGACGAGCCCCTGGGCGACTTTGCCCCGAATGAGTTCCGCGAGATGGGGCACGCGGCGGTGGAGCGCCTCGCACGTTACTTCGAGACGCTCGAGACGCGTCCCGTCCTCGCGCGGACGAAGCCGGGCGAGGTCCTCGCGAGGATGCCGCATCGCGCTCCGGAAGACCCCGAGCCCTGGGAGGCGATCGAGCGCGACCTGGACCGCCTCATCGAGCCGAACCTCACGCACTGGCAGCATCCCGGCTATTTCGCGTACTTCGCGAACACGGGCACGGCTCCCGCGGTCGTGGGCGACTTCCTCGCGGCGGGCTACAACCAGGTCGGCATCCTCTGGCGCACATCGCCCGTTCTGACGGAGCTCGAGCAGGGCGTCGTGCGGTGGCTCCTCGACCTCGTGGGCCTTCCGTGGGGGACGGAGGGCTTCGACGGCCAGCTCGCGGACACGGCCTCGACGGCCTCCCTCATCGCGCTCGCGGCGGCGCGCGAGGAGGCGTATCCCGACGTCCGGAAGACGGGGCTCGCGGGCCGGCCAACCGGAGTCGTCTACTGCTCGGAGCTCGCGCACTCCTCGATCGACAAGGCCTGCGTCGTCCTCGGCTTCGGCCTTTCGGGACTGCGCAAGATCCCCGTCGACGCGGCGTTCCGGATGGACGTGGCCGCCCTCGAGAACGAGATCGCGAAGGACCGGGCCGCGGGCCGCGCGTGCGTGGCCGTGGTCGCGACGGCTGGAACGACCACGGTCACGTCCGTCGACCCGCTGGCGGAGCTCGCCGACCTCTGCCGGCGCGAGGAGATCTGGCTCCACGTCGATGCGGCGTACGCGGGCTCGGCCGCGGCGCTGCCCGAGATACGGCCCCTTTTCAACGGCTGGGAGCGCGCGGACTCCGTCGTTTTCAACCCGCACAAGTGGATGCTCGTGCCGCTCGAGTGCACGGGGCTTTTCTTCCGTCGCATGGAGCGCGTGCGTCGCGCCTTCTCGGTAGTGCCGAATTACCTCTCGACGCCCGAGGGACACACGGTGCGCGAGTACATGGACTACGGCGTGCAGCTCGGCCGAAGGTTTCGCGCCCTCAAGATGTGGATGGCGCTTCGCGCCTTCGGCGCCTCCGGCGTGCGGGCCCGGCTGCGCAACCACCTCGTCCTCGCGCGCGCCCTCCGCGGCGTGCTCGAACGCGAGCCGGGCGTCACGATCGCGGCGCCGTCGCCCTTCTCCGTCGTCGCCTTCCGCTGGACGTCTCCCGGCCTCTCACCTGAGGCGGCCGACGCGGCGAACGCCCGGATTCTCGCGCGGATCAACGCGGACGGCCGCACGTTCATTTCGCACGCGCTCGTCTCTGGCCGGTACACGCTCCGCGTCGCGATCGGGAACGTCCGCACCGAGCGGCGCCATCTCCAGGGGTTCCTGCAGGCCTTCCGGGACGCCGTGGCCGAAGAGTCCCTCCGAAAACCCTGACTTCATTCCCTTCGTAGAGAGATTGGGTAAAGTGTCCCCGCTCATGGAACCCCTGAACAAGTCGGCCGACCTGTCGGCGCTCCGCATCAAGCGTGAGGACGAGCCCGGGGGGCGCCGCTTCCTCTACCCCGCACTGGCGACACTCTGCGTCGTGCTGGCGGCGGCGTTTCTTTTCGCGCGCTCGCACGGGGGCGTGGCGCTCCGGCCCCCGGAGGTCACGACGACCCGGGCGGCTCTCGTGACGCCCACGCAGGCCTCGACGATCCTCACGGCGTCCGGCTACATCGTCGCGCGTTCGAAGGCCGAGATCTCGCCGAAGACCGTCGGCCGCATCGCCTGGATCAATCTCGAGGAGGGCCAGCGCGTGAAGAAGGGCGAGCTCGTCGCGCGCCTCGAGGCGCAGGAGCTCGACGCGCAGAAGAAGTCCGCGCTCGCGCTGCGCGACCAGACGCTCGCTCAGCTGGCGAACGCGCGCCTCGACCGCGCGCGCGCCAGACAGCTCCTCGAGGAGAAGATCGGGACGCAGCAGGCCCTCGACACGGCGGACTCCCAGGTGAAAGCGCTCGAGGCACAGGCTTCGTCGTACGAAGCCCAGGCCGGCTATTACCAGGAGCAGATCAAGAACGCCGAGATCTACGCACCGATCGACGGCGTCGTCACCGTGAAGAAGGCGTTCCTGGGAGAGACCGTCGCGCCTCAGGGCTTCGGCGGCGCCGGCTCGGCGGGCGCGACGTTCGCGGTCATCGTGGACCTCTCTTCGCTGGAGATGGAAGCCGACATCAACGAGCAGAACGTCGGCAAGCTCGTTCTGGGGCAACCGGCCGAGGTCGCGCTCGATGCCTATCCGGACAAACCCTACAAGGCGCGCCTGCGCCAGATCGTTCCGACCGCCGACCGCCAGAAGGGCTCGGTCAAGGTCAAGATCGAAATTCCCGACAAGGACGCGAAGGTCCTTCCGGAGATGTCCTGCCGAGTCGTGTTCCTGAGCCCGCAGGCGAAGGTCGACGAGAAGGCGAAGCCGAAGGTCATGGTGCCGTCGGCTTCCGTCGTCGAGGTGGCCGGCGAGAAGGGCGTTCTCCTCGTCGCGAACGACAAGGCCACGTTCAAGCCTCTCGCGCTCGGGCCCCCCGCCGGCGCGCAGGTGGAGGTGGCGTCGGGGCTTTCGGGCGGCGAGGAGATCGTCGCCGATGCCGCGTCGGCCGGACACGCCTGGCGCGCCGAGCAGAGAGTCCGCATCAAGAAGGACTGACGAGAAGAGGAGAGCCGAATGAGCGCAGCCGTCCCCCTGGTCCGCATCGAGTCGCTCGTGAAACAGTACACGCGCGACACGCAGGTTCTCACCGTGCTCGACAAGCTGTCGTTCAACGTGGACGAGGGCGATTTCGTGGCGCTCATGGGCCCCTCGGGCTCGGGCAAGACGACGCTCCTGAACCTCATCGCGGGCATCGACCGCCCGACCTCGGGCCGCATCCTCGTCGGCGACAAGGAGGTCTCCTCGATGAGCGAGGCCGCGCTCGCGAAGTGGCGCAGCGCGAACGTGGGATTCATCTTCCAGCTCTACAACCTCGTGCCCGTCCTCACGGCTTTCGAGAACGTCGAGCTGCCCCTTCTTCTCACGAACCTGAACCGGGCGCGCCGGAGGAAGCAGACCGAGCTCGCGCTCTCGGTCGTGGGCCTCACGGACCGCATGGACCACTACCCGCGCCAGCTCTCGGGCGGACAGGAGCAGCGCGTCGCCATCGCGCGCGCCATCGCCACGGACCCGAAGCTCCTCGTGGCCGACGAGCCGACCGGCGACCTCGACGCGAAGAGCGGCGAGGAGATCCTCGTCCTCATGGAGCGCCTCAACTCCGAGTTCAAGAAGACGATCATCATCGTGACCCACGATCCGAAGGCGGCGTCCCGGGCGCACCGCCTCGTCCACCTCGACAAGGGCGTGCTCAAGGAGGACGTGCACGCCGAGCGCGGCAAGGCCGTCGGCATGGCCGCGGCGATCTCGGCTTCCTCGACCTGAGGTATCGGAAGCCTGATGAAGTTTCTCCCCCTCATCTTCAAGAACGCGTTCCGCAAGAAAACGCGGACCCTGCTGACGATCGCCTCGATCGTCCTGCCGCTCCTCGTCATCTGCCTCATGGGGACGTTCCTGAAGGCGCTGGAGGCGCCGGACCCGATGACGACTCGCGGGTCGTTCCGGCTGGTCGTCCGGCACCGGGTCTCCATCATGAGCACCCTGCCGACGGCCTTCGAGGAGAGGGTCCGGCAGCTCCCGGGAGTCGAGGCCGTCTCCGACTTCAGTTTCTTCTCCGGCCAGTATCGCGACAAGAGCGCGCGAAACTTCTTCGCGCGGGCCGCCGTCGATTCGGAGACGCTGCTGAAGGTCTTCGACGACGCCGAGATCGTCGAGGGCTCCGCCCGCGACTGGCGCGAGGACCGGACGGGCTGCATCGTCGGAAAGAACCTCGCCGCGAAGTACGGCTGGAAGGTGGGAGACCGGGTCGTCCTCGTCGGCGACGTCTTCCCGACGACGCTCGAGCTGACGATCCGGGGCGTCTACTACCTCGAGAACGGCACGTCGGCGACCCTCTTCTTCGACCGCCGGATCCTCGACGAGCGGTTCCCGTCCTTCAAGGGCTCGGCTTCCACGATCTGGATCAAGGCGAAAGACGCGGCCGCCTCGGAGCGCCTCGGACCCGCCATCGACGCGATGTTCGAGAACTCCCCGTACCCGACGAAGACGGAGACCGAGAACGCGTTCCGGAACGGCATGGTGTCGTTGCTCGGGAACGTGAAGCTCCTCATGACCTCGATCGGAGCCGTCATCGTCCTCGTCATCCTCCTGATCGCGGGGAACACGATGGCGATGGCGGCACGCGAGAGGATCACGGAGATCGCCGTGTTCCGCACGCTCGGCTTTCAGAGATCGACGATCCTCGGGCTCGTCCTCGGCGAGAGCGTGCTCATCGCGCTCGCCGCCGGAGTTTTCGGCATCCTCCTCTTCGTGGCCGCCCAGCCTTCCCTGAAGCGCTTCCTCCTGGCGTCCCCGATGTCGAGTCTCGCGGCGACGTTCCATCTCTACCCGGAAGTTCTCACCCTGGCTTTCACGCTGGCCGTCGGAATCGGCGTTCTCGCCGGGCTCGTCCCAGCCCTCCGGTCGGCGAGCCGCTCCATCGTGGACGGTCTGAGGCAGGTGGCCTGATGAAATTCCTGCCATTCGTGTTCAAGAACCTCTTTCGCAAGAAGACGCGCTCGTTCCTGACCATCGCGTCGATCCTCCTGCCGCTCCTCGTGATCTGCATCATGGGCACGCTTCTCCGGACGCTCGAGTCCGATCCGACGGGCGGCCGGGGGATGTTCCGGCTCATCGTGCGCCACAAGGTGTCGCTCACGAACTGGATCCTCGAGTCCTACATGCCGAAGATCCAGCAGATTCCCGGGGTGACGGACGTCGTGCGGATGAACTGGTTCGGCGGCGCCTACATCGACCAGAAGCCGGAGAACATGTTCGCCCGCTTCTCCACCTCGGACCCCGAGCGACTCCTCAAGGTCTTCGACGAGGCCTCGATCGTCCAGGGCAGCGCGAAGGACTGGATCTCGGACCGCACGGGGCTTCTCGCGGGTGAGCTCCTCATGAAGAAGTACGGATGGAAGCTCGGGCAGAAGGTCACGCTCAAGGGCGACATCTACCCGACGAACCTCGAGCTGACGATCCGGGCGACCTTCAAGGCGCCCGACGAGACCGGCGTCTATTTCCACCACCAGTACATCGAGGAGGCCATCCCGCGCCTGAAGGGCTTCGTGGGCTGGTACTGGATCAAGGCCGACTCGCTGGCCGCCGTTCAGCGGCTCCCGAAAGAAATCGACGCGATGTTCGAGAACAGCGACGCCCCCACGCGGACGGAGACCGAGAAAGAGATGCAGAACGGCTTCGTGTCGATGCTGGGAAACGTGAAGTTCGGGATCACCCTCATCTGCCTCGCGATCACGTTCCTGCTTCTCCTCCTGTCGGGGAACACGATGGCGATGGCGGCCCGCGAGCGCGTCACCGAGATCGCCGTGCTGAGGACTCTCGGCTTCCAGAAGAAGACGATCCTGGGCCTCGTCCTCGGAGAGAGCCTCCTTCTCTCGGTCTTCGGGGGGCTCCTCGGCGTGGGCCTGTTCGTCGGCCTGTTCCCCGGGTTCCGCGCCGCGCTCCTCACCTCGCCCATGGCCGGCTTCGCGGCGGGAATGAGGATCTTCCCCGAGGTCGTCGCGGTCGCGTTCGCGGTCAGCGTTTTCGTCGGCCTCGTCGCCGGGCTCGTGCCCGCGATCCGCTCGGCCCAGCGCTCCATCCCCGACGGCCTGAGACAGGTCGGTTGATGAAGTTCCTGCCTCTGGTTTTCAAGAACCTCCTGCGCAAGAAGACACGCCTCGGCCTCACGGTCGGCTCGATCCTGCTTCCGTTCTTCGTGATCTGCCTCCTGGGAACGTTCGTCGCGATGCTGGACGCGGATCCCTCGCAGGGGCGCGGGATGTACCGCCTCGCCGTGCGCCACCGGGTGTCGATCGCGAACGTGCTCCCGGCCGCGCACCTCGAGAAGATCCGCGAGCTGCCCGGCGTGAAGGCCATTACCCCTTTCAACTGGTTCGGCGGCCGCTTCATCGACTTCTCGGCCTTCAACGTGTTCGAGCGCTTCGGAGTGGATCCGAAGGCCTTCTTCGGCGTCTTCGACGCGTCGTCGATCGTCTCGGGCTCCGCGGAGGATTGGCGGCGCGACCGGAGCGGGCTCCTCGTGGGCGAGCTCCTGATGAAGAAGTACGGCTGGCACCTCGGCCAGACGGTGACGCTCACGGGAGATATCTGGCCCGGGACTTATGCGTTCACGATCCGCGCGGTCTACCGGGGCAACGACGAGGCGGCGGTCTTCTTCGACCAGAAGGTCATCGATGAGACTCTTCCGGCCCGGGCCGGCCGCTACACGATGATCTGGGTGAAGGCGGAAAGCGCCCCCGCGGCACGCGCCCTCATCCCGCGCATCAACGCGCTGTTCGAGAATTCGTCCTCCCCCGTCCGCGCCGAGACGGAAAAGGAGTTCCAGAACAACTACATCGCGCTCCTCGGGAACGTGAAGCTCTTCTTCCGCGGTCTCGCCGCGGTGATCGCCGTCGTCGTCCTTCTCATCGCGGCGAACACCATGGCCCTGGCGACGCGCGAGCGGGTCGTCGAGCTCGCGGTCCTCAGGGCGATCGGGTTTCCGAGACGCATCCTGTTCGGGCTCCTCCTCGGCGAGAGCGGCATCCTCGCGCTCCTCGGCGCGACCGCCGGGCTCGCCCTGTATCTCGGGCTCTTTCCGAAGCTCCGCGCGTTCGTGCTCTACTCGCCGCTCGCCGGCCTCGCGGCCGGCCTTCGCGTGTACCCTGACGTCCTTGCCGCCGCGTTCGCCACGACTCTTGCCGTCGGGCTGCTCGCCGGGCTCGTTCCGGCGCTCCGCTCGGCCCGCCGGCCCATCGCCGAGGGCCTGAGACAGCTCGCCTAGGGAGATCAGAGATGCTCGGAATCCCGCTGAAGTACAACATCCGAAACCTGTTCGTGCGAAAGGTCACGACCGGTCTCACCGTCCTCGGTATCGGTCTCGTGGTGGCCGTGTTTCTATGCGTGATGTCGCTCGGCGAGGGCCTCACGCGCGTCTTCACGGCCTCGGGCTCGGAGAACAACGTTCTCGTGCTCCGGCAGAACGCGCAGTCGGAGCTCCAGTCCGGCATCTCGCGCGATCAGGTGCCGCTCATCCTGACGCTTCCCGGCATCTCGCCCGACGCGGACGGAAAGCCGCTGGCGTCTCCCGAGCTCGTCATCGTGCTGAACCTCGAGAAGCAGGGCGGCGGCTCCTCGAACGTCACGATCCGCGGAATCGGCGAAAAGGGCATGAAGCTCCGGCCGGGCCTGACGCTCGTCGAGGGCCGCATGTTCACGCCCGGAAAGTCCGAGGTCGTCGTCTCACGGAGCGTCTCGAGCCGCTTCAAGGATTGCACGACGGGCCAGACGATCAAGTTCGGCGCCTATCGCTGGACGGTCGTGGGCCTCTTCGACGCAGGCGGCACCGCGCCCGACAGCGAGATCTGGACGGACGTCGAAGGGATGATCACGGACTTCAAGCGAGGCGGCTATTCGTCGGTTCTCGCGCGGACCGCGGGCCGCGCGGCGCGCGACCAGTTCCAGGCGGGCCTCGCGGGCGATCCGCGCCTCGCGCTCGAGGGCAAGGTCGAGCGCAAGTACTACGACGACCAGACGTCCACGGCCGCGCCGATCAAGTTCCTCGGCTTCTTCGTGGGCATCGTGATGGCGATCGGGGCCTGCTTCGGCGCGATGAACACGATGTACGCCGCCGTGGCGGCGCGCACGCGCGAGATCGCCACGCTGCGCGCGCTCGGCTTCTCCCGGATCTCCGTGCTTCTGTCGTTCGTCTTCGAGTCGCTGTGCCTCGCGCTCCTCGGCGGCGTCCTTGGGTGCCTGCTCGGCATGCTGGCCGTCAAGCTGGCGCTCTCGGGCGTCACCGGCACGACGAACTTCGCGACGTTCTCGGAGGTCGTGTTCGCCTTCCGCCTCACGCCGGCGCTCCTCATGACGGGCATCGTCTTCTCGCTCGTGATGGGGTTTTTCGGGGGCCTCTTCCCGGCGGGCCGCGCGGCGTTCACGAAAATCACCGACGCCCTGAGGCAGGTGGGCTGAGGGGCGGGTGTCCAAGGTCGCCTCTTCGCTATAGTCGGACCCATGGCCGACTTCCTCCTCAAGACCGAGCCTTCGGACTACTCCTTCGACGACCTCGTGAAGGAAAAGCAGACGGTCTGGACGGGCGTGAAGAACCCCACCGCGATCCGCCACCTGCTCTCAACGAAGAAGGGCGATCGGCTCGTGATCTACCACACGGGGGAAGTGAAGGCCGCCGTGGGCCTCGCCACGGTCGTGTCCGCTGACACCGACCCGAAGAGCCCCACGTTCCCGCACGTCGTGATCGCGGCGGGAAGGCGGCTGGTCTCTCCCGTGACGCTTGCCGCGATCAAGGCCATTACGCTTTTCGCGGACTCGCCCCTCGTCCGGATCGGACGGCTTTCGGTCGTTCCGCTCACCGCCGCGCAGTATCAGTACATCGCCAGCGGCTGACGCGCCGTGTTCTTCACACGCGCCCAGGAGATCGCGCTTTTGGCGTTGCCCCTCCTCGACCCGAAGGGGCCGCACGGAAGAGGGCTCGGCGTGACCGTCATCGCGCAGGCTGCGGGTGTCCCCGCGCCGTTTCTCTCCAAGGTGCTGGGCCGCCTCGTGGACCGTGGCCTCCTCAGAAGCAGACGCGGGCGAGGCGGCGGGTTCGTCCTCGGACGGCCCGCCTCGGACATCACGCTGGCCGACGTCGCGCTCGCCCTCGACCGGCGCGACGGCCTCGAGCGCGCCTTTCCGCCCGTCGCCGGGCCGGCGGGCGCGCTACTCGCTCCCGCGCGAGAGACCTTCCTCGAACGCCTGCGGAGCACCCGGCTCTCCGAACTCGCCGGCGCCGAGAGAATGGCCCTTCCGCCGTGAACGACCTCCGCGCCTTTCTCGACATCCTCCGCCGCGAAGGGGATCTCGCGACCATCGAGGCCGAGGCGGACCCGCGGCTCGAGATCCCGGAGATCCACCGCCGGGTGATCGAGGAGGGCGGTCCCGCGCTTCTCTTCAGGCGCCCGAAGGGCGCGGACTTCCCCGTCGTGACGAACCTCTTCGGCACGCCGAAGCGCCTCGAGCTCGCGTTCGGGAAGAAGCCGCGGGAGTTCGTCGAAACGGCGGCGCGCGCCGCGACGGAGCTCATGCCGCCGACGACGGAAAAGCTCTGGGCGTTCCGCTCCTTCTTCGGAGAGGCCTTGCGCGTGGGGACGACGCGCGCGACGCGTGCGCCGGTGACGGACGTCGTGGAGGACGCCCCGGACCTCACGCGCCTGCCCGCCCTCACGCAGTGGCCGGAGGACGGCGGCCCGTTCCTGACGCTTCCCCTCGTCTATTCGGAGCTTCCCTCGAGCGGCCCTGAAGGCCGCCCTCACTCTCGCCAGTCGAATCTCGGGCTGTACCGCATGCAGGTCCACGGCCCGAAGACCGCGGGCGTCCACTGGCAGATCGCCAAGGGCGGCGGGTTCCACTACCACGAGGCCGAGGCGCGGGGCGCCGCGCTGCCCCTCACGGTCTTCCTCGGCGGGCCTCCCGCGCTCATCCTCGCGGCGGTCGCGCCGCTGCCCGAAGGCGTCCCCGAGCTTCTCGTCGCTTCGCTCCTCCTCGGGAAGAAGCTTCCCATGGCGCACGTGCCCTCGCATCCCCACCGCCTCGTCGCCGACGCGGAATTCGCGCTCACGGGATCCGTGCCGCCCCACACGAGGAAGCCCGAAGGTCCCTTCGGCGACCACTATGGCTATTACTCGCTGAAGCACGACTATCCCGTGTTCGACGTCGCGCGGATCTACCGGAGGCGCGACGCGATCTTCCCCGCGACGGTCGTCGGAAAGCCCCGGCAGGAGGACTTCCACATCGGCGACATGCTGCAGGAGCTGCTCTCTCCGCTGTTCCCGATCGTGATGCCGACCGTGGTCGATCTCTGGAGCTACGGGGACACGGGCTTCCACTCCCTCGCGGCCGCCGTCGTGAAGGACCGGTACGCCCGCGAGGCGATGACCTCGGCCTTCCGCATTCTCGGCGAGGGGCAGCTCGCGCTCACGAAGTTCCTCCTCGTGACCGACGCGCGGCGTGACCTGCGCGACTTCCGGGGCCTTCTCGCGCACATCCTCGCGCGCTGCCGGTTCGAGACGGACCTCTTCCTGTTCGGCAACCTCGCCATGGACACGCTCGACTACACGGGCCCGAAGGTGAACGAGGGCAGCAAGGGCGTTCTCCTCGGCCTCGGGGAGGCGATCCGCGACCTGCCGCGCGACGTCGGCGGCACGCTGCCTTCGGGCGCGCGCTCTTTCGCCGTCTTCTGTCCCGGCGCGCTCGTCGTCGACGGGCCGTCCTTCGCGGACGACCGCGACTTCGCCCAGCGTCTCGCCGCCGATCCTTCGGTCGCCGGCTGGCCGCTCGTCATCCTCGCGGACGACGCGGCGCGGGCGACGCGGGACGAGCGCTCGTTTCTGTGGCACGTCTTCACGCGATTCGAGCCCGCCGCGGACGTGCACGGGCGGCGCGACGTCGTCAGGAACCACATTGCCTTCACGCCTCCTGTCGTCATCGACGCGAGAACCAAGCCCTGGATGCCGAAGCTCGTGGAGCCGGACCCCGGGACGGTCGCGCTCGTCGACCGCCGCTGGCGCGAGTACTTCCCGGGCCGCTGACCAACCGCGCTCAGGTCGATCCGCCGACGGACCCGGTCGGCGCGGCTCCGCCGCCTCCGGCCGTCGGGCCGCCCGGACCGCGGCCCCTGCCGCGGCGCCGCCGGCGGCGGCCGCCTCTGCCCTCGGCGCGCACGGCCTCGGGAACCGGCGCATTCGCGGGCTGAGGAGGACGCGGGGAATCGTGCGGCAGCGTGGGCGTGGAAGGACGGGCCGCCTGAGGCTCCCGCGGACGGCCGCCGCCCGCGTTGCCTCCCGCTCCGCCGCGGCCGCGCCGCCGGCGCCTCGCGCGCCCGCCCTCGCCGACCTGCGGCTGCTGGCCGGGATGCTCCCCCGCCGCGGATCGCTCGCGGCGTTCCCGCTCGCGCTGGGCCTTCAGACGCGCCTCTTCCTGCTGCTTCTGGCGCTGGCGTTCGCGGGCGCGGCGCTCCTCCTCCGCGCGCCTGGCGGCCTGCGCGGCTTCGTGTTTCTTTCTCCACTCGGCTTCGATCTCCTCGCGCTCGCGGCGCTCCTCCTCGGTCAGGAGGCCCGCCACGCTGACGAGGATCTCGGCCCGGCCCGCCTGGTCGCGGATGCACCCGACGATCTGCGCCCGCACGGGCGCGTTCGGGTCGGCGACGACGGCGGGCAGCCTGCCCGCATCCGAGAGGAACATCCGCGTGAAGGCGACCCGGCAGGTCCGGCCGGTCTGCGCGTTCGAAAGCGACAACCAGTAATGGTCGCGCTCGTGCTCGAGGCCGTGCGCGGCGCGTTCGTAGCCGGGCAGCGCCTCGACGGCCAGCGCGGTCAGAAGCTCGACGTGACTTTCCCCGATCTCCTGCGTCTGCTCCATGGAGACGACGCGGTCGCGAAACATGCGTACGGAGCCCATCGCGCGAAGGATCTCATACGTCGATTCCGCCAGCGGCGAGAACCCGCCGCGCGTGCGCCTCGGGCGAGAACACGGCGCGGCGATGAGCGGCGCCCGCCGAAAGGCGCGGCCCGAGGTTCTCGTTCACGAAGCGCCGCATGGCCGCCGCGAGCGCGTCCGCATCGCCGGGAGAAACGAGCAGCCCGCTCCGCCCGTCCTCGACGATCCCGAGCACGCCGTCCACGGCGGAGCCGATGACGGGCCGGCCGAACGCGAGCGCGTCGGCCACGATGCCCGAGCCGGTCGCGTGTCGATACGGGCAGACGACGGCATCGGCCGCCGCGAACCACTGCGCGCGCTCACCCTCGGACTGATAACGCAGCTCGAGCCGGACGCCCGCGGGCGCCCGCCGCGGCAACTCGCGCGCCTCTCCCCACGGCTCGCCCGCGAGGACGAGCCGCGCCGAGGGAACCGTCCGCCTCAGGGTGGTGAACGCGTCGAGGAGAACGTCCCAGCCCTTGTAGGGGCGGAGGAGGCCGCTGAAGAGGAAGACGGGGACGTCCGCCGGCACGCCGAGCCGCGCCCGCGCGGCCGCGCGGTCCGGAATCACCGCGCGCGGCTCGGAGGGATGCGGGATCACGGCGATCGGAGCGTCCGGGAGCTCCAGGGCGATCTCGCGCGCGCTCCGCGGGTTCTGCACGACGAAGCGATCCGCCCGCCGAAGGACCGCGCGCGTCATCGCGTTCTTCAGCGGATTCTGCTCGTGGTCGAACACGTTGTGGCAGAGGAGGAGCGTCGTGGCCCCGGCGCCGTCGCGAGAAAGCCCGGCGAACAGCAGAAGAACGTGCGGCGCGAAGAACGCGGTCCACCACGGAACAACGATGAGAGATGCTCCGGAGGTCAATATTTCCTTGGAAGAAGAATGAAAGGAGAAGGGATTTACGCCATCGAGAATCGGGCGGACCTCGCCCAGGCCCTCACCGAAACCCTCTTCCCCTTCAAAGAAATCTTCGTCTCTCTTCCCCGGATAGAGAAACCGCGGATACATACGACGGAACGTGAGAACGAGCGTCTCCGCCCCGAGCACTCGCATCGCCCGCACGAGGCGCGCATCCTGGTCCGCGATGCCGCTGCGCCAGGGCGGGACAGGTCCGACCAGGGCGACGACGGGAGACGGCATGGAAGCCGCGATTATCGACGGACGGTCGCGATCCCGTCGGAAACTTCGACGAGCAGGAATCCCGCGTCCTTTCCGATCTCGTCGAAGACGCCGATCGAGACGCGCGCTTGCGGTGAGCCGAGAACGACGGGAACTTCGAAAGTAAAGTGGCCTGCCTTCCCTCTCGCGAGCTCGGCGCGCGAGATCTCGAAGGGCTGTCTTTGCTGCGTCACGTCCGAGAAGCTGCCGTCGGCCCCAGCGGCCGCGACGAACACGGAAAAGGCCCCGCGCTCCCCGGCTGACGAGGGCACGAGCGCGAGCCCGCCGATTGGAATCCGGATCGGCAGCAAGAGCGTCGTGCGGCGCTTCTTCGTCTCGGGCGCGGTTTTCGCGAGAGAGATCGCGAGACGCGAAAACGAATCGGGACGGAACAGGTTCGAGAGGACCCGATCCTTGACCCGGGTCTCGGGCGACTTCAACACGACCGAACGGCGCGCGCGGACCACGAGCCGCCGGTCCTTCGTCTTCACGTCCACGGCCACGTCGCGCCCCGGCTTTCCGAGGGCGGCGGCGACGCCGATCGAATACGAGAAATCGAGGTCGGAGAGGATGCGTGGAACGAGGTCGCCGATCTCCCGGAAGCCAACGGCGAGTCGCCCGCCGGTCCCGTCGGCGAGGGTCTCGAGCGCGACCCTTTCGTTCATCACGATCATGTCCCCGGCGGCGCCTTCCACTGCCGAGTTGAGCAGAGGATTCGCGGAGGGGCGATTCGCCGCGGAGATCCGGAACGCGTCGTCCGGCCACCCGGCGGGATAGACGGGGTAGAGCGTGACGCCGTTCGCGTTCGCCGCCGCCGCGACCGACTCGACGAGCGCCCGCGCGTTGAACTCGTACGCGTCGCTGGGTGTGTCCGCGTACATGGCCCGCTGAGAGATGAAGAACTCGAGCCCCGCCAGCTCGGAGAACCGGTGGCTCGTGAACACGAGGATCTTCCGGCCCGACAGGCCTCCGAGCGTCGAGATGAGCGCCCGAAGCGCCGAGGCCTTCGACTTCATCTGTGCGTACGCTTCCGCGGCCAGAGTCCGCTGGCTCATCTCGATGCCGCCGGAGCTCGCTCCCGGAGGCAGCGACTTGAACCACTGGGCGTCGTCCGAGAGCTGGTCGATGGCCATGGGTTCGCTCGGCAACCGGCGGCTGAGCGCCTCCTGCCTGCCGAGGATGCGTTCGAGCGCCGCGAGATCGGACGTGAACGGAAGCACGGACCTCAGCGATCGCTCCCACGTCACGATCATCGCGTCGTCACCCGGCCCGAGGGTCTTCCTGACGAGGGTCCTGAGGGACCCGAACGTACCTTCGCTTTTCCATCTTTCCGGCAGCTCCAGCCTGTCGAGAAAGAGGACGAGGTGACGGGGAGGCCGGTCGGCCGCAACGATTGGCGCCGGTTGCAGAGCGGGCGGGTTTCCGCCTTCGGGGGCGGCGCCGCCGGCAGGAAGCGGCGATGGAGCCGGCTTCCTCTCGTAGAAATTCGTGATCTCCACTGGCCGTTTGTCGATGCGCACCTCGAAATCGGCGCGCCCCAGGCCGGAAACCGGCTTCCCGTCCTTGTCCGTCACGACGACATCGAGCTCGAGAACGGACGTTTCGACGGACCCGGAGACGCGCGGGAGCTCCGCGGGCGCCTGGGCGACGGCGCCGCGCGCATGAGCGAGCAGGCCGAGCAGAAGGACCGCGAGCCGGGCGTTCATCCGCGACATCTTCTAAAGAAGCTAGCAGGGCCGGTGCCAGCCGAAGCGTCACACAGACAGGAGAAACGCCTTGAGGTAGTCCCCTTCGGGGCAGTCGATCGAGACGGGATGGTCGGCGCCCGCCCCGCGGCGCTCGAGGAGCCGCGCCGGGCGGCGGGCGTCGAGAGCGGCCGCGAAGATCACCTTCTGGAAGAGATCCGGCGACACGCGGCCCGAGCACGAGCACGCGAGCAGAAACCCGCCCGGAGCGAGAAGCTGGAAGGCGAGCCGGTTGATGTCCTTGTAGCCGCGGCACGCCTTGTTCACGTCGGCCTTCCGCTTCGCGAAGGCGGGCGGGTCGGTCACGATGAAGTCCCAGCGTTCGCCGGCCGCGACGCGAGCCCTGAGGTCGTCAAAAACGTCCGCTTCCCGCGTCTCGACGCGCGTTTCGGGCCCCTCGACGGCCTGTCCATTGAGACGATGATTCTCCCTCGCGCGCGCGAGCGCCGCGTCCGACACGTCGACGTGAGTGACGCGGGTCGCCCCGCCCGCGAGAGCGGCGACGCCGAACGCGCCCGAATACGAAAAGAGGTTGAGAACGCTCCGGCCCGCCGCGAGGGACCTCACGAGGTGGCGGTTCTCGCGCTGGTCGAGGAAGAAACCCGTTTTTTGCCCGCCCGCGATCCCGGCCACGAAGGAAAGGCCGCGCTCGCGGAACGGGACGCTCGCGGGCGCCGGCGCGCCCGCGAGCAGCTCGTCTTCGAGGGGCAGTCCCTCTCCATGCCGTGTCGTGAGATCGTTCTTCTGGAGAATCGACGCTCCCGGAAATGCGGCGAGAAGGGGAGGGAGCCAGAGCGTTCGCGCGCGCTCGGTGCCTTCCGTCGTGGACTGCACGACGAGAACTCCGCCGTAGCGATCCACGATCAGGCCGGGCAGGAAGTCCCCTTCCGCGTTCACGACGCGGTAACCGTCCGTTTCGGGCGGGATGACGCGCTGTCTCAGCTCCATGGCCTCGCGCACGCGTCCCGATACGAAGCTCTCGTCGAGCGGACGGTCCTCGAACGTCCAGAAACGCGCCACGATCGGCGCGGCGGGGGACGCGAAGCCCCGCGCGAGAAACGCGCCCGAGGCGTCTCGCGCCTCGACGACACCGTCGGGCGAGGCGCCTTCCTGCCGCGCGACGGCGCCCGAGAAGAGCCATGGGTGTCGCCGGCGCGTGGCCGCGTCGCGGCCTTTCGCGAGATGGAGCGTTCGCACACCCGGACGATATCCGACAGCCGGCCGCTTCCGGCTTGACGCGCTCAGCCTGCGGGTCGAGACTCCTGAAGAGTGCGCGAACGCAATCTGAGCTCCACCCATATTCTCGCCGCGGCAGGCACGAAGGACCCGGTGGAGCTGACGCGACTCGGCGTGGAGGCGGCCAGGGGGGAGCGCTTCGAGCGCGGCCTGATCCTCCTCGCGGAGGCCTACCGCATCTCTTCGTTCGAGCTCGACGTGAAGAGCGAGGCCGTGCGCGAGGCCGAGGGGAAGGACGAGCAGGACGTGCGCCGGCGCGCGCCAGCTCTCATGCTCTCCTATTACGGGCTCTGTCTCGCGCGCACCTCTCCGACGCGCGCGGCCGAGGCCGCGAGCTTCTGCGAGATCGCGATCCAGAAAGAGCCCGCCCGGGCCGAGCACTACGTCAACCTCACGCGCGTCTGGCAGGCGGGCCGCCACCGCCTGAAGGCGGTCCAGGCCCTCGACCGCGGCTTGACCGAGCTTCCGAGGAGCACACCCCTCATCGCCCTCAGGAGGGAAGTGGGCATACGCGGCACGCCGCCGCTGAGCTTCCTTCCCCGGGAGAGCAAGCTCAACGCGACCCTGGGAAAGTTCCTGCGGTGGAGGCCGAAGGGCTGAGCTTCAGTGGCGGAAAGCCGCCAGGCCAAGCCACACGGCCGCCGACACCGCGGCAGACGCCGGGATCGTGAGGATCCACGCGATCACGATGGTCCGGGCGACGCCCCAGCGCACGGCCGAGAAGCGCCGGACCGAGCCCATGCCCATGATCGCGCCCGTGATCGTGTGCGTCGTCGACACCGGAATGCCTCCGAGCGACGCGCCGATGAGCGTCGCCGCCCCCGCGAACTCGGCGCACGAGCCCCCGATCGGCTTCAGCGTCGTGATGCGCATCCCCATCGTCCGCACGATGCGCCACCCCCCCGTGAGCGTCCCGAGGCCGATCGCCGCATGGCAGATGAGGACGATCCAGAACGGGATGTCCATCGTCTTCAGATAGCCCGTCGAGAAGAGAAGCGCCGCGATGATGCCCATCGTCTTCTGGGCGTCGTTCATCCCGTGGCCGAACGAGAACGCCGCCGCCGAGACGAGCTGGACCTTGCGAAAACCGCGATCGAGGGGCTCGGGCCGCGCCCGCCGAAACGCCCATGCGACGGCCAGGAAGAAGACGAAGCCGAGGACGAATCCGAGGACCGGCGACAGGACGATGAAGACGACGGTCTTCCCGATCCCCTTCGGCACGAGGACTCCGGGCCCCGCCTTCATGACGGCCGCGCCCGCGAAGCCCCCGATGAGCGCGTGCGAGGAGGAGGACGGTAGCCCCCACCACCAGGTCGCGAGGTTCCACGCGATGGCGCCCGCGAGAGCCGCGAAGATGAGAACGGGGTCCACGACGGCGGGGTTCACGATGTCCTTGCCGATCGTCTTGGCGACGCGCGTCTCGAGGGAGAAAGCGGCCACGAAATTGAAGAAGGCGGCCCACGCGACCGCCTTCTTCGGCGTGAGAACGCGCGTTCCGACGACCGTCGCGATGGAGTTTGCCGCGTCGTGAAAGCCGTTGATGAAATCGAAGGCGAGCGCAAGGAACACGACGAAGAGAACGAAGCTCATCGGCGCCGCGCGAGGCTCAGGACGACTTCAGCACGATCTGCTCGAAGACGTTCGCGACGTCCTCGCAGCAATCCGTGGCCGCTTCGAGAACCTCGTAGATTTCCTTCCACTTCAAAAGGACGATGGGATCCTTCTCCGTCTCGAAGAGCTTCCCGATGGAAATGCGATTCAGGCTGTCGGCCTCGTTCTCGAGGCGGTTGATCTCCACGCAGATCTCCAGGATCGCGGCGGAGTTCTTGAGGTCGCCGAGGAGGCCGATCGCGCGGAGGATCGCCACGGCCGACTGCACGAGGATGGCGGTCGCCGCCTTCAGGGCCGGCGTCGGCGCGGGGATCCGGTAGAGGACGAGACGCGCGGCGGCGGCGTCGAGGTAGTCGAGCACGTCGTCCAGCGCCTTGACGAGCGCGTAGATGTCCTCCCGGTCGATGGGCGTGATCCACGTGCGAGACAGAAGCCCGAACGTCTGGTGCGCGACCTGGTCGCCCTCGTGCTCGAGGTGCTTGATCCGCGCGACCTTCAGCTCCACGTCGGTGAAGTCGGCGGCGAGCTGGTCGAGGGCTTTCGCGGCTTCGAGGATGATCTCCGCGGCGCGCGCAAATTGCGGGAGGAAGCTCTCCTCGCGGGGGAACAGCTTGATCACGGCGCGGGGAGAATATCAGAGCGAGTTCGCGCCGATCCCGCATGGACTTCGCGCGCGAACGAGGCCGCTCGTCGCGCAGGACGCCGGGCGTGGCAGGATAGGAGAATGATCCGCCGGGGCCTCCTCGTTCTCGTCTTACCGGCGTTCCTCGCGCCCGCGGCTCCGGCCCCCGCGCCCGTGCCCACTCGCGCGCCCGCTCCGAAGCTGGCCGTCGTGATCTCGGTGGACGGCCTTTCGTGGCCCCGCCTCGAGGGCTACCGGCCGTGGTTCGTGGCGGGTCTGAGGCGTCTCCTCGACGAGGGCCACGTCGAGCGCGCCGCGCGTTACCAGCACCTGAACACGGAGACCGGTCCCGGCCATGCTTCGCTCGGCACGGGAGCGCCGCCGCGCGTCACGGGGATCGTCACGAACAGCTGGTTCGAACCGGCCAGGGACGGTTCGCTCCACACCGTCTATTGCACGGATCAGCCCGACCCGGAAGCTCCGGCCGGCACGGCGCGTGTGATTCCGGGTCCCGGCAACCTGCGCGTCCCGACGCTCGGCGACCGCCTCGTCGAGACGCGGCCCGGCGCGCGCGTGGTCTCGCTGTCCGCCAAGGATCGCGCCGCCATTTTCCTGGCCGGCCGGGAGAAAGCCCACTCGGTCTACTGGTACGACAAGGAGACGGGGCGTTTCGTTTCGTCCGCGGCGTACGACCCGCCCCTGGCCATGCGCGCCGCCGTCAAGAGATTCAATGAGACAAAAGCCGGGACCATGCTTCCCGGGCGCTTCGGACTCGTCTGGAAGAAGTGGGCCGGCCCCGGGCCGACGCCCGGAACGAAGCCGCTTCCGACGCCCGTGCCCGCCTCCGTCGTCCAGCGCTATCAATACCCCGTGCACGGCCTTGGGTTCGATCACGACCTCTCGCGATTCGGAAACTTGCCCGCGGGAGACCCGCCGGGCTACTTCAGTGGAGTCTATCGAAGCCCTCTCGTCGACGAGCTCACGGCGGATCTCGCGCTCGCCGTCCTGAACGACCCGGCGCTGGCGCTCGGCCATGGCGACGTGCCCGATCTGCTTTGCCTCTCCTTTTCGGGCCACGATCCCGTCTCGCACGACTACGGCAACGAGTCCGAGGAGGAGCTCGACGCGCTGCGCCGCCTCGACGTTCAGCTCGGCCGCCTCCTCGAGGCGTTCGACACGAACTATCCGAAGGGCACTGTTCTCGTCGCGCTCTCGGCGGATCACGGCTTCCCCGTCATGCCCGAGGTCGCGAAGGCGATCGACAAGGCCGCGCCGGGCGGCCGGATCGATGTGGGCAAGGAAACGCTCCACAACTTCAGGGAGCGGCTGAACCGGATGGTGGACGAGACGCTCTGCCTCGACCTCAGCGTCGCTCCCGTGCACGGCATGGACGGATGGGATCTCACCTATGGCCGCGCGGCGTTCCCGGCGAAGAGCGTCGCGGGCGCGTGCGGGCCGGCGGGACGTTCCGTGACGCTCGCCGACGTGGACCGGGTCCTGCCCGGTCTCGTGAAGCTGGTCTGGGGCGCCGAAGTCGAGGACGTGCTCCTCGTGTCGCAGGCCCCGACCTGGCCCGACACACCCGTGAACGGGTTCGTGAAGAACGACTTCGACCCGCGGCGCTCGGGCGACGTGATTCTCGTCCCGCGGTCCGGCGTGCAGACGACGTACAACCCGGGGCGCGGCTCGATGCACGGCACCCACTACGAGTACGACATCCACGTGCCGCTCGTCTTCTGGGGCGCGGGCGTGAAGGCGGGCGCGCTCGACGCTCCATCCACTCCGTACGACCTGGCGCCCACCGTGGGTCAGTGGCTCGGCGTCACGCTGCCGCAGGCGGTTGGAAAGGCGCTCCCGCTGCCGCGGTGACGAACGTGGAGGCGGACGCCCGGAAGCCGCGGCGGCGCCCGCGCTACCGCGGTACGCACCCGCGCGCGTTCTCGGAAAAGTACAAGGAGCACGATTCGGCGCGCTTCCCCGCGGAGCGTGTGAAGGTGCTCGCCTCCGGCAGGACGCCCGCGGGCAGCCACGTCGCGGTTCTCGTCGGGGAAGTCCTGGACGCGCTCGAGCCAAGACCCGGTGACACCGCCGTGGACGCGACCCTCGGCTTCGGCGGCCACGCCTCGGAGATCCTGAAGAGGATCCTGCCCGGCGGGCGGCTCCTTGCGCTGGACGTGGACCCGATCGAGCTGCCGAAGGCCGAAGCGCGACTGAAGGCCCTCGCGGAATCGCTCGGCGACGCGGGGGCCGTGCGGTGTGTGAGGCGAAACTATGCGGGGCTGAGGAAGCTCCTCCACGAAGAGGCGCCCTCGGGCGCCGACGTCATCGTCGCCGACCTCGGCGCCTCCTCCATGCAGCTCGACGATCCCGCGCGCGGCTTCTCGTGGAAACGCGACGGGCCGCTGGATTTGCGCATGAACCCCAAGCGCGGCCTCCCCGCGGGCGCCCTTCTCGCACGGCTCACGTCCGAAGAGATCGAAGATTCTCTTAGAAGGTATGGAGACGAGCCGCATGCGCATGAAATCGCGGCGGCGCTGCATCGGGCCGCGGCGGTTCGGCGTGCGGCGGCGACACACACCCTTCTAAGCAATTCGGACACCGCCCCGGTCGTTGAGTCTCCAGGCGAAGGGCAAGGCGGACCCCGAGTCCCTATTCCCCTTCTAAGAACTTCGGACGTGACCCGGGCCGTTGAGTCCGCATTCGAAGGCACGCCGCAGCCGAGAGGATCCGAAGCAAAGAGATCTTCTCTTCAGCGCACCTTTCAGGCGATCCGCATCCTCGTCAACGACGAGCTCACCGCGCTCGACGCTTTCCTCCGCGACCTGCCGCATTGCCTCGCCCCCGGCGGGCGCGTGGCGATCCTGACGTTCCACTCCGGCGAGGACCGCCGCGTGAAAAAGGCGTTCGCGGCGGGCCTCGCGGACGGCACGTACGCGGAGGTCTCGCGGGAAGTCGTGCGCGCCTCGCCCGAAGAGCGACATGCCAATCCCCGCTCCCGGGCGGTCAAGCTGCGCCGGGCGCTTCGAGGAGGATGAGGCAGGGGATTTATCGCAGCACTGGATTCACAATTGTCGATTCCGGAGCCAGTTTTCGCTTGCGCGCTGGCGCTTCCAGGTACAGATTCTGAGAGCCTGTCTCAGGCAACAGGAGGTACACATGCTGCTCAAACCATCCCTGGTGAAGCCTTTCCTCTGGAGGTCGGCGGGCCCACTCGCGGTCGCGGCGGTTCTGGTCTCCGGAACTTCATCGATGGCGGCTGAGGACGCCCGGTCCATACCGGCGAAACGCCCCGCGAAGAGTCCGGCCGCGTCCGTCGCGGCTCCCGCCCCACGCGCGGTGGTGCGGGTCATTTCCATCCCGCTCCAGGAATGTCCGGCGGACGACAACGAGGGCATGAACGCCGTTAAGGCCTTCATCGACCCGGCCACGGGCGAGCTGCGCGCGCCCACGCAGGAAGAGGAAGAGGCGCTGGCCCGCGCGATCGCGCCCAGCGCTGCGCGCCGGGCTCAGGCGGCACGGGCGGTCCTGGTCAGCCCTGAGGGCATCGTGTCCTACGAGCTCGGCGAGGACGGAATGATGGATGTCGTCGTACGCACCGGCGCCGACGGAAAGCCGGTGTTCCTCTGCACGCCCCGCTCCGAGACGCCCAGGGCGCTCACGCGTCCGCTGGCGCCGAAAAAGAGCGACGCGGCGAAAGAGGAGAAGTAGGCCATGAAGAACTCGAAGAGTGGTCTCGCCCTCGCCCTTCTCGCGCTGGCCTGCCTCGTCCTCGTTCCCGCTTCGACCGCCTCCGCCGCCGCGACGATCACGATCGTCAACGTGGACGGGCCCGGAGAGGGGTTCAATGATCCGGCGCCACGGGCTCCCGTCGGCGGCAATCCGGGCACGACCCTCGGCCAGCAGCGCCTCGAGGCGTTCAAGTTCGCGGCCGGCGTCTGGGGCGCGACGCTCGACAGCAACGTGGAGATCTTCATCCAGGCGAGCTTTGACCCGCTGACCTGCACCGCGACCTCCGCCGTGCTCGGCTCGGCGGGAACGATCCTGATCGTTTTTGACGGCGGCGGCGGAGGCATCCCGCCGTTCCCGGGCCTCGAGGCGAACACCTTTTATGGAACCGCCCTCGCCAACAAGCGCCTCGGCTTCGACGCCGTCACGGGCCCGAACGGTTCGAACGCCGACGACATCCGGGCCCGGTTCAACAGCAACATTGGGTTGCCGGGGTGTCTGACGGGCATCAACTGGTATTACGGATTCGACCTCAACCACGGAACCAACATCGACCTCGTGACGGTGCTCCTGCACGAATTCGGCCACGGTCTCAACTTCCAGCAGTTCGCCAGCGTCACGACCGGCGCACAGCCCATCGGCTTGACCGACGTCTTCGCGAAGAGAATCCTCGATCTCACGAGCGGCAAGACCTGGGACCAGATGACCAATGCCGAGCGCGTCGCCTCCGCGATCAACTCGCGGAAGGTCGTCTGGAGCGGCGCGAACGTCACCGCGGCCGTCCCGGGCGTGCTCGCTTTCGGCGTGCCGCTCCTGCGCGTCAACTCGCCGGCCGGAATCGCGGGCGCCTATGACGTCGGCACGGCCGCATTCGGACCGGCTCTGACCGCCGGCGGCGTCACGGGCAACGTGGTCCAGGCTCTCGACGCGGCCGATGGCGCCGGACCCCTGACGACCGACGCCTGCTCGCCGCTGACCAACGCCGCGGCGGTCGCCGGCAACCTCGCGCTCGTGGACCGCGGGACGTGCGGATTCACCGTCAAGGTCAAGAACGCCCAGAACGCCGGCGCGACCGCGGTGCTCGTGGCGAACAACGTCGCGGGCGGCCCGCCCGCGGGCCTTGGAGGAGCGGACCCGACGATCACGATCCCGTCGGTGCTGATCACCCTGGCCGACGCGAACACCCTCAAAGCCAACCTCGCCTCGGGGGTCAATGCGAAGCTCCTGCTCGATGTTTCGGTGCGGGCGGGTTCGGATCCTTCGGGGGGACGCGCGCTCCTCTACACGCCCAGCCCCGTGCAGCCCGGCTCCACGATCTCGCACTGGGACACGATCGCTTTCCCCAATCAGCTCATGGAACCCGCCATCAACGGCGATCTGACGCACTCGGTGACGCCGCCGCAGGACCTGACGCTGCCGCTGCTCCGCGACGTCGGCTGGTTCCCCGACGCCGACCTGGACGGAGTGCCCGACGACGTCGACTGCGAGCCCCATTCGGATCTCTCGCCCACCGTCGTCGTCGACGGTTGCGAATCGGGCGTGCCCAACACGTTCTTCACGAACGGCTGCACGATCTCGGACCTGATCAGCCATTGCGCTGCCGGCGCCCGCAACCACGGAGGCTTCGTCAGCTGCGTGGCGCATCTCGGGAACGACCTCAAGAGCGCCGGCATCATCACCGGCAGTCAGAAGGGCGCCATCCAGAGCTGCGCGGCCCACGCCCGAATTCCCTGATTTCCGTTCGAGGCGATTCGGTTCCTGATCTCATCGGGGCCGGCCTTCGGGCCGGCCCCGATCTCGTGCGGCCTCTCGAAATCAGCAAAGCCAGGAATCAGTCGACGCGGATTTCGTACTTGTCATCCTTGCCGAAGATCGTGAATCCGTCGACGAAGATCGTCCAGGTGCCCGGCTGCGGGTTGGTGATCGTGACGACTTCCGGGCTGTTCAACGTCGCACCGCTGGTGTTCAGGACGCCGCCGGGAGACACGAGGAACAGATCGAGATCGTTGGTCGGATAGCTGCTCCAGTCGTTGTCCCAGGAGAGCCTGAACGTGACCGACGCAGTTCCCGCCGGGATATCGACTGTCTTGCTGACGAGCTCGCCCTGCGAGATCTTCCCCTTGAAGTCTTTCTTGGAGAGGGGCGCTTTGTCTTCCTCGATCGTGAGGTCGGTCGCGATCTTTCCGACGTTGGTCCAGTCTCCGTTGACGGTGACGCGCATGACGCCGTTTTCCGGCCGGTCGAAAACGAAGGATCTCGCGCCGTTGACGAACTCGAAGGCGAGGTAGTCCCCTTCGCCGATCGCCGAGGTCTTGGCGGAGTGGACGGCAAAGAGGAGGTCGTCGCCGAAGAGGGCGTTCTGCTGCGAGGCCGGGAGCGCCGGCGTCACGTTGGAGAGGGTCACGCGGACTGCGGCCGTGTTCTCGCTGACGACGTAGTAGAACTCGCGGCGCTCGGCGGGCCGCAGCCCGGCAATGGACGTGGTGAACGAGGAGCTGTCGATCGGCTGAATGCCGGCGCCCTCATGGACATTCTGCGTCACCTTCTTCTTGGCGGGGCCGAAGTCGGCGATCGGGCGGGGATTCGTGTTCAGAAGCGTTCTCGCAGCAGCCGCGTCGACGTAGCCGTGGCCCTGATCGACAGCGGTCGCGGTCGGAATGACTGTCGAACGCGCGGAGCCGACGATCGCGGAGCGGATCTGCGACGGCGTCGCCGACGGCTTCGCGCTGTAGAGGAGGGCCGCGACGCCGGAGATGGTCGGCGCGGAGAAGGAAGTTCCGGAGACCAGGGCGATCGAGCCGTTGGCGCCCTGGGCGTAGGAGGCGAAGCCGTTGGCGACGACCTCCGGATCGATACGGCCATCCGCATCGGGGCCACGCGAGCTGAAGTAGGCCATCTGCTGGTTGTTGTCAGGACGATAGAGCGCTCCGACGCCGGTCCCGAACTGCACGTCTCGCAGGATGCGCTCATGGACGGGGCTCGAGGCCGCGCCCACCGTCAGGATGCTGTGCGCCGTACCGGGGCTTCCGACCGTCGTGCCGCTCGGCCCCGCGTTGCCTGCCGAGACGGCGAGGGTGATGCCCGAGTCGGCCATGGAAGTCGCGAGCTCATCCTCGATGTCTCCGCCCGCAAAAAGCGTCGGCCCGCCCAGGCTCATGTTGACGACCTTCATGTTCGGCTGGGTCGAGTTCTTCAAGTCGATCGCCCGATCCATGGCCGCCATGATGCGGCTGGTCGGCGCCCCGGCCCCCGACGCCGGAAAGACCTTCAGGGCAAAGAACTGCACTGCGGGGGCCTGGCCGACCATCGGGATCCCGTCGACACCCGGAGCCGCCGTGAACGAGCAGGGGGAAGAAGCCGCCGGTGTGCAGTAGCTGCGGACGGCGATCGCGAGCCGGCTGGAGCTGAGGAACCCGAACGTGCGGTTCGCGCCGATCATGCAGGCGACCCAGGTTCCGTGTGGGTCGTTTGTGGGGGCCGTGGCGTCCGGCTCGCCCGGGACGAAGCTCTCGCCGCCGAGGACGCGTGTCCCCGTCGCGCAGGCGCCCGTGCAGAGGGCCGTCGCCGTGCGAGAGGTGCCCGTGTCGATGACTCCGACCACGACTCCTTGCCCGAGAATCCCCGCCGTCTGCAGTGGCAGGGCATCGGTCAGATCGCTGTTGTAGGGGAAGAAGTTCGCCGGCGCGGCATCGGAGCCCACGTCCGACTGAACGTCACCCGTGACGTCGACGATCAGCCTGGGCTTCGGGGCGGGCACCGTCTCATCTCGCACGGTGTAAAGGACTCCGGCGGTCGAGTTCAAGGCGCCGACCTTGTTGTCCGGAATGGTCACCGCCAGACCGTTTGCGTTCTTGAACTCGTAGGTCACGGCACCGCCGAGGGCGGCAATCTTCTCCTTGACCGCGCCGTACGGTTTCATCGTCCGCACGATGACCGTCTGGTCCGCTGCGAGCCCGGCTGCGGCGAAGAGAGCCGCGACACCGAGCAGAAAAGTGGATCGAAGCATTCCTATCCTCATGGAAAGACCTCCTTCGGGGAACCCCCAGTTGAAAGAATGAGAACGAGACGCACTTATTGCTGCGATATATCACGGGCCGGCGGCGCACGTCGTGCCTTTCTTGGCGGCATTTCTTCAGTTGTGCGCGACTCCGGCACGTAACTGGCTGATCAGCCTCTTCAGACGTCGGGCCCCGGGTCATTGCCCAGGAGACGCCCGCCGCGCGGCCCGGACGAGAAATGCGCAGACGGCCAGGAGCACGAGGGCGTTCAGCGCTTCGCCGGGGACTCCCCCGACGAGAGGCGGACGACCCTTCGGGGCGACACCGAGCGCCACGAGGGCGGCGACGAGAACGCCCGCCAGACCCTCGCCCGCGACGAGGCCGGACGCGGCGAGGATGCCGGCATCGTGGCCTTCCGGCGGAAGGTCATTACGCGACCTCTCGACGAGACCGCGCGCGCAGCCGCCCACGAAGATGGGCGCCATGGAAGCGAGCGGCAGATACACGCCGATCGCGAACGCGAGACCCGAGATGCCGCAGAGGATGACGGCGAACGAAAGCCCCGCGCCCGTCAGGACGAGCCCCCACGGCAGCTCGCCCGAAAGGACGCCCTCGATGATGGTCTTCATCAGCGTGGCCTGCGGCGCGGGAATCTCCTTCGTCCCGAACGTGTAGGCGCTCCCGAGGAGCAGCACCGTCGCCGCGACTCCCCAGCACGCGAACGCGGCGCCGATGAGCTGCCCGAGCTGCTGGCGCGCCGGCGTCGCGCCCACGAGCCAGCCGGTCTTGAGGTCCTGCGAGATGTCGCCCGCCTTCGACGCGGCGATCGCGACGATCGTTCCCACGGTGAGGACGGCGGCGCGCGCGTTCGTGTCCGTCCAGCCCGCGGCTGCGAAGAGGGACGCGATGCCGAGGAGCGTGACGAGCGTGATGCCCGACGTGGGCTGCGAGGAAACGCCCACGATTCCGACGATGCGCGCCGCGACCGCGACGAACAGGACGCCGAAGATGCCCACGCCCGCGGCGCACACCGCGCGCGGGAGCGGGCCCATGTGGCCCGCGAAGATCCCGGGCACGAGCGCCGCCGCGAGGACGACGAGCGCGATCCCCGAGAAGACGAAGCCGCCGGGCAGGTCGCGGTCCGTGCGCGCCGCCGCGCCGGCCGGCGAACCGGCCGCTTCGCCCCGGAAGGAGCGCACGCCCTTCACGACGGCGAGGAACGCGCCCGCCATCGTGGGAAAGTTCTTCAGGACCGTGAGGATGCCAGCCGTCGCGACGGCGCCTGCGCCGATGTACCGCACGTAGCGCGACCAGATCTCTCCCGCCGACATCGCGGAGACGAGCTTGGCGGCCTCGGGCGCGAGAGGCGCCGTGAGGCTCTGCCCGATGAAGGCGATCAGCGGGATGAGGACGAGGGACGAGACGATCGAGCCCGCCACGAGAACGCCCGACCCGCGGAACCCGATGATGTAGCCCACCGCGAGGAGCGCGGGCGCGAGCTCGATGGCGACCTCGGCCTTCGGCAGGAAGGAAATCTGCGCGCCCACCTCGCCGGGCATGACGAAGAGCAGAGCGATGGCGAGCTTCACCAGAGCGCCCACGGCCATGCCGCGGAAGATCCACGCGCTGCCGCTCGAATCCAACGCCGTCGCGCGCAGCACTTCCGCACAGGCAGTGCCCTCGGGATACGGCAGCTCGGCGTGCGCATCGACGATGAGCAGGCGGCGCAGCGGGATCATGGCGGAGAGGCCGAGGACGGCGCCGAGGAAGCAGAGCGCGACGACCTGGAGGTAGGGCGGCGCGACGCCCCAGAGAAAGAGCGCGGGAATCGTGAAGATCGTGCCGGTCGCGAGCGCCGTCGAGGCCGAGCCGATCGTCTGCGAGAGATTCGCTTCGAGGATCGTGCCCTTCCGGCCGAGCACCCGGAAGACCGCGACCGTGAGGACCGCGGCGGGAATCGAGGCCGACACCGTGAGCCCCACCCTGAGGCCGAGATACGCGTTCGCGGCGCCGAAGACGAGTCCGAGGACGACGCCGGTGACGACGGCCTTCGCGGTGAACTCGGGAAGAGAAGACTCTTCGAACGGTGAAGAACGCTGCGGGGCGGGCACGTCCTCGAGACTCTAGCAGCGACGCCTGCCCCGCCCGCCGGAAGAAGCGGAAACCGGCGGGCTCAGGCCCAGCCCATCCGCTCGCGCAGCGACGTGACGTGGGCGACGTGGTGGCGCCCGTGCCAGGCGTACAGGGCGAGGTTCTTCTCCAGCGGAACGACGCCCAGCTCAGGGTGCTTGAACGTGCGTGCCCATTCGGCCTCGGAAAGCGACCGCAGGAAGACGACCCACCTCTCGTGGACGGCCTCGAGGAGCGCGAGAGACGTCGCGACGGGGACGGCCTTCACGTGGGCGAGCTTCGCCCACGCCGCCTCGTCGTACGGCTTGATCGTCGGCGAGTCCTCGGTGACCGCGAGCTTGAAGCGCACGTAAGCGTTCACATGGCTGTCGGGCACATGGTGCGCGACCTGCCGCACGGTCCAGCCGCCCGGGCGGTACGGCGTGTCGAGCTGCTGCTCCGTGAGGCCCGCCACGGCCTTCCGGAGCGCGGCCGGGGCGGCGGCGATCTCGTCGATCCGGTGCTCGCGGGCGGCGGCGGAGCTCGGGCCCTCCCAGACGAATTTTCCGATCGGATACGCGAGGTCGGTCATCGCTTCCTCCTTTCCGAAGAGAGCCTCTTGAGGAGCTGGATCTGGCCCGCATGGTAGAGGTCGTGCGCGGCCACGCCCGAGATCATGGCCTCCGCCGTCCAGCGCCCGATGCGCGCAGAGAACGCTCCCTCGGGCAAGTCCTCCACGACCTCGCGAATGGCGCGGTGCTCGCGCTCGAGGAGGGACTTCGCGGCGGCGATCTCCCTCGCCGAGGCCCCGGGAGGCGCGAGGAAGAAGTTCGAGCCGGAGATCGCGAACGATCCGCGCTTCTCGCCCGTGAGCCGCCCCCTCACGACGTACTTCCAATAAGCGGCATGGAGGACGAGGTCGTAGACGGAGTGGCGTTCCGGGTCGGGCCGGAAAAACGCCACGGCCGGCGCGAGACCGCGAAGTGAGCCCTTGAGGTTCGGCCCGTGCCACGAACGGCCGTCGTAGGCCCGGCCCAGGGTCGTGAGGAGATGCGCGCGAAGGTCCATGGCGAAGGTCTATCTCCCGGCGGCCCGCGGCGCAACCTCCCGGCCGACCACGTCAAAGCGCGAGCGGAAACGTTCCGAGGACGTCGTGCCGCGGCGGTCCCGAGCCGAGCGTCGACCGGATGAGAAGGAGCGCTTCGATCCGAACGCGGCCGAGGGGCCCGAAGGCGACGGCTCGCACCGCAGCGGCCGCTGCGGTCGAGCCGCGCGGGCTCTTCGAGCGCGCGAGCGTCAGGTGCGGCGACAAAGACCGCGCCTCGCCCGGGAATCCCCGGCCCGCGAGCTCGCGAGAGAGCGCGGCCGCGAGCTGGACGAACGCCTCGCGTCCCCGGCCGCAGCCGGCCCAGACGACCTTCGCCGGGCCCCTCTCGGGGAAGCAGCCGAGGCCTTCCAGCTCGAGGTCGAAGCGCGGCGCTCCCGCGGCGGCCGCGCACGCGGCGCCGCTGACGTCCGCGACGCGGTCTTCGGGAAGCTCCTCGAAGAAGTGCAGGGTCAGATGTCGCTGCTGTGGGGGCACCCATCGGAGATCGCGTTCGGGAAGACGAGCCCGCAGGCCGCCGAGCGCGTTTTCGAACGCCGGGTCGTGGACGGAGACGGCGAGAAAAGCGCGGATCTGGACCTTCCTCTTCTACTCTTCCCCGCCCTCGTCGGCATCGGTGAAGAACCACGCCTCCGCGCAGGCCTTGCTGCAGAACGCCGCGTTCCCCGAGCGAACCGCGCAGTTCCGGCAGAAGTCCTTGGAGCAGTACGAGCACTCCTGGATGAGCACGCGCGCGAAGGTCTCCTGGCACCTCTCGCACAGGAGGTTGGGCGAGCCGTCTCCCTCTTCCCGACGCCGCTGCACGACGGAATCATAGGCCGCGCGCGGGAAGCGGGCGGCGGCGGCTCGCGGCTCGAGAGGGGTCCTCTCGAGGCCGTTACGATTTGCCCTTCGTGCGCTTGTCGACGGGCAAGTAACTGATGCCGACGGCCGGTGGTTCTTTCGGGAGGGCGCCGTGAAACCAGAGCTCGATCTTGGTCGACGGAAGCGTCCACGTGCGTTCGAACCATCCGTCCTTGTCGTTCTTCGAGGGTTCGCCGTGCTTGAGCCTGAGCTGTTTCTCGAGCTCCGTGAACATGCCCTCCGTGACTCCGGCACGGCTGTAGATTTCGACGAAGGCGATCTGTTTGTTTGCACCTTTCCCGACGAAATTGACTTCGAACTTCGTGTCGACCAAATCAATGTTCGGGATCTCCAGCGCCGACTCGTCGGAGGCCTTCATCGCGTTGCGCTCAGCCTCATCCTTGGGCTGGTACGGCTTGGCCTCCGGATAGAGCTTCTGGATCTGCTCCAGAGTCATCCCCCATTTGACCTTTCCCCAGCCGTGAACGTCCTTCGGCCCCTTCGCGAGAGCGGCACCGGACAGCAGGAGCACGGCTAGTCCGAGGCCGCCCGTAGCGACGAGAGTCGAGAAGATCTTCTTCAAGTGTGAGCCTCCATGCAGGAATTCCCTCGGCATGAATGGTGGCGGCGGGCGGAATCGAACCGCCGACAAAGGGCTTATGAGACCCCTGCTCTGGCCATCTGAGCTACGCCGCCCCGAAAGGCGCGCCCCGGCGAGCGGACGCGGCGCAAATGATAGCGCAGCGAGCGCGCGCGTCAGACCGGCCGGCGCGCACGGAGCGAATCGCGCTAACGTTCGTCCGGTGAAGGCCCTTCCTCTGCCCGAACGGTTCTCCCGCCACGTCGAGGAGGCGGGGCTGTTCGGGGGCGTGGCGACGCTCGTCGTGGCGCATTCGGGCGGGAGCGACTCGACGGCGCTTCTTCTCCTCGCCGAGGCATGGGCCCGGCCGCGCGGCGTCGCGATCGTCTCCGCGCACGTCGCGCACGGCCTGAGGGGCGAGGCGGGCGACGAGGACGCGCGCTTCTGCGCGCGCCTCGCCGCCGACCTCTCGCTGCCCTTCGAGCTGCGTCCCGTGGACGTGCCGTCTTCCCGAAGGAAGGGCGAGAGCCTCGAGGCCGCCGCCCGCCGCCTGCGGTACGCGGCGCTCCTGGCGCTCGCGCGCGAGCTGGGCGGGGCGCTGGTCCTCACCGGCCACACGCGCGACGATCAGGCCGAGACCGTCCTTCTCCACCTCGAACGAAAGCTCGGCCGCGCCCGCGGAGGCATTCGCCCGCGCCGGGCGGACGGCGTCGTCCGGCCGCTGCTCCCCTTTTCGCGCGCCGAGCTCCGGGACTTCCTTGCGGTGCGGGGCGTGGCTTTCCAGGAAGACGAGACGAACGAGAACGAAGGGCTCGCGCGCAACCGGATCCGGCGCCGCGTGCTGCCGGAGATGGAGCGGAAGTTTCCGGGAACGTCAGAGCGGCTGGCTCGCGCTGGCGGGGAATGGGGCCAGAGGCTGGACGCGCTCGACAGGCGGCTCGACAAAGCCATGGCCGAACAAAAGATTTCTTCGAATGGTATTTGGCCCCGCGCATTTTTCGCGCGGCTCTCACGCGAAGAGGCCGGCCGCGCGCTCGTCCGGGCCGCAGGCGCGGGCGGCCGCGTTCCGGGCAAGGCGCAGGTTGCGAAGGTACTGACCCGCATCCTGAGGGGCGACGCCACCTTCGGCGAGGAATTCGCGGGCGGCCGAATCGAAGTCGACCCCCGCCGCGTGCGGTTCGTTCCGGCCCAGCGAGAAACGCGAACCCGGTCTACGATCGATACACCATGACTCCAAGT
>JBGQDL010000018.1:0-40784 GCA_041495865.1 Thermoanaerobaculia bacterium | reverse complement strand
GTTTACGACGACGCGGCGCCGCTCGCCTCGATCCGCCGCTCGCTCTCCGCGTCCGCGCCGCGGGCGAGGGCCGCGGCTCGTCGCGGAACAGATCGTCGAACGAGCCGCGGCGGCGGATGAGCGTGGCCGTGTCGCCGTCCACGAGGACCTCGGCTGGAAGCGGCCGGGCGTTGTACGTCGACGCCATCGAGAAGCCGTAAGCCCCCGCGTCGAGGAAGACGACGTAGTCGCCCGCCTCGGGCCTGGGGAGCCGCCGCTCGGCGGCGAGGATGTCCCCCGTCTCGCAGACATCGCCCGCGACGTCGAGGGTCTCGGGCGCTCCTGTGCGGCCCACGACGCGCGCCCGGTGGTGCGCCGCGTACATCGCGGGGCGAAGGAGCGTGTTCGAGCCCGCGTTCACGTTGACGAAAACCTTGAGCGGGGTCTCCTTGACCGAGTTCACGCGCGTCACGAGGAAGCCCGCCTGCGCCACGAAGAAGCGGCCGGGCTCCATCCACAGCTCGGGCTCGTATCCAAGGCCGGCCGTGAAGTCCGTCCAGAGCGGCTCGAGCGCGGCGGCCAGCGCCTGGGGAGCGAGGCCCTCCTCGCCGTCGTGGTACGGCACGCCGAGTCCGCCGCCGAGGTCCACGAAGGAGAGGCGGATACCGAGACCGTCCTTCAGCTCGCGCACGAAGGCGAGCATCTTCCGCGCCGTCGCGACGTAGCCTGCGGTCTCGGTGACCTGGGAGCCGATGTGGCAATGCACGCCCGTGATCTCGACCGGGCGAAGCTCTTTCGCGCGTGCGTATGCCCCACGCGCCAGACCCTCTTCGAGGTGGAGACCGAACTTCGACTCGGCGATGCCCGTGTTGATGTCGTGAAGGGTGTGCGGATCGACGCCCGGGTTGATGCGGAACGAGATCCGCGCCTTCTTGCCCGCGGCCGCCGCGAGCGCGGCGACCTGCTCCAGCTCGTCGCCCGAGTCCACGTTCACGACGGCGCCGATCTCGACGGCCTTCGCGATCTCCTCGGGCGCCTTCGAGGAGCTCGTGAAGAGGATCTCGCCGCCTTTGAACCCGGCCCGGAGCGCCGCGAGGATCTCGCCCAGCGAGACGACCTCGGCGGCGGCTCCCTCGGCGCGAAGGAGCGCCACGAGCGCGCCGTTCGTGTTCGCCTTCAGGGCGTAGTGGACGCGCAGCTTCGGGAAGCGCGCCGCGAAGGCGGCGTGGAACGTCCGGAACCGGCCCGTGATGGCCGCCTTGTCGTAGACGTAGAGCGGGGTGCCGAACTCCGCGGCGAGGCGGGTGACGGCACGGACCGCGGCGGGCGCGTGCGCGCAGTCGGCTCGCAGGGCCTCGAGGCCCTGGTGCAGGGTCGATTTCGTCATGCGTGTCGATTCTGCCTCAGCTATCGTGTGCGGCGGCCGATGTCCTTCCTCCGTCGCACTCTCCTTCACGAGGGCCCGCTCTTTTCCCTGGCGCTCGTGCGCTGTCACCATCCCGGAGGGCACGCGCTGACGCCGCCGGGCGCGTTCATACTCCCGCGTTCGCGGTACGATCCGCCCGATGCACGTGGAAGTTCGCAAGGTGAAAGACGTCGTGATCGTCGATCTCTCGGGGCAGCTCCTCGCGGGCCTCGGCGACGAAATCCTCCGCGGCGTCGTGAACGAGCTCCTCGCGGAGGGCTGGAAGAAGATCCTGCTCAACCTTTCCGGGGTGACTTCGATCGACAGCGCGGGGACGGGCGAGCTCGTGGCCAGCCACAGGATCTGCGACCAGTTCAAGGCGAACCTGAAGCTCCTGAACCTGCACGAGCGGGTGCGCAAGAGCCTGCACCTCGCCCAGCTCCTTCCGATCTTCGAGGTTTACGACGAGGAGGGCGTGGCCCTGAGACACTACGAGGAGAGGAAGGCCCACTGATCCCGGGGCCCTCCGGAGGTCCCATGTCCCGAAGGTCGATCCGGCTCCTCGTGGCCGCCCTCACGCTCGTCTTCTCGTGCGCGGCTTTCGCTGCCGCCCCGTGGCCGCGGATCGCCCTGAACCGCGTCGCGACCGGCTTCTCGAACCCGACGCAGGTGACGTCCGCGCACGACGGCACGGGCCGCCTTTTCGTCGTCGAGCAGCGGGGCCTCGTGAGGATCGTGAAGGACGGGGCAGTCCTGCCGGCGCCGTTCCTCGACATCAGGGACCGCGTGAGCTGCTGTGTCGAGCGCGGGCTTCTCTCGATCGTCTTCCCGCCGGGGCCCGGCCCGAGCGGCCAATTCTGGGCCGACTACACGGACGTGAACGGCGATACGGCGATCTCGCGCTTCCGCGTGTCCGACGATCCGAACGTCGCGGTCGCGTCCTCCGAGCAGAAGCTCCTCGGGATCCCGCAGCCGTTCGCGAATCACAACGGCGGCCAGCTCGCGTTCGGCCCGGACGGCTACCTCTACGTCGGGATGGGCGACGGGGGGAGCGGCGGCGACCCCTTGAACAACGGTCAGAATCTAGGGAGTCTTCTTGGAAAGATTCTTAGAATGGACGTGCGGGGTTCGGCCTCGCCGTACGGCATCCCGCCGGACAACCCCTTCGCAGGCTCTTCGACGGCGCGTCCCGAGATCTGGGCATACGGCCTCCGCAACCCATGGCGCTTCTCGTTCGATCGCAAGACGGGGGATCTCTGGATCGGCGACGTGGGGCAGAACGCCTGGGAAGAGGTCGACTTCCAGCCCGCGGCCGCCACCGGGGGAGCGAACTACGGCTGGCGCCTGACGGAGGGAAACCACTGCTTCAACCCGCCCTCGGGCTGTAGCTTCGTGGGCATGGGCATGACGCAGCCCGTCGCCGAGTACGGGCACGTCGACGGCAACTGCTCGATCACGGGCGGCTTCGTCTACCGCGGGCGCGACTTCGCTCGGCTTTCCGGGATCTACTTCTATGCGGACTTCTGCAGCGGACGCGTGTGGGGGCTCCGCAGGAACGGGTTCGTCTGGGAGACTCAGGAGCTCCTCAAGCCCGGCTTCGCCTTCACGAGCTTCGGCGAGGACGAATCCGGGGAGGTTTACGCCGTGGACGGCACCACCGGCACGCTCTATCGGCTCGTGGACGCGGATGGCCCGCTGTCGATCCTGACCGTGCCGGTCGTCGTGAGGGTCGGCGGAGAGAACGGCGCGAACTTCTTCTCGGAGCTCACGCTCGGAAACCGGGGGACGACGGATGCGTCCGTGGACGTGACGTTCACGGCGGCGAGCGCTCTCAGGTCCGAAGGCAGCGGCACGTTCACGACGGCGGTCCCCGTGGGCCGGCAGCTCGTTTTCGCCGATGCGATTCTGTGGCTGCGGCAGAACGGGCTGCCCATTCCGTCCGGCCCCCAGGGGGGGACGGTGCGCTTCGCGTACTCCGGGCTGTCGTCCGGCGACGCGGCGTTCGCGTCCGTGCGCACGCTCGCGGTCCTGCCCGAAGGCCGCGCGGGCCTCGCGTACCCGGCGCTCTCGCAGAACGAGACGCTCGAAGCGCCCGCCGCGCTCTACGGCCTGCGCGAAGATTCCGCGTTCCGGAGCAACCTCGCGCTCCTCCACGCGGGCGACCCCGCGACGGGCGCCCCCGTGACGCTGCGAGTGACCGTCTTCAATGGCGCCGCGGGCGACGGCCGGAGCGTGATTCTTCCGGACGTCGCGCTCGCGGCGGGGCAGTGGATGCAGTTCGACCATGTCCTCGCGTCGGCCGGCGACACGAACGGCTGGGCGACCGTCGAGCGCATCTCGGGGACGGAGGCCTTCTACGCGTACGCTGTCGTGAACGACAACGTGACGGGAGACGGCGCATTCGTGGCACCGATGCCGGTAGGCCGCACGACGGACGCGCTCACGCTGCCGGTGGCGGTGCACACGAGCGCGTTCACGACCGAGCTCGTCCTGACGAACGCGGGCGCCACCGCGATTCGACTCTCCTTCCAGGGGTTTTCGACGGACAAGGACGCCATTCTCCAGCCGCGGGAGCAACGCTTCATACCGGACGTACTCTCCTACCTCGGCTCAGCGGCTTCGGCCACGGCGCTTCAGATTTCTTCGAATGGAAGTGCACGGGAGTTCTACGCGAGCGCCCGCACGTTCTCGTCCACGCCCGTAGGCGGGACGTTCGGCGTGGCGTATGCCGCGATCGCCCGCTCGGAGGCGCCCGTGACGGAGGCCTGGGTTTACGGACTCAAACAGGACGGACTCGCGCGCTCCAACCTCGCGCTTTCCGTCGTCGAGCCCCCGACCGCCTTCCCGTCGGACGAGATTCCTCCTCCGAGCCCGATGTCTCTCGACTACTTCGATGGCGATTCGGGACTCCTGAGAGGTACCTCGATCGTTCCGCTTCAGCTTCGGGGCGACTGGCAGCAGGTGAACGCGGCTCTCTCGGCGTTTGGAATCCGAAACGGATACGTGCGCGTACGAGCCCCCGCGGGGAACTTCCAGCCCTTCCTTGTCTACGGCGTCGTGAACGACGGAGCCGTGCCGGGGCAGGGCACGGGGGACGGAAGCTATCTCGCGATGACGTCCGTGAAATAGGCTCGAAAAAGCCGGAAGCGTAGACTTCCGCATCGTGAGAGCTGGTCTCGTCCGCGCCGCCGTACTCGCCCTGCTCGCGCCGCTGGCGCTGGGCGGCGCGTTCGGCCACGTCGATGGCTTCGAGGCGCTCTCCCACGGGACGTTCCTCTTCCCTCCGGATCATCCCGTGCACGCTCCGTTCGTTCCGCAGAAGGAGCACGCCTGCGCGTCGTGCGCCGTCTCGAACCTGACCCCTCCGGCTCTCGCGGCCTTCCTCCTCGTTCCGCCGATCGTGGGAACCGCCGACGAGACGCGGTGTGCGTGGAGGGCACCGGCTCCCGCGCTTCCAGAGCTCCCCGGCCGCTCTCCCCCTTTCCTGACCTAGGAAGACGTCTCTTCACGTCGTCCACGGTCGGGAGGCGATCCGCCTCCCCAGGTCGCACCCTTCGGGAGGCTAGAGAGCATGAGCATTCGGTCATCGGCACGGGAGATCCCGGTTCTTCTCGCTCTTTTCCTGCTCGCGACGCATCCGGCCGCCGCGCAGATCGACGCTTCCCCCGCGACGCCTCCGCCCGACAGTCCACCACCGCAGGCGGGAAGCGGCGGCGGCCAGGCGACAAACTACTTCAACCCCAGCATCTCGGTGATCGGGAACTTCCTCGCCGTCGCCGGCCAGAACCAGGTGGAGAACCTGCCCAGCGCAAACTTGCGGGAATCGGAAGTCGGCATCCAGGCGATCGTCGACCCCTACGGGCGAGCCGATTTCTTCCTCTCCTTCGGTGAGGAAGGCGTCGAGGTGGAAGAGGGCTTCCTGACCCTCACCTCTCTGCCCGCGGGCCTGCTCGCGAAGGTCGGCCGGATGCGCGTGTCGTTCGGCAAGATCAACACCCTTCACCTGCACGTACTCCCGTGGCCCGACGCACCTCTGCCGATCGTGAACCTCCTGGGAGGCGAGGAGGGCTGGATCGGAACCGGCGTGTCACTCGCCAAGCTCGTGCCCTTGCCCGGAGATACCTTCTCGGAGATCACCGCGCAGGTGTTCCGCGGGGACTCGGCCGGATTGTTCGTCGCCCAGAAGCGAAGCGACCTCGCCTACAACGGGCACTACCGCATCTTTCGGGACCTGAGCGATTCCTCGAACCTCGACCTCGGTTTCTCCTACGGGCAGGGCCCGAACGGAACGGCCCCGGACGCGGTGACGCGCCTCGAGGCGATCGACGCGACCTTTCGCTGGAAGCCGCTCGCGCACGGCAACTACCGATCCGCCTCTCTGAGGGGGGAGCTTTTTCGGAGCCGGCGCGACCAGCCCGACGGCCGCCAAACCGCGCGAGGGTGGTTCGTCTCGGGCGAGTACCAGCTCGCCAAGCGCTGGTTTACCGGAGCGCGCCTCGAGTCATCCGACCATGCGGACGACTCCGCCAAGCGCGACACCGGCGTCGCCGCCACCCTGACTTTTTGGCCGAGCGAATTCTCCCAGGTTCGCGGAGAGCTCCGGCGCCGCCGCTACGAAGGCCATCCGGGCGCTCCGGATATCTACACGGCCAACGAGCTCCTTCTCCAGCTGCAATTCGCGATCGGTGCGCACGGCGCGCATCCGTTCTGAGAGAATTTCGATGATAAAGATCAAGACTCTCCTTGCTGCCCTGATTCTCTCCATCACCTCGCCTCTCCTGGCGAAGGTCCACATCGTCACGTCCCTCCAGGACTTCGCCTCGATCGCGGAAGCGATCGGCGGCGACCGGGTGGAGACGTTTGCGCTGGCGAAGGGATATCAGGACCCGCATTTCGTGGACGCCAAGCCCTCGTTCATCCTGAAGCTCTCTCGCGCCGACGTCCTGATCGTCGCCGGTCTCGAGCTCGAGATCGGCTACCTGCCGCCTCTGATCGACCAGAGCCGCAACGACAAGATTCATCCCGGCAGCGCCGGATACCTGGATGCTTCGATCGGCTGCGACATCCTCCAGCGGCCGACGCAGCAGGTCACCCGCGCGATGGGCGACGTGCATCCATACGGAAACCCGCATTACTGGACCGATCCGGAAAACGGCCGCGTGATCGCCCGAGCCATCGCCCAGAAGCTGTCGGAGCTCGATCCCTCCGGGAAGGCCGTCTTCGAGACGAACCTTGCCGCTTTCGAAGCGCGTCTGACCCAGAAAGAGAAGGAATGGAACACGAAGATGGGCCCCTACTCAGGGACGAAGGTCGTGACCTTCCATGACTCCTGGCCGAACTTCGCCAAGTACTTCAAGCTCGCAATCGCCGGCCACATCGAGCCGAAGCCCGGCATTCCGCCCTCGCCTTCTCACACTCTCGAGATCATCAACCTGATCCAAGCGCAGAAGATCCCGGTGATCCTCATCGAACCCTACTTCGACAGCAAGACGCCGAAATACGTCGGAGAGAAGACGGGCGCCGTGGTGGTCACGTTCTATCCGTCGGTCGGCGGGATCCCGGAGGTCAAGGATTACTTCTCGCTCTTCGATCACAACATCGACGCCTTCGTCGCGGCCAACAAGACAAAGAGATAGACGGATGACGATCCTTCAGATCCTGCTTCCCGCTTTCGTCGCGAGCCTCATCCTCACGGGAATCCACGCCTATCTCGGCGTTCACGTGGTCGAACGGGGCGTCATCTTCGTGGACCTCTCGCTCGCGCAAATCGCGGCTCTAGGCACGACGGTCGCGTATCTCGCCGGATACGATCTGCACGGCACCGCTGCCTACGTCTTCTCCCTCGGCTTCACGTTCCTGGGAGCCGCGATCTTCGCGATGTCGCGCGTTCACCGCAAGACTCGCATCCCGCAGGAGGCGATCATCGGCATCGTCTACGCGGTATCGGCGGCGGTCGCCATCCTCGTGATGTCGAAAGCGACACAGGAGACGGAGCACCTGAAGGAAATGCTCGTCGGCAACATCCTCTCGGTGACATGGAAGGAGCTGGCGAAGACCGCGCTTCTCTATTCTCTGGTGGGGTTGTTTCACTACATTTTCCGGAGGCAATTCCTCCTGATCTCGATGAACGAACCGGAAGCGGAACGGCAGGGTCTGAACATTCGGTGGTGGGACTTCCTCTTCTACATGTCCTTCGGATTCGTCGTGACGTCGTCGGTCGCCATTGCCGGCGTGCTCCTCGTTTTCTGCTTCCTCATCGTGCCCTCGGTAACCGCGATGCTCTTTGCCGAGAGGCTCGGGCCGAGACTCGCGATCGGCTGGACGATGGGAGCTGTCGTGTCGGCGCTCGGGGTGTGGTTCTCGTTCCAGCTCGACCTGCCCACCGGAGCGGCCATCGTCGGGACCTTCGGGGCCGCGCTTCTCATCCTGTCGGCGGTCCGCCTGCTGGTCCGGGGACGTCCGGGGACCGTGCCGACCTAGAATCCCGACCATGCTGAAGAGTCGACGCGCGTTCCTCGAGGAGGTCTCCTTCGCCTCGCTCATCGCCGGCTTTCCGCTGCCCGCTCAGGCGGCGCTCGCCCGCTATGCCGAGAAGCCGCCCGACCCGATGTTCCCGAAAGCGCTCCGCCCCGGCATGACGGTGGCGCTCGTGGCGCCGTCGTCGCCCTCGTGGAATCCCGAGAGGAACGACGTCGCGGTCGAGGTCGTCGAGTCGATGGGGTTCAGGGCGAAGCTCTTTCCGCACGTGAGGGACGTGACGAACTATCTCGCGGGAACCGACGCGCACCGCGCCCAAGACGTCAACGCCGCGTTCGCCGATTCGTCCGTCGACGCGATCTTCTGCCTGCGCGGCGGCTACGGCGCCTCGCGCATTCTTCCGCTTCTCGACTACGAGACGATCCGGAAGAACCCGAAGGTCTTCACGGGCTACAGCGACATCACCGCCCTCCTGAACGCGATCCACCGCCTCACGGGACTCGTGACGTTTCACGGTCCGGTCGGCGGCGAGATGCAGAGCGATTACACGCTTGCGGCGTTCAAGAAGGTGCTCACCCGTGCGGAGGCTGCCGGGCGAATTGCCGAGCCGCCGCCGTTCAAGGCGTCCGAGGGCCACATCGACGTCGAGAACCGCATCTACAGGCTGGCCCCGGGGGTGGCGAAGGGCCGCCTCGTGGGCGGCAACATCAGCGTTTTCTCCACGCTCGTCGGGACGCCGTTCGAGCCCGAGCTCAAGGGACGCATCCTCTTCCTCGAAGAGGTGGGCGAGGAGCCGTACCGCATCGACCGCTGGCTCACGCAGTTCCTCCTGACCGGAAAGCTCTCGGGCCTCGCGGGCGTGGCGCTCGGGAAGTTCCACGACTGCGGTCCGAGGGATTACATGCCCAGCTTCTCCGGTCTCGGCACGTGGACGTGGCAGGAGGTCTGCAAAGACCGCCTCGGAAAGCTTGGCATCCCCGTCGTCGCGAATCTCGTGTTCGGCCACGTCGCCGACAAGGCGACACTCCCGCTTGGCGTCATGGCCGAGCTGGACGGAGACGCGGGCACGCTTTCGCTCCTCGAGCCCGCCGTCAGGTGACGCCGGTGGCGGATGTCGACTCCCGCGCGGGCCTGAGCTATGCGACGCGGGAGATCCTCGACTGGCTCGCGGCTGTCCACGCGCCGCACGACGCCGCGCTCGCCCGCGCCTTCGACGCGCCGGCCAGGTACGGCATGCCCGCCATCCAGCTCGGGCCCTCCGAAGGGAAGGCGCTGGAGCTGCTCCTGAAGGTCGCCGGCGCGCGGAAGGTCGTCGAGGTGGGCACGCTCGCCGGCTACTCGGCGATCCGGGCGGCGCGGGCGCTTCCTTCGGACGGACATGTCCATACGGTCGAGTTCGACCCGAAGCACGCGCGCGTCGCGCGCGAGAACATCGCGGCGGCTTCTCTTTCGGAAACGATCACGGTGCACGAGGGCCCGGGCCTCGAGGTGCTTCCGCGCCTCGTCCGCTTCGGTCCCTTCGACGCGGTCTTCATCGACGCCGACAAGGGCAACTACGACCGCTACGGCCGCTGGGCCGCCGAGAACACGAGGCGAGGCGGGCTCCTCGTGGGCGACAACGCGTTTCTCTTCGGGCGCCTGCTGGAGGACTCGCCCGAGGCGGCCGCGATGCGCCGCTTCCACGAGGAAGCGCGCGCACATTTCGACACGGTCTGCCTGCCGACTCCCGACGGGATGCTGCTCGGCGTCAGGCGCTGAAGCCCAACAGCTTCGTCACGACGTCCTTCGCCGTGTATGAGGACGCTCCCTGCGGCAGGAAGCGGCCGATCTCCGTGAGGTCGTCGCCCGAGGTCAGCAGCGGCTTTTCGCGGAGGAGGTCGCCCCGGACCTGGGCGTGGCCGATGTTCGCGAGGAGCGCGTTGCAGAGGCACCGCCGCCCCTCCATGTCGGAGGTGGCGCCTCCCTTCGCCGCCCAGGTCGCGGCGGGCTCGGCCGGGCAGCGATAGCCGATCGTCGCATCATCCCGCCGGTAGGCCTCGCGCAGGTAACCGAGGTCGCAGACGCGGGTCCGCGCGAGGTAATCCTCTTCTTGCGACAGCGTGCCTTCCACCTGCGCGACCTTGAACGGGAAACCGGTCGGTGAGGCGACCGAATGAGTGAAAACACTCGCGGTGCCGGCGAGAGCCATCCGCAGGACACTCTCCTTGTATCGTGGGTCGAGGCCCGACTCGTCACAGAAGGCGAACGCCGTCCCGACCTGGATCCCCGCGGCGCCCGCCGCGAGCGCCTCGGAAAGACCCTCCGCCGAGCCATGTCCGCCCGCGAGCCAGAACGGGAGCCCCAGTTCGCGGAGCTTCGCGAGATCGACGGCGTCCCGCTCCCCGTAGACCGGTTCGCCTGAGGCGGAGAGCTGGAGGCGGCCGCGAGGAGGCGCATTGTGGCCTCCCGCCGTCGGGCCCTCCACGACGAAGCCGTCCACGCGCCCGTTCGCCTTTCTGACGAGCGTCAGCGCGAGCGTGTACGACGAGATGATCGGAAGGAAGAAGGGGCGCTTCAGCGGGGGGAGCTCCGCGTCGTCTTCCCGGAGCTCGAGCGGGTCGAAGCGCAGCAGGTTGTCGTCGCCTTCCCGCGAGCCCGCGACGTTCAGCGGGTAGGTTGCTGCCTCGTGGTTCACGAAGAGGTCGAGGGCAAGCGGCACCTTCAGCGGGATTCCGGCGCCCATCAGGACGTAGTCGACGCCGGCCAGCATCGCGCCGTAGAGGGACGGAAGGACCGGGAGCTGGATCTTCTCCAGGAAGTTGATCCCGACGGGGCCGGCGTGGCCTTCCCGGGCGAGGAATACCTCGGCGAAGGTGCCGGCGACGCACAGCTCCAGGACCTCGCGCGGGCTCGCCCTGGAGTGCATCGGCATGGCGCGATACGGCCGGTCCGCGGCCTTCCCGCCGTCCACGAAGTAGCGTTCGAGGATCCGCTCGGCGGCGCGGGGGAACGGGAAGCGGGAGAGCGCCCGTCGGACGTCGCCTCCGGGGTCGCCGTCCTGCAGGCGCCGGGCGAGGACGACGTCGAGCGCCGTTCCCGCGGCGACGCCGAGCTGGCCCAGTGACGAGACGGCGCGGGCCAGCCTCCAGCCGGAGACGCCGACCCCCATTCCACCCTGGATGATTCTCGGGTGTTGCATCGCGTTACCGCATTCTCGCCCCGAATGGGGAGAACTATTTTCCGCCGGAAGCGTCTTACCGTACAGAGGTTCCCTATGAAACGCTTCCTTCAGGGATTCCTGACCCTCCTCCTGGCGGCATCTCCGGCCGCCGCCGACCGCACGGTCTCGAAGACGCTCCCCCTGGCCGCCGATGGCAAAGTCACGATCGACACCTACAAGGGCAGCATCCGCGTCGTCCCCTGGGACCGCGCGGAAGTCGCCGTCGAGGCGCGGATCGTGCCGGACGAGAGCTGCGGGTCGGAACGGGACCAGAAGGAATGGGTGGCGGCGACGCGGGTCGTCATCGAGCCCCACGGAGGGGGCGTTCGGATCGAATCCGACTACGACGGGCTCGAGGTCAGCTGGCATTTCTTCACGGCCTGCACGAGCCGCCCGTTCGTCCACTACAAGGTCAGCCTGCCGCGCGCGGCCGCGCTCAGGATCCACGACTACAAGTCCGACACGGACGTGAAGGACTACGCGGGGCGCCTCACCCACGACACGTACAAGGGGAGCGCCGCGCTCGTCGGCCTCACCGGCCCTCTCGACCTGAAGACCTACAAGGGCGAGGTGCGGGCGGGGTTCGCGCGCCTGTCGGGAGAGGTGCGCGCCGACACGTACAAGGGCGACGTGACCCTGACGTTCCCGGCCGGAGCGGCGTTCGACTTGAGCGCCGACGCGGGCCGCCGGGGCGAGATCGTCTCCGACTTCGAGGGAACAGGCCCGATTCGCTCGTCCCGCCGATCGGGATTTCGTTCTTCGGCGACCGTGAACGGCGGCGGCCCCCACGTCACGCTGTCCACGGACAAGGGAAAGCTCTCCATCCGACGGGCTCCCGCACCGTAACCTTCCGGCAGGTGCGTCGTCATATTGCCGTGGGCGCTGCCGTTCCGGCCTTGGAGGAGTGCGTGGAAGCTTCGGCCAAAGACCCGGACGAGGAAGCGGATCTCGCGTCGATGGAGCAGGTTCGCCGCGGTGAGACCGCGGGCGCGGCCCGCCTTTTCCAGCGCTATTCGGGGCCTCTCCTGAAGTTCACGGGGCGCCTTCTCGGCAATGCCTCCGAGGCCGAGGAGGTCACGCAGGACGTCTTCCTGAAGCTCATGGCGCGTGCCGACCAGTACGACGGGCGCGCGCCCGTGCGCTCGTGGCTGTTCGCGATCGCGACGAACGGCTGCCGCGACCGCCTTCGCCGTTCCGTACGGCGAAAGAGCGTGGCGCTCGACGCGGTAGCCGAGGTGGCCGGGCCGGGAATCCCGGCCGACGAGCGGATCGTCGATCGCCAGCGCCGCCAGACCGTGCGGCACGCCCTCTCGAAACTCTCCGACGAGCAGCGCGAGGCCCTCGTCCTCGCCCGCTACCACGGGATGCCCTACGCCGACATCGCCCGGACGCTGAACATCAGCGAGGGGGCGGTCAAGACGCGGATTTTCCGGGCCATGGAAACGCTCAAGGCCCATTTTTCCGGAGGAGACTCGCCATGGATTGCCGCCACACACTGAAGGTCCGCGAGCTCGCGCTCGCACGTCTGGCCGGTTCCCCGGCCCAGGAAGAAAAGGACACGACGTTCCTCGCCTCCCACCTCGTCTCGTGCGCGGCGTGCCGGGAGGACGTCGAGGGAATGGAGGCGATCTGGGCGCGCCTGGGCGACGACGACGCGGCGGATCTCGCCCCGTCCGCGGCCTTCGTGGCAAGGGCGTCGGCGGCTCTCGCCGCGGCGGCCCCCGCGCGCGCCGGGACCGTCCTGCCGTTCCGCCTTCGCCCGGCCGCGGACAATCTCCTCAAAGCCGCCGTCGTCCTCCTCGCGGGCGGGCTGGGATTCCTCGTGGCGCGCGGAGTGGATCGAAAGGTGCCGCTCGCCGGTTCAGCGGCCCTTCCCACGCCCAACCAGCGCGGCGGAGAAAATGTGGCTCTCGTGTCGAATCGGACCGTGGACGCCTCGCGCGCGGCGATCGACCTTTCGGGCAAGCCTCGCCTCGCGAATGCGACGTACCGTGCCGCGGAAGAGCCGGGTAAGATCGCGGTCTCGTTCGATGTCACGACGCGCTACACGGTCATCGGGCGTCCCGAGGACAAGAGCGTGGGCGACCTCCTCGTCTCGCTCATGTCGGGAGCCGCGGAGACCGAAGGCGCCCGCGGGCGGGTCCTCGACTTCGTGTCGGCGACGACGCGCGAGGGAGCGGCCGTCTCGCCCGAGATCGTGAGCCTGCTCCGGCAGACGCTCGAAACGGACAAGAACCCCGGCGTCCGCAAGAAAGCCGCCGAGGCGCTCGCGCAGATGCCGCCCACGCCCGAGATTCGCGACGCGCTCGCGCGGGCCCTGAAGACGGACGCGAATCCCGCCGTGCGCATCCTCGCGGTGGAAGGGCTCGCGAAGTCGGCCAGCGTGCTGAAAGACCAGACGACGATCGAAACGCTGCGGGAGAAGGCCGGAGACGACCGCGAGAACGGCTACGTGCGCAGCCAGGCCGCGCTCGCGCTGAAGAGGATCGAGATCTGATGGCGATACTTTTTTTCTCGGAGAGCGTCTTCTCGGCATGAGCACGACCCTTCTCCCTCCTCGTTCGCAGGGGGCGCCCCCGCGCCGCGCCAGTCGCGTCGCCGTCTGGACGCTCCTCATCGCCGCGCTGGTCCTCCTGACCCTCGCCGCCGGTCTTCACGCGGATGCGCGGGAGCTGACCGCCCACGCCAGCCGGACGCAGAACTTCGTCGCGTCGGGCAACCTGAAGTCTCTCACCGTCGAGACCGTCAATGGCAGCGTCGACGTTCTCTCCGGCCCGTCGTTCAAGGCCGACGTCGAGGTGACCGTCCACGCGTCCACCGAAACGATCGCCAAGAAGATGCTCGAGGATGTCAAGGTGCGCTTCGACAACGAGAACGGCGAGCTCGCGCTCTACACCGAGGAGCCCGGTGTCACCATCCGGCGGAGCGGCCGGGGCTGGAACGTTCACAGCGACCACGACGACCATACGTGGCGGACCGAAGTGAAGTACCGCATCACGGCGCCTCCGGGCCTGTCGCTGAGCGTGTCCACCGTGAACGGCGCCGTGGACGTCTCCAACCTGGCCGCGCCCCTGGACCTCTCGACCGTCAACGGGAAGATCGACGTCGCGGGCGCGCGGCGGGAGGCGAAGCTGAACACCGTGAATGGGGGGATCCACGCGGCGTTCGCCGAGCTGCCGAAGGGAGTGAACCTGGACGTCCGCACCGTCAACGGCGGCATCGCGCTCACGCTTCCGGCGAAGGCCGGTTTCCGTTTCGAGGGGCACACGATGAGCGGCGAGATCCTCTCGTCGTTCGCGCTTCCCGCGGCCGCGGACGACGACGAGGCCGTGCGAGCGCGAGACGAGTCGAAGGCCGCGCGGGACAAGATCCGCGCCGAGCGCGACAAGCTCCGCGCGGACATTCGGGAAAAGCAGCGCAAGGCCCGCAGGAGCGACGAGGCCGATGTCGAGGTCATCGACCTGTCCGAGCTGAACGAGGCGCTCGCGGATCTGAACCGGGAGATGGCGGAGATGAGCCGCGAGCTTTCCCGGACGATCACGGTCCGCCTGAACCGGGCCTACGAAGGCACCGTGGGCGACGGCGGCGCGAATGTGCGCTGCTCGAACCTGAACGGAAAGATCGTCGTTCTGGCCGAGGGCACGACCGAAGCGCAGGCGAAGAAGCTCACGTCGGGACGCGGACCGTTCACCGTCGGGTCGCCCAAGGCGCCCCGCGTTCCGCGGATCGTCGTCATTCCCGTGCCGCCCGTACCTCCCGTCCCGCCCATTCCCCCGATGGCGGAGGATCCGTGGGGGCGCGCGATCTCGAAAGGCGACGTGGCGGGAGACCTCGTCCTCAGCCACGCGCCGAGCGACGTGACGGCGGGCCAGGTCGCCGGCCGGGTGCAGATCTCGACGCAGTCGGGGCAGATCCACGTGAAAGGGGCCGGCAAGGGGGCGGAACTCTCTTCGGCGGGCGGCGACATCCGGATCGAGAGCGTGATGGGTGATCTCAAGGCGACGACGTCCGGCGGCGACATCCGGGCCGGCGCCGTCAGCGGCGACACGCGCCTCGAGACGGTTGGCGGCGACGTCGTCGTGCGGTCGGCGGGCGGATCCGTCACGGCCCGCACCGGCGGAGGCGACATCACGCTGAAGAGGGTGCACGGACCCGTCGTCGCCCGCACGTCGGGGGGAACGATCAGCTGTGAGATCACGAGCGCCTCCTCGCCCGGAGGGGAGCTCGCGACGGGCGGTGGCGACGTGACGGTCACGCTTCCCGCCAACTACCGCGCCGACGTGGACGTGAGGGTGTCCGGGGTGGATCCCGACTCCGACGCCGTGATCTCGCAGTTCCCGGAGATCACGATCTCGCACCGGCCCGGCTCGATCTCGGGCGAGGGAAAGCTGAACGGGGGCGGTCCCAGGCTGACGATTCGATCGAATTCCGGCACGGTGACCATCCGAAAGGGCCCCGCGGCCTGATTCCGGGGAGCGGCGCACGGCAAGACCCGCGCTGTTCGCTACACTGCGGCGAGCAGCAAGGAGACTTCCATGGCCGCTCGCACCGCACCCGTCGTGGACCCCCGCTACACCGCCGCCCTCGGCGATGACGACCCCGTCCTGGTGATGGCAGAGACGCCGGACCGCCTCAGGAAGCTCCTCCGGGACCTCACGGAGAAGCAGCTCGAGACGAAGCCGGCGCCGGGCAAATGGTGTATCAAGGAGATCGTCGCTCACCTCGCCGACGGCGAGGTCATTGTCGGAAGCCGTTATCGCTTCATCGCGGCTCACGACCGCCCGCCGCTCCCGTCCACCAACCAGGATGCTTTCGCCGCGCGCCTCGGCCCGATGAACGCGAAGGCCGCCGACCTGGCCGACGACTTCGCCATGGCGCGCGCTGTGAATCTCGGCCTCCTCGAGCGCCTGCCCGAGGAGGCGTGGGATCGCGTCGGCATTCATTCCGAGCGGGGCGAGGAGTCGATCCGGACCATCGTGGCGATCTACGCGGGCCACGACCGCAACCACCTTGCCCAGATCGAGACGATCCGCACGGGTCTATTCCCGAAGGCCGGAAAGAAGCGCGCCGCGCGAAAGCGCGCGAAGAACGCGGGGAGGAAAGCTCCGAAGCGGCGCTGATCAATCCCGGGTGGCGCGTGCCGCCCAGCGCGCGAGCGGCGCCGCCGCGGGGTGTATGAGCTGAGAGGCGACGCCGCCGGAGAAGAACGGGCGGAAAAGGCGCGAAAAGAAGAAGCGCCGGCCCGCGATCTCGCGGTGGCGGCGAAGGTGCGCGCGCTTGAGGCCGTCGGCGTCGAGGGTTCCCGCGAGGTAGTCGGCGACCGGCGCCGCCGCGGCCTCGCCGAAGAGCAGCGCGAGCGCCATCCCCGTGCCGGTGTACGGGTCGATGACACCCGCGGCGTCGCCGACGCAGAGGACGTCTCCCGCGACCGCGCCGTGTTCGCCCAGATGAACGGGTTCGGACAGGAGAACGGGTCCCGTCTGCGGAGACAACGCGTCGAGATCTGCCGCCAGCGCGCGGCTCTTCAGGGAGGCCTCCGAAAGGAGTTCGTCGAGGGAAGAGTGTGCCCTTTTCGCAACGGCCGCCGTCACGAGACCCGCGAGGTTGACGCGGCCGTTTTCGACGCGCGAGAGGCCGAGATAGCCCCCTTCTAAGAAATGCAGGACCGCGCGGCCAGAGAGGTGCTCGCAATCTCCCGTGAACTGCTTTCCAAAGCCGAACAGAGGAGATTTTCTTCGAATGAACGTGCGGCCGAGGCGCCCGTCCAGCGGACTGTAGCGTCCCCACGCGCCCACGACCGCGCGTGCGCCCAGCTCACAACCGAGGCCCTTGATGCGAAAGCCCTTCTGAAGATCTCCTTCGAGCGAGAGAACCGTCGAGCCGAAGCGCATTTCGGCGCCGGCGCGTTCGGCCGCTCCGGCTGCGAGAGAATCCAGACAGCTCCGGGAAATCGACATTACGGGACTCGGAAGCTGGGCTTCGACGGCGGCGCCGTCGCGCCGAACGAGCCGGAAATGCGTGATCGTTTCCGCTCCGTTCTTTCCAAGCTCTTCTCCGAATCCCATCCTGGCCAGCACCGGCAGCGCTTCGTGTGAAAGGAAGCAGCCGCACACTTTGGGGCGGGGGAAGCGGGCCTTCTCGAGGACCACGACGCGCGCGCCGCCGCGGGCGAGGGCGCACGCCGCGGCGGAGCCCGCGAGACCGCCGCCTATCACCGCGACGTCGCAATCGTCCCTCAGGGGCGGGTCCACGCGAGCTCCCACACGAAGCGCGCGGCCTTCGACACGCGCGCTCCCGGCAGCACGGGCGCGGCGATCGCGGCAATCTCCCCGGGGGTGTAGGCCTGCCTCACGGACGTCTTCCCGTCGGCGACCGAGAGCGCGCTCCGGAAGGCGATCGGACCGATCGCCCCGATCGCCGCGAGCGCGAGGCGATGGCGTGTGAGGTCGAGGACCACGATGGCCGATGCGGCCACGCGGCGGGACTCCGCGAGGAGAGTCGCCGCCTCGCCGGGAGAGAAATGGTGCAGGAAGAGCGTCGAGAGAACGATGCTGACGCTCCGGTCCGGGAACGGGAGGCGGAACGCGTCCGCCGCGACGGTGGAGCCCCGCGCGGCGAGCCGCGCGTGCGAGATCTTGCGGTCGATGCCGAGGAGGTGAACGCGCATCCCATGGGCCGCCGCCGCCTCGACCAGGTCCCGCCCCACGTGCCCGGAGCCGCAACCCAGATCGAGAATCGAAAGCCCGACTCCCGGAGCGCCGAGGCGCGCGAGAAGCGGGAGGAGGCGGCGGCGCACGAGCGAGCGGCCGCCGAGCCGGCGGTGCACCCACTCGATGTCGGCGAGGCTCGCCTCGGCCTCGTGAGCCGGGACGCCCTCGGCGTCGAGAAGCTCCGCCTCGGGGCGCCGCTCGGGAACCCAGAAGCTCATCGCTCCCGGAGGGCCCGGCCGTTGCGGAGGACGAGCGCGGTGTTCTTGGAGCCGAAGGCGATCCCGTTGCAGAGCGCGAACTCGACCTCGGCCCTCCGCGCGGCGTTCGGGACGTAGTCGAGATCGCACTCGGGATCTCTCGTCTCGAGGTTGATCGTGGGTGGCAGGAAGGAGCACTGCATCCCGAGCAGGGTCGCGGCGATTCCGGCCGCTCCCGACGCGCCCTGCGGGTGCCCGATCTGGCTCTTCACGCTGCTCCCCGGAATGCCGGCGGCGGCTTCGCCGAGCGCCATCTTCGTCGCGCGCGTCTCGATGCGGTCGTTCAGGAGGGTGGACGTGCCGTGGTATTGCACGTACCCGATGTCCGACGGGGAGAGGCCGGCGTCGGCGAGCGCCTCGCGCATCGCGCGCGCAGGTTCCTCTCCGGATTCGTCGAGGCGCACGCGGTGATAGGCGTCGCAGGTCGTGCCGTAGCCGCAGACCTCGGCGTAGACGCGCGCGCCCCGCGCACGTGCCCTTTCGAGCGGCTCGAGGACGAACATCCAGGCGCCCTCGCCGAGGACGAACCCGTCGCGCCCGGCGTCGAAGGGCCGGCTCGCGGTTGCGGGGGCGCCCACGCGGGCCGTGGAGAGGATCTGCATGAGCGAGAACCCGGTCATGATGCCGGGGGTGATCACGGCGTCGGCGCCCCCGGTGAGCACGATGTCCTCGTCGCCCCAGGCCACGAGGCGCGCCGCGTAGCCGACGGCGTCCGCCGAGGACGTGCAGCCCGTGGTGATCACGTGCGAGCGGCCCTTCAGGCCGAACTGCATCGAGATCTCGGAGGAGAGCGTTCCCATCGTGCCGGTCGGGATCGAGTAGACGGAGGCCTTCTTCAGTTCGCCGCGGTACCAGTGGCCATACATCTTCTCGAAGAACTCCACGGGGCCGCCGCCCGTGCCGAAGACGACCGCGATACGGCGGCGCTCCTCGAGGGACAACGCCCCGGTGTCGATTCCGGCGCTTGCGAACGCCTCCGCGGCCGCGGCGAGGGAGAGCGGCACGACGCGCGCGACGTGCCGAAGCTCCCTCGGGGGCAGAACGGACTCGGGGTCGAAGCCTTTCACCTCGGCCGCGATCGGCACGTCGAGAGCGGCCGGATCGAAGAGCGTGATGCGGGCGACGCCGGAGCGTCCGGCTCTCAGCCCCTCGGCGAACGCGGGGGCTCCGTTGCCGATCGGCGTGAGGCAGCCGAGGCCCGTAAGGGCCACGCGCCGGCCCCTCAAAACGTGCTCTCCGGAGAGCCGCGGTGCACCGGAACGAGATCCCCCTCGGCAAACGACGACGCGGGCGGCAGCTCGAGGAACGCGTTCGCCCGCGCGTGCGCGAGCACGTCGTGACTGCCTTTCGAGTCGATGGGTTCGACGAGCTCCTCGCCCTCGCGTAGGGAGAGCAAGGCCGGGTGGAAGGCGAGGCGGGGCCCTTTGTTCTTCACGGATGCCGTGAGGCGAGCCGGCAGCGCCGGGGGCAAAGGAGGCAGGATTCCGGCGGCGGCGCGGAGCGCGGGCCTCACGAAGAAATCGAACGCCACAGCGGCCGAAACCGGGTTGCCCGGCAGGCCGAAGACGAGCGTCGTCCCTTTCGTCGCGAAGAGGATCGGTTTCGCCGGGCGGATCGCGACCCTGTGGAACCGGATCGAGGCGCCCGCGGCCTCCAGGGCCCTGGCCACGAAATCGAAGTCGCCGGCCGAAACGCCTCCCGTCGTCAGGAGGAGGTCGCAGCCGCGCTCCAGGGCGGCGCGAAACGTCCTCACGAGGGTTCCCTCCGTGTCGCGCGCCACGCCGAGGTCCGTGACCTCGGCGCCGGCGCGGCGCAGCGCCGAGACGAGGAGCGGTCCGTTCGTGTTGCGGATCTGCGCGGGACCGGGCGTCTCCCCGGGCGCGACGATCTCGTCTCCGGTCACCAGCACCTCGGCCCGGATCGGGCGTGCCACGCGCAGCGTCGCGCGCCCCGCCGCGGCGGCGAGGACGAGGTCCGCTGGCGTGAGACGCCGGCCCGCGGAAAGGAGAAACGCGCCCTTCTGGAAGACCTCTCCCCGGAGGCGGACGTGCGCGAGGGGGCGCGGCGCGACGTCGAGCCTCACGGTCGCGGCATCGATCTCGACGGCGTCCTCGACGGGGACGACGGCGTCGCTCCCGGGCGGCATCGGGGCGCCGGTCATCACCTTCCAGGCTGCGCCCATGGGAAGCGGGCCCGTCACGCGCCCGGCGCCCGCGACGCCCGCGCGCGCGACGAGGGCGGGAGCCTTTCCGACCTCCGCGGCGCGCACGGCCCAGCCGTCCATCGCCGTGGTGTCGAAGGCGGGGAGCGGGAGGTCTGCCGCGACGTTTTCGGCGAGGACTCGCCCGGCGGCGTCACCGAGCGGAAGCACGACGGCCGTGAGCGGCGGGACGGCCCCCAACACATTCGCGAGGGCTTCCTCGAACGCGAGCACGGCAGGATCGTAGCAAGGCCCTCGACGTGCGCCGTGAGTAGAATTCGTGGATCGTGACGGAGTCAGTGTTTCAGTACTCGGGCGATCTCGCGGAGGAGCCCCTTCCGGAGGTGCTGAGGACCATTCACCATTACCGCGTCCCGGGAGTCGTCACCGCCACGTCGGGCGACGTGGTCAAGAGGATCTACCTCCGGGGCGGGAACGTGATCTTCGCGACGTCGTCGGACCTGGCCGACTCGCTGGGTGTTTTCCTGAAGCAGAGCGCTCTCATCACTTCCGCCGAGCTACGCCTGTCGGCCGATCGGATCCAGGCGACGCAGGGCAAGCGTCACGGCGAGCTGCTCGTCGAGATGGGCGTCCTCACGCCCGAGCAGCTTCGCGAGATCGTCACCGAGCAGGTGAAAGCCATCCTCTATTCGGCGTTCACATGGGAAAAGGGCACGGTGACGTTCGAGGCGGGGACCTTCCGGACGCAGGAGCTCATTCAGCTCGACGTGTCCACGCCGCAGGCCATCGCCGACGGGATCCGCCGGCTGCCCGATCCGCGCCGCGTCGTCTCGCGCCTCGGGCCCTCCTGGACGGTCTTCGACCGCGGCGAGGTGCCGGCCCAGGCCTCGGGCGTCTCCTGGAGCGTGGGCGAGCTGAAGCTCCTCTCGCGGGTGGACGGGAGGCAAACGCTTCGCGATCTCATCTCGGCCGGTCCAGGCGACGTCTCGACGAACGCGAAGCTGGTCTATGCTTTTTGGGTGCTGCATCTCGTGACGCGCCGCGACATCCAGACGAGCGGGATCCGGAGGATCCAGTGGAAGACCGGCTCCGGCGGCTTTTCCGGTAGCGGTGGCGCCGCCGGGGCCTGACGGACATGCCCATCTACGAGTATCAGTGCGCGTCCTGCGGGAAGAAGACGGAGTTCATCCAGAGCTTCTCCGACCCGCATCCGGTGAAATGCCCATCCTGTGGCGGCGCGCTGAAAAAGCTCCTTTCGTCTCCGACGGCTCATTTCAAGGGCTCGGGCTTCCATGCGACGGACTACGCGAAATCCGGAGGGAAGCCGGAAGATTCTCCGAAAGGGAAAGAGGAAGATTCTTCGAAGGGGAAGGAAAGGGATGGCGGCGCCCCGAGCGAAGCCGGAGCCGGGTCGCAGGGCGATTCGGCGGGAGATTCTTCGAAAGAGAAGAAGGATTCCAAGGATTCTTCGAAAGAGAAGAGCGACTCCGCCCCAGGCGCCCCGAAAGAGGCCGCACAAGCCAAGACTTCGAACGCGCCCGCCAAGAAAAACAAGTCCGCCAAAGACTGAGGCCAGCGAGCAAGGCCCCCGCCCCTCCGAGGCCTGCTTTCCCGGTAAACTTGCGCATGAGCTTCCGGCTCGCGAGTTCCCTGTGCGCGCTCCTCGCGTCGCTCCCGCTCGCGGCGGCGGCGGAGCCGCGCGGCGTGCCGGGTGCGTGGTACCGGTATCCGCTGCCAGGGGCGGAGGTGAAGTCGCTCGTCGCCGACCCCGCTCTGCCAGGTGTCTTCTGGGCGGGGACGGCGCAGGGCGGCGTCTACCGCTCCAGCGACGGCGGCGCGTCCTGGACCTCGCCTTCCGGCGGCGCCCCTTTCCCGGGCTACGCCGTCACGTCGCTCGCCGCCGATCCCGCGCTGCCCGGCACCGTCTGGGTGGGCCTCACGGGCGTGGTCAAGGGCGGTCTCCTGGCGCGGTCCACCGATCTCGGCCGCTCCTTCGAGGTCGTGCGGCGCTGGGAGGACCGCGCCGGAGCGCGCGTCGTGGCCACGACGTCGCCCGGCACGCGGAAGGCGATAGGAGTCGGCGGCGACTGGGGCGTCGAGATCTCGGAGGACGACGGAGCGACCTGGCGCGCTTCCGCGCCGCCGCTCGACCCGGGAAGCGGCATCTCGTTTCTTGCCTTCGACCCAGTCCGTCCGGGTGTTCTCTACTGCGGGTCGTTCCGCCATCCCTTCCGGTCCGCGGACGGCGGCCGGACCTGGGTGCGCATCGCGAACGGCATGGTCGAAGATACCCAGGTCTTCGCGCTCGACTTCTCGACGGACGACCCCGGAGACGTCTGGGCGGCGACGTGCGGCTGGGTCTACCGGACGACGGACGACGGCGCGAGCTGGACGCGCTATCGCGAAGGGCTCTCCGACCGCCGAACTCAGGCGGTGCGCGTCGACCCGCGGGACCCGAACCGCATCCTCGCCGGCACCACGGGCGGCCTCTTCGAGAGCCGCGACCGGGGGAAGAGCTTCCGCCGCGTTTCGGCGGACGTCGTCGTCAACGCGCTCGTCTTCGATCCGCGCGACCCCACCCGTCTCCTCGTCGGCACGGAGGCCGAGGGAGTCCTGAGGTCCGAGGACGGCGGCGTCACGCTCGCGGAATCGAATCGCGGCCTCTCGGAGGCGCGCGTGTCGGCGGTGGCGCTCCTTTCTCCCGGCCGCGTCGTCGTGGCGCGAGCCGCGGACGGCAGCAGCGGCGGCCTGTGGACCGTGGACGCGGCGACGGGCGAGGTGGACCGCCTCGCAGCGTCTCCTCCCGCGACGGTGCTCGCCCTCGCGTCCGCGGGAAGCGCGCTCCTCGCGGGAGCGCCGGATGGGATCTACCGGGCCGCACGCGCGGGCGCGCCGTTCACGAAAGTGCTGCCCGTCGGGACGCACGCCTTCGCATCCGACGGCGACGGCCGGTTCCTCGCGGCGACGAACGCGGGCGTGTTCGAGTCGACGGACGGCGGGAGCGGGTGGCGGCGCCTCGGCAGCCTGAAGTCGCGCGTCGAGGATGTGCGGCGCGCCCGTCTTCCAAAGAGCGGCCTCAAGACGTGGTCGGCCGACGCCGAGGGCCTCACTCTGTGGTGGGACGGCGCCGAGTGGGCCCGGCGGGCGTTGCCTGGCGGCGGCAGGATTCTGTCGGGCGGATTCGGACGCCCTCGCGCCGCGGCGCATTTCACCCCCGAGCCCATCGGCGTCGCGCTCTCGACCGAGCGCTCGTTCCTCGTCTTCCGGCCCGAGGACGACGCCGACGGCGGGCTCGCGGTGACGATGCCCGAGACCGGCCTCGTCGTCGCGGGATGGGCCGGCGACCCGCGCGCCGCCTCGGGCCTCTATCTCGCGACGATCGGCCGCGGCCTCTTCCGGTTCGTGCCGAACGGGCTTTAGCACGGCGTTCAACGAACAGGCATGAGCGCTGACGACCACTTCAGGAAGCTCGAGCGCATGTATGCGTCGGCGCCGATCAACGCCTACTTCGCGCCACGTCTGAGCGTCCACGAAGGGCGCGCGGAGGTCACGATCCCGGTTCGCCCCGATTTCTTTCACGCGGCGCACGCGGTTCACGGCTCGGTCTACTTCAAGGCCCTCGACGACGCCGCGTTCTTCGCCGTGAACTCCCTCGTGACGGACGTGTTCGTGCTCACGGTCACGTACAACGTCTACCTCACGCGGCCCGTGACGGCGGGCGTCCTGTCGGCGACGGGACGCGTCGTGAGTCGGTCCAAGAACCTGTTCATCGCGGAGGCGGAGCTCGTCGACGACCGGGGCCGAAGCGTCGGGCGCGGGAGCGGTTCGTTCATGCGCAGCGCCATTCCGCTGTCGCCCGCGGTCGGCTACGTGTGATTCCCTCGGCGGGCGGCGCTCAGCTCGTCTTCTTGGAAAGGAAGACGACGCCCTGGAGACCCTCGAGGTCCGCGTCGGTCGTCACGAGCTCGGCACCGCGCGACCGGGCGGTCGCGTAGACGATCGCGTCGGCAATGGCGAGTGAGTGCTCGAGGCTCGTGTCCGCCGCCTCGAGGGCGAGACTCCCGCTCAGGGGGACGACGTGTGTCCGGAGCATCTGGGCGACGGCTTGCAGCGCGTCCTCCTCGGACGCGTCGCGCTTGAGAACCTTGTAGACCTCGTAGATCGCGATCGTCGGCGTCAGGATCTCCTCGGGATCGGCCAGCAGGCGGGCGACGCGATCGGCATGCGAGCCGCCGCGGAAGACCTCGAGCCATCCCGACGAGTCGATCAGCCTCAGAGCCGGTCCCGCTTCTCCCGGAAGCCGGTCGAGCGCGCGTTTCGGGCGAAGCCCTTCAGCTCCGAGAGCGGGCGCTCGGGCACGAGGGAGATGACGCCGCCCTTGCTGATGACCTGAAACGTCTGGCCCTTTCGAAGGCCGGTCTCCTCGCGGATGTCTTTTGGAATGACGACCTGAAACTTCGTCGAGACCACGGTGCGCGCCACGGGAGGAGTGTATTACGTACGGATTATCGATTCAAGTAAAGTAATACAGACTGGGACGTCCGTTGCAGGCCCGGGGAGCCGCGCTCATCTCCTCGGCGTGAGCCGGCGGCCCCTTACCTGAAGCGCAGACGAATCGATTCGACCTCGGGGGCATGGCCTTCCAAGGCCATCACGCACGCCGCGTCGAACCTCGTGCCCTTCCGCTCCGCGAGGAAGCCGAACGCCTCTTCCTGGCTCCAGGTTTCCTTGTAGGGCCGATCGCTCGTCAGCGCGTCGAAGACGTCCGCGACGGCGACGATCCGGGCCTCCAGCGGAATCTCCTCGGCCTTCAGCCCGTCCGGGTATCCGGACCCGTCGAGGGACTCGTGGTGGCCGCGCACGATGTTGCGCAACATCGAGACGCGGGCGGACCCGCCGGGATCGAAGTCGCGAATGAGCCCTTCCACGACGGCGACTCCCGACATGACGTGGCTTTTCATGATCTCGTACTCGGCCGGCGCGAGAGTTCCCTGCTTGAGCAGGATGTAATCGGGGATCGCCACCTTGCCGATGTCGTGGACCGGCGCGAAGAACGAGAGATCCGAGATGAACTCGTCGTCCAGACCGTCTCTGGGCGGGAGAGCCCGGGCGATGAGGCGGGCGTAATGCGAGACGCGCTCGAGATGCGTGCCCGTGTCGGCGTCGCGGAAGCGGGTGATCTTGGCTGCGAGATTCACGGCCGAACGCAGAAGGTGCGTCGCCGAGCGCGTCCCACCCGGGGAAAGTGAAGTGAGACTCGTGTCCACGACGCGATTCAGGGTATCAGAAGGGAGCGATCGGAAGGCGATCGCGCCCCGACTCAGCGCCCTGGAATCGAAATGAACTTCAGGTTCGTGCCGGGGACGGCGCCCTCGACGTCGGCGACGCCGGCATTCACCTCGAGGACGGTGTCGGCCTTCGCCTTCGGCACGACGCTGTCACACGGCGCCGGGTCGGGGGCGCAGGGCGGCACGTTCCTGAGCACGTCGACGACGGTACCGTCCTTCGTCGTGTAGACCATGTCGAGCGGGAAGTGGCAGTTCTTCATCCAGAACGGCCGGATCTCGAGGCCCTCGAAGAGGAAGACCATTCCCGCGTTCCTCGGCATCGACTCGCGGAACATGAGGCCTTGCGCCTTCTCCTGATCCGTGACCGAGACCTCGACGGAGATCGCCGCGCCGGACGGCAGGAGGACGCGCGGGCCGGAAGTCGCGGCCGGCGCCGCCGGGGGCGGCGAGGCGCCGGGAGAGGCCGCGGGGCGCGAGCAGGCGGCCGCGGCGAGAAGCGCCGCGAGCGCCGCGGCGGGGCGCGGGTCGATCACGACTCCTCAGCGGGAAACGGAGACGCGGTGTGCTCGTCCGGCGTCTCTTCGCCGTCGCGGCGAATGCCGTACTTCTTCGCGTAGTAGCGGAAGGACCGCTCCGACATCCGAAGCAGCTCGGCGGCGCGGATTTGCACGCCCGAGGTCCTCTCGAGCGCCTGCTGCATGAGCCGCTTGCCGAGCCACTCGAGGTAAGCCTCGAGGTCGAGGCCGTCCGTGGGGAGGTCGAACCCCTCGAGGGAGGACGCCGGCGGCAGGCCCGCCGGATGCAGGAACGTGTCCGGGAGCGACGCCGTCGTGATGACGTCCGAAGGCTCGAGCGCGATCGTGCGCTCGATGAGGTTCTCGAGCTCGCGCACGTTGCCGGGCCACGCGTACGCCTCGAGGAGCCGCAGAGCCTCGGTCGTGATCCGCTTCTCCTCGATGTGCTGATCCTCCGAGACCTTCTTCAGGAAGTGCCGCACGAGGTGCGGGATGTCGTCGCGGCGCTCGCGGAGCGGCGGAAGCGCGACGGGAATGACGTTGATCCGGTAGTAGAGGTCCTCGCGGAACGTACCGTCGGCCACCTTCTTCTCCAGGTCCTTGTTCGTCGCGCAGATGATCCTCACGTCGACCGGCTCCTCGGTGTTCCCGCCGACGCGGCGCACGACCCGTTCCTGCAGGGCGCGCAGAAGCTTGACCTGCATCGTGACCGACGTCTCACCGATCTCGTCGAGGAAGAGCGTTCCGCCCTCGGCCTCGTGGAAGAGGCCTTTCTTCTCCTTCACGGCTCCGGTGAAGGCGCCGCGTTCGTGGCCGAACAGCTCCGACTCGAGGAGGTTCTCGGGCATGGCACCACAGTTGATCGAGATGAAGGGCCGCGCCGCGCGGGAGGAGGCCTGGTGGATCGCGCGGGCGACGAGCTCCTTTCCCGTGCCCGACTCGCCCGTGATGAGGACCGTCGACGTCGTCTTGCCGATGCGCGAGATGAGGTCGAAAAGCGCGCGCATCTTGCGAGAAAAGCCGACGACCCCCGCCGCGGAACGCCCTTCGGCGCGCTCCTTGAGCACCACGTTCTCGTCGACGAGCCGTTTTCTCTCGAGCGCGCGCGCGACGACGTGCTTCAGCTCCTCGACGTCGAAGGGCTTGGCGATGTAGTCGTAGGCTCCGGCCTTGAGCGCCTCGACCGCTGTCTTCGTGGACGAGTACGCCGTGATCATGACGACCGGGGTTTCCCGCTTCGACTCGCGCACCTTCTTCAGGACGTCGAGGCCGCTGCCGTCCGGCATCTTCAGGTCGGTCATCACGAGATCGGGAGAGGTCGCCTCGAGGGCCGCCAGGCCCTCGACGCATCCGCTCGCCGCGGTGACCTCGTAGCCGTCCTTCTGGAAGAGGATCGTGAGCATCTCGCGGATGCTGGCCTCGTCGTCGATGACGAGGAGGCGGGGGCCGGTTTCGGCCGTCATGAGACCTCCGTCGTGGTGCGTTCGGGGGCCGCCGGGACCCCGGCTTGGGAAATGGGACCCGCGAGGGGAAACGAGATGGAGACGGTCGTGCCGCGCCCCGGCTCCGAGTCGACCTGGATCGCCCCGCGGTGCTCCTCGACGATCCGGTGGACGATGGCGAGGCCGAGGCCGGTGCCGCCGGGAAAGCTGTGTGCAAAGGGCGTGAACAGGCGGTCCCGCTCGTCGGTCGTCATGCCGTGACCCTCGTCCATGAACGACACGTTCCAGTTGCCTCCCTGGACTCGCGCCGCGACCGTGAGCGTGCCGCCGCCCGGCATCGCGGCGAGGGCGTTGCGCGCGACGTTCCAGAAGATCTGGCGGAGCTGGCCCGGGTCGGCCTGGACGACGACCGACGGCGGATCGAAGTCCTGCACGAGGTGGTGGCGCGAAGAGATCTCGTCTCCGTGCGCGAGAAGCGTCAGGACGTCGTCGAGGGCTGCGGGCGCGTCGACGGGCTCCTCGGCGCGCTCCTTCGGACGCACGTACCTCAGGAAATCTTCCAGGATCGTGGACAGGCGCTGCGACTCCGAGAGGACGATCTCCATGAGCCGCTGCTCGGGCGACCCGGGCGAGAAAGAGTTCTTGAGCACCTGAACGGATCCCGAGATCGAGGCGAGAGGGTTGCGGATCTCGTGCGCGATTCCGGCCGCGAGCTCGCCGACGGCCGCCAGCTTGTCCTTGAGACGCACCTCGCCCTCGAGCCGCTTGAGATCCGTGAGGTTCTGGAAGATGAGGATGCGCCCCGTCGTGTAGCCGGAGCCGTCGCGCAGGGCGGTCGACGAGATGCCGAAGAACTCTTCCGTTCCTCCCGACCGCCTCGTGTTCTCGAAGCGGAGAATCTCGGAGCCCGACGCCGCGATCCTCTTCCAGTCGGCCTCGCCGACGAGCCCGAGGCCGAGGAGCGGGCGGCCCACGAGATCGACGGACGGCGTCCCGAGCAGCTCCTGCGCCGCGCGGTTCGCGTACGTGACGCCGCCGTCGAGGTTCGTCGTGAGAAGGCCCGAGGACATCGACGTCAGGACGGAGCCGTGAAGCGATTGCAAACGGGCGATCTCGGCCTTGCGGCGTTCGACGTCGGCGCGGGCCTCGCGCAGCTTGTCCGACGCGACCGACACGAGGAGAGCGGTGGCGACGAAAGCCGCCACGTTGAGGGCGACGTTGCCGACGAGCGCCGGCAGGCTCCAAAGGTGCCGCGTGTGCTCGGCCGTTTCGACGGATTTGATGACGTCCAGGAACATGACGTCGACGAGGACCGCGTAGAAGACCGCCGCGAGCCCCGCCGTCGCCAGCCCGCCCCGACGGCCGAGAAGGATCGAGCCCGCCGTCACCGTGCTCAGGTAGAGGAACGTGAAGCTCGAGTCGGGGCCTCCCGACACGTAGACGAGCCCGGTGATCACGACGAGATCGCCGAGAAGCTGCACGCCGGCATTCGTCTCGGCGGAGAGCCGGTCGAGCGACAGGATCGCCGCAATGGAGATGGAGTACGCGAAGGCGGCGAGGTAGTAGATGATTTCGAGGGGAAGGACCGTCGAGAACGTGAATTGGATGAGGAACGCCGAGAGGAGCAGCGTCGAGACGATGGCGACGCGCAGCACGACGAAGGCCCGCAGCATCGAGTGCAGCGGCTCGAAATCCCGCGTCCGGAGGGAAGACACCGGAGGATTTTAGTTCTTCGAAGAAATTGGGGGGACCGGGGGGCGAAGCCCCCCGTGACACGGGGGGCACGGGGGGATGCGAGCCCGGCGTTGGATGCGCGCGGGCGGACGACGCGTCCCCCCGAACATGGCAGCTAATTGATCTTCGAGATGAGGTCGAACATCGGCATGTACATCGCGACGACGATCGTCCCGATGACCGTGCCGAGGAGCGCGATCATGATGGGCTCCATGAGCTTCATGAGGCCGGTGACCGCGTTGTCGACCTCTTCCTCGTAGAACTCCGCGATCTTGTTCAGCATCGCGTCGAGGGCGCCGGTCTGCTCGCCGACCCCGATCATCTGCACGACCATCGACGGGAAGATCTTCGTTTCGCCGAGCGGCTCGGCGATCGTGCGTCCCGCCTCGACGGATTTCCTCACGCCCATGATCGCGTCCTCGATGATCGCGTTGCCGGCCGTTTTGGCGGTGATCTCGAGACCGTCGAGGATCGGAACGCCCGACGCGATGAGCGTCGCGAGCGTCCGGCAGAAGCGCGCGACGGCGATCTTCTTCATGATGTCGCCGAGGACCGGCATCTTGAGGACGATGCCGTCGATGACGCGCCTGCCGCGGTAGGTCGCGTAATAGCGCTTCAGGAAGTATCCGAGCGCGACGAACCCCGCGACGATGAAGATGATGTAGGTCGCGACGAAGTTCGAAGCCCTGATGACGAGGCGCGTCGGCAGCGGCAGCTCGGCGCCGAGCGCCGCGAACAGCGAGGCGAAGGTCGGGATGACCTTCCACAGGATGATGAAGACGACGATGCCGGCGACCGCCAGGACGGAGACCGGGTAGATGAGCGCCGTCTTGACCTGGCTCTTGAGCTTGACGGCCTTCTCGATGTAGGTCGAGAGGCGGCGCAGGATCGTGTCGAGGATACCGCCCGCCTCGCCGGCGGCGACCATGTTCACGAAGAGGTCGTCGAACGCCTTGGGGTGCTTCTTCATCGCCTCGGCGAGCGAAGAGCCGGCCTCGACGTCCTGCCGCACGGCCAGGATGATCTTCTGGAAGAGGCGGCTGTCCTGCTGGTTGCCGAGAATCTCGAGGCACTGCACGAGCGGCAGGCCGGCATCGATCATCACCGAGAACTGGCGCGTGAAGATCGCGAGGCGCCGCGCGTTGACGCTGCCGCCGCCGAATTTCGGCAGGGCGAACTCCTTGCCCTTTTCCTTGACCGTCGTGACGTCGATCTGCCGGCGCCTGAGGTCGGCGATCGCGAGATCCTTCGAGTCGGCGACGAGGACTCCGCCCGTCGTGCCTCCCTGCCGCGTGCGGCCTTTCCAGACGAACTGCGCCATGTGTCCTCCGCTGGCTCCGTCTTATCCGCGCCGTGTCACGTTCGAAGGGGCGGCAGGAGCGGCGGCGGCCGCCGTCGTCGCGACGACGCCGGCGCCGCGCGAAATCATCTCGGCGAGCTCGTCGGGAAGCGAGGAGATCGACATGGCGAGGTCCTGCGAGATGACGCGACGGTGCACGAGCGTCGCGAGCGACTGGTTGAACGTTTGCATGCCGTACTTGTTCTGCCCCGTCTGCATCATCGAGTAGACCTGGTGCAGCTTGTCCTCGCGGATGAGGTTCCGGATGGCGGGCGTGGGAATGAGGATTTCCATGGCCATGCAGCGGCCTTTTCCCGAGGCGCGGGGCAGCAGGGTCTGGCAGAGGATGCCCTCGAGCACGAAGGACAGCTGGGCGCGCACCTGCGGCTGCTGGTTGGCGGGAAACGCGTCGATGATCCGGTTCATCGTCTGCACGGCGCTGTTCGTGTGGAGCGTCGCGAGCGTGAGATGGCCCGTCTCGGCGACGCGGAGCGCGCACTCCATGGTTTCGAGGTCGCGCATCTCTCCCACGAGGACGATGTCGGGGTCCTCGCGGAGGACGGCCCTCAGGGCATTCGGGAAGGAATGCGTGTCGGCGTGCAGCTCGCGCTGGTTCACGATGCAGCGCTTGTGCGTGTGGAGGAACTCGATCGGATCCTCGATCGTGACGATGTGCTTCGGATGCTCCCGGTTGATCTTGTCGAGCATCGTCGCGAGCGTCGTGGACTTGCCCGAGCCCGTCGGGCCCGTGACGAGGACGAGGCCGCGCGGCTTGTTGCACAGGCCCTCGACGACGCTCGGGACGCCCAGCTCGCGGAAGCCGAGAATCTCGTACGGGATCTGCCGGAAGACGGCCGACACGGCGCCGCGCTGGAGGAAGCAGTTGCCGCGGAAACGCGCGAGGCCCTTCACGCCGAAGGAAAGGTCCAGCTCGAGCTGCTCCTCGAATCGGTGCTTCTGGACGTCCGTCAGGATCGAATAGGCGAGCTGCTTCGTCTCGGGAACCGTGAGGGGCGGGTAATCGAGGGGAAGGAGGTCTCCGTCCACCCGGATCATGGGTGGCGAGTTGGTCGTGAGGTGAAGGTCCGACCCCCCCCGCTCGACGAGCGTTTTGAGGAGCTGATGGAGCGAAGCCCCCATTGCGTTGTCCCTCCCGAGTACTCAGGAATGATACGCCGGGACGGGGCTCTGGGCCACTTCCGCGGTCAGACGAGGACGACGACGAGCCGCTTCGGGCCGTGGACGCCGTAGGCGAGCGTCTGCTCGATGTCGGCCGTCTTGCTGGGGCCCGAGATCAGGAGCGCGTTCGCCGGCATCCCGCGCGCCCAGCCCTCCTCGCGGATCGTCGACGTGAACGTCTCCTTGATGTCCGCCGAACGGAGCAACGCGATGTGGAGGGGCGGGACGAGCGAGAGGAGGCGAGGCTCCTCGGGAGAGGGCCACAGGACGAGGCTTCCCGTCTCGGCGATGGCGCTTCTCACGGCCGTGAAGCCCGCGTCGATGTCCGAAAAGAGCGCCCCCTTCAGCTCTTCCACGGGGCGATCGTAGGGCACGAGCTCCGGCGGAGTGCCCGGGGGGAAAGCCGCGGCGAGCGCGCGGCCGGCCTTGGTGGCTGGGCCATACGCGACGCGCCTGGCGCCCTGCGCCACCAGAAAGTCGCGCACGGCTCGGGGCCACCCCTCCTCCGTCGCTTCGAGGAACTCGGTCTTGACGGCCTCCATCGCCTTGCGAAGGCGCGTCCGCCGCTCTTCGGCGGTCCATCCCTTCGAAGCGGGCGCGTCGGGCGGAGCCTTCCCGAGGGCCGGAAGCGCGGAAACGGGCCCGGCCGCGGCGTGTAGACGACCCAGAATGGCCGCGCGGGCTGTTTCAGGCATCGGGGATTCCCTTCTCGCGGACAAGCTCGTGCAAGGTCTTTCTTGCGCGCTTTGGAACCGTGCGGGCCTTCGTCCAGGCGCTCAGCGGCGGGAGTCCGCGCGGCGCGAGCGGACCGAAGAAGCGAAGCGCCGTACCCATCGCCCGGTAGAGGAGGGGCGAGGTGTGCGCCGCCTGCCAGCCCGCCCATGCCAGCTCCTCGAGGCGGCTCCGTCCGCCTCCCGCGTCGAGGACCTTCGACCCGGTCGGGGGTTGCGCGCCTTCCTTCCTGAGCCTCACGAGAAGCCGCGTGATCGGGATCTCGACGGGGCAGATCTCCGCGCAGGCGTGGCACAGACTCGAGGCGTGAGGCAGCTCGTGGCGCCGCTTCAGGCCCTCGGTCTGCGGCGTGAGGATCATGCCGATCGGCCCGGGGTAGATCGCTTCGTACGCGTGGCCCCCGATGCGCGTGTACACCGGACAGTGGTTCATGCACGCCCCGCAGCGGATGCACCGCAGCGTGACCTGGAGCTCGGGGTCCGAGAAGATCCGCGAACGGCCGTTGTCGAGGATGACGAGGTGGACTTCCCGCGGGCCGTCCTTCTCTCCGGGCCCGCGCGGCGCCGTGATCATGTTGAAGTAGGTCGAGATCGGCTGCCCCGTGGCCGACCGCGTGAGCACGGTCAGGAGCGGCGGCACGTCTTCCAGCCTCTCGACGACCTTTTCGAGCCCCATCACCGCGATGTGGACCTTCGGAACGTGCGTGGACATCCGCCCGTTCCCCTCGTTCTCGACGAGACAGAGCGTCCCGGTCTCGGCGACCGCGAAGTTCACGCCGGAGAGCCCCGCTTCGGCCTCGAAGAACTTCTGCCTCAGCACGCGCCGCGCGGTGGCCGTCAGCGCGTCCACGTCCTCGGTGTACACCGCGTCGCGGATCTTCTGCCCGAACAGGCGCGCGATCTGCTGTTTGTTCTTGTGGATGGCCGGCATGATGATGTGCGAGGGCGTCTCATGGTCGAGCTGGATGATGTACTCGCCCAGGTCCGTCTCCAGCGATTCGACGCCGTTTTCGGCGAGGAAGTCGTTCAGATGCATCTCCTCGGAGACCATCGACTTCCCCTTGACGAGGCGCGTGGCGCCGTGGTCGCGCAGGATCTTGAGGACGATCGCGTTCGCTTCTCCCGTCGTCGTGGCCCAGTGCACCTCCAGGCCGTTCGAGATGCACTTCTTCTCGAGCGTCTCGAGGAGCTCCGGCAGCTTCGCGAGGGTGCGGGCGCGAATGGAGGCGGCGCGCGCGCGGAGGGCGTTCCAGTCCGCCGGATCGGGGAACTGCGCCGCCCGCTTTGCCATGAGGCCGTCCATGGCGCGCCGGAAGTTCGCGCGGAGCGGCGCGTCGAGGAGCGCCTTCGAGGAGGCGGCGTGGAAATCCGGGGCGGACGGAGTTGGGCCGTCAGGGCTCACGGGTTCGCTCCCACAGGAAATCGGCGAGGTGGCGGGGGCGGACGGCGGCGCCCGCGGCAGAGAGAGCGCCGCCGATGTTGAGGAGGCACGCGGCGTCGGCGGAGAGGACCGTCGGGGCAGAGGTTGCGACGACGTCGGCGATCTTGTCGGTCACCATCGCGGCGGAGATGTCGGGGTAGCGGACCGAGAAAGTGCCCCCGAAGCCGCAGCACTCGCGCTCCCTCTCGAGAGGGACGACCGTGACGTTCGAGAGCTGCGCGAGGAGCGCCTTGGGCTCCGCCTCGAGGCCCATCTCGCGAAGGCCGTGGCACGACGAATGCCACGTCACAGTCGTCTTTTCGCCTCGATCGGCGAGGCGCACGCCGAGGACGTCGACGAGGAACTTCGTCAGCTCGTGGACGCGCGAGGCGAAGGCGACGGCCGGCGCGTGGTCGGGCGTTCCCTCGAAGAGGTCCGGGTAATGGTGCTTCATCATCCCGGCGCACGATCCGGACGGAACGACCACGGGGAGAGGTTTCGGGAAGAGGGCCATCTGAGAGCGCGCCACGGCCCGGGCTTCCTCGTGATAGCCGCAGTTGAACGCCGGCTGGGCGCAGCAGGTCTGGCCGCGGGGAAAGACGACGCGAACGCCCTCGCGTTTCAGGAGCTCGATTCCCGCCAGCCCCGCCTCGGGGAAGAAGAGATCCACGACGCACGTTCCGTAGAAATAGACCGCCTCGGGCTTCACGGGAGCGTCCTCCCGGCGAACGAGGCCGCCAGGATCTCCACCGGGTGCGCCATGGGAAGCGTCGCGCCGCGCTCTCCCAGGATCCTCGTAATCTGGAGCGTGCAGCCGGGATTGGCGCTCGCGAGGAGAACCGGCTTCACGGAGAGGACGTTGTCCGCCTTCCTCCGGCCGATCTCATCGGAGGGTTGCGGGGCCAAGAGGTTGTAGATGCCGGCGCTTCCGCAGCACTGGTCCCCGTCCGGGATCTCGAGGAGGGTCAGGCCGGGAATCTCGGCGAGGAGCGCGCGGGGGGCGTCCTTCACTTTCTGGGCGTGCGCGAGGTGGCAGGCGTCGTGATAGGCGACGCGCGCGGCGATGGGATGGCGTGTCGCGACCCTCGGGATCGACGCGAGGAACTCGGTGACGTCGCGGACTTTCGCCGAGAAGGCCGCGGCTCTAAGAGACCACTCGGCGTCCTCCGCGAACAGACGGCCGTAGTCCTTGAGGTTCGAGCCGCATCCCGCCGCGTTCACGATGATCGCGTCGAGCCGCTCTCTCTCGAAGGCCTCCATGAGGGCCTTCGCCATCTCCTTCGACTCGGCCGCGCGCCCGGCGTGGATCGACAGCGCGCCGCAGCAACCCTGCTCCTCCGGCACCACGACCTCGCAGCCTTCGGCGGCGAGGACGCGCAGCGTCGCCTCGTTCACCCCCGGGAAAAAGACGCGCTGGACGCAGCCGGCCACCAGCCCGACCCGGAAGCGCCGGGCCGAGGCCGCGGGCGTGAGAGCGGGGAGGGCGGCGTTCACCGCCGCGCCGTCGACGTTCGGCATCAGCGCCTCGAGCTGCGCGAGGCGCCGCGGAAGGAGTCGCAAGGCGCCGGTCCGCCGCGCGAGCGCCTGTAATCCGCTTCGCGCGTACACGATCGCGAGCGCGCGGAGCACCCTCAGTCTCCGCGGATACGGCAGCACGGCGAACAGCAGCGACCGGTAGAGAGCGTCGAAACCGCGGCGGTCGTAGCGCTCCTCGATGCGGGCGCGGGTCTCCTCGATCAGGACGTCGTACTTCACGCCCGACGGACAGACGGGGACGCAACCCATGCAGCCGAGGCACAGGTCGAAGTGCCTCACGACATCGGCGTCGAGCGTCAGCGTCCCGTCGGCGAGGCCGCGCATGAGATGGATGCGCCCGCGGGGCGAGTCCATCTCCTCGCCCCAGGACTGGTAGGTCGGGCACGCAGGGAGGCAGAAGCCGCAGTGCACGCAGTCGTCGAGAAGGCTCCGGTGCGCGGCGGGCGCGGACATTCAGATCCCCCCCACGAAGCGTCCCGGGTTGAGCCGGCCTTCGGGGTCGAGCCGCGCCTTCAGGGCGCGCATGAGCTCGAAGGCGGCCGGCGGCGGGCCCCATGGGTCCGCGTGCGCGCGCACGCCGTCCGGCGCCTCCTCGAGGACGAGCGACCCGCCGCCGGCGGCGAGGAAAGAGCGTGCAGAAGCGATTGCAGCCGCCGCGGCGACGTCGCCGGAAGGGACTCCGGAGAAGAAAGAGATTCCGAGAGTGGGATAGACCGCGAAGGCGGCCTCGGAAAGCGCAGCGCGGAAGGTCGGGAAGACCCTTTCGAAGAACTCTTCGAAAGCGGAAGGAAGCATGGCGACCTTGGCCCGGAACGGGCCGGCCGTGCGCGCTGCATCGTGGCGCGCCCAGAAGGCCGCCGCTGCCGCCTCGTCGAGCACGTCGCAAGCGCCTCCCGGCCCTCCGACGAGCTGCCGGAGCCGGTCGCGCTGCTCGGCCACGCCGGCCGGGAACCCTTCGAAGCGGATCGCGACCTCGAAACGCTGTCCCTGAAGCAGCGCGGCGACGGCCGCCGGCTCGAGCTGCGCGCCGCGCATCGCCGATACGAGCTCTCTGACGCCCCGGGCCGTCCTCTCCCGGGCGACGAGGGTGATGTCGGACTCCGGAAGCGGGTGCAGCCGGAAGGTGGCGGTCGCCACGAGCCCGAGCGTGCCGAGCGATCCCACCATCATCTTCGGCAGGTCGAAGCCCGCCACGTTCTTGACGACCTTGCCGCCCCCGCGCGCGAGGACCCCGTCGGCGCGCACGAGGGAGACCCCGATGATGAGATCCCGGAGAGATCCGTATCGCGTCCGCCTGGGGCCGAAGCCGTTCGTCGCGAGGAGGCCGCCGATCGTTCGTCGTTCCGCGAGGGGCGGATCGAGAGCCAGGCGCTGCCGATGCGCCGCTACGGCGCGCTGCAGGGCGGCCAGCGTGAGGCCCGCCTCCACGACGATGATCTGGTCGGAGGGCGCGTACTCGACGATGCGCGTGAGATGTTCGGTCCGGAGAACGGCGTCGAGTCGCCGGGGAGGCCGGCCCAGCCCGAGCGCCGTCCCGCCGCCGACGAATCCGACGCTAGCTCTGGCGCCCGCCTTCTCCCCGAGAACGGCAGCGGCCTCCTCGACGGTCGAAGGAGAGAAGACCTCCTTCGGAAGGGCGCCGAGGATCGCGTCGGCGCTCGTGCCGGCCCGAACGGCGGCGGAAGCGGTCGCGTTCATCCGCGCGTCGCCTCGCCCGAGAGCTCGGAGGGATGCGGCACGTAGGGCCCCGGGAGATCCCCGCAGAGCCGTGGCGTCGGAAAGACCTTCCCGGGGTTGAGCCGTCTTTCGGGATCGAACGCGCACCGAACGCGTTGCATGGTCTCGAGATCCGCCTCTCCGAACATTTCGCCCATGTAGGCCACCTTCTCGGCGCCCACGCCGTGCTCGCCGGTGATCGAGCCGCCGAGCCGGAGACACAGCCTGAGGATCGCGCCGCCGAGCTCCTCGGCCGCCTTCTCCTGGCCCGGCACGCGGGCGTCGTAGAGGACGAGCGGATGCAGGTTGCCGTCGCCGGCGTGGAACACGTTCGCGACGCGAAGCCCCGCCTTCTTCGAAAGCTCCGCGATCTCGTGGAGCACCTCGGCGATCGTCGAGCGCGGGATCACGCCGTCCTGGACGATGTAGTTCGGGCTGATGCGGCCCACGGCCGCGAAGGCGCTCTTGCGGCCCTTCCACATGAGCGCCCGTTCGTTTTCGTCCTTCGGAATCCGGATCTCGAGGGCGCCCGCCCCGCGCGCCAGCTCGACGGAGTTGCGCGACGTGTGCTCGACCTCGGCGAGCGGCCCGTCGACGTCCATGAGAAGGGCCGCTCCCACGTCCGGCCAGTCGACGCCGGTGGCGGCCACGGCCGCCTGCATCGCGAGCCGGTCCATCATCTCGATCGCGGCCGGCACGACGCCCGAGGCGATGATGGCGGAGACGGCATTCCCCGCCTCGTCGGTGGAGGGGAAGGTCGCGAAGAACGTGCGCGTGGCCTGCGGCTTGCGGAGCATCCGGAGCACGACTTCGGTCACGATGCCGAGCATCCCCTCGCTCCCCACGAAGATTCCGGTCAGGTCGTACCCCGGCGCGTCGAGGACCGGACCTCCCAGATCCACGACCGTGCCGTCGGCGAGGACGATTCGCGCGCCGAGGACGTGGTTGGACGTGAAGCCGTATTTCAGGCAGTGGGCGCCGCCCGAATTCTCCGAGACGTTTCCGCCGATCGTGCACACGCTCTGCGAAGACGGGTCGGGCGCGTAGTAGGTGCCGGCGGGGCCGAGATGCTTGCTGACGTCGAGGTTGGCCACCCCGGGCTGTACGCGCAGAAGGCCGTTCTCGAGGTCCACGTCGAGGATCTTCTTCATGCGCGTGAGAGCCACCACGACGCAGCCCGGCACGGGCAGCGCGCCGCCGGACAGGCCGGTGCCGGCCCCCCGCGCGACGAGGACGAGGCCGCTCTCCCGCGCGAGCTTCACGACGGCCACGACCTCCTCGGTCGAAGCGGGAAGGACGACCAGTCCGGGCGTGACGCGGAAGCTCATGAGCCCGTCGCACTCGTAGGTGCGAAGGTCCGAGGGATTGGATATGCAGTTCTTCGCGCCCACCAGCGCCGCCATCCGCGCGACGACGTCGCGGGAGACCGTGGCGTCGGGCGGGGGGGAAACGCTCACTCCGGGTCCGTTTTCCACCTCATCCTCCCGACTGGCGGGATTATGTCGCCCGCCCGGCCCGCATTCTGCATATTTTGCGTATCAACCGGCCTTTTTTTCCGTTATCTGCGGCAAAGGGCATAATCCATTTAGATCATCGCTATGTTGTCGCCCCCGATCCATCCTGATCGGAAGTTCTAACCGTCGCCGACGGAGGTTCGATGTTTCAGCAGAACTACGACCCGATGGGGAGTGCTTTTCTCTCGACGATCGTGGCGGCGATCCCGATCCTCGTCCTCCTCTACTTCATCGCCTTGCATCCGAATCGCGACAAGCAGGGCGTCAAACACCTCGGCATTTCCGCTCCGTTTGCCGCGTTCTATGGCGTCCTGGCGGCGTTTCTCGTCTCGTGCCTCGCGTTCGGAATGCCGGTCCCGTCGGCCGTCTCCGCCTTCGGCCTGGGCACCCTTTCGGGCTTCCTCGGGATCATCTGGATCGTGCTCGCGGCCATGTTCCTCTACACGATGACCGTCGTCACCGGCAAGTTCGAGATCGTGAAGGAATCCATCATTCACATCTCGTTCGACCGCCGGCTCCAGGTCCTCCTCATCGCCTTCTCCTTCGGGGCGATCATCGAAGGCACGTCGGGCTTCGGAACTCCCGTCGCGATCGCGGGCGCCGTCATGGTGGGACTCGGGTTCAGGCCCTTCCAGTCCGCCGTCCTGAACCTCCTCGCGAACACCGCCCCCGTCGCGTGGGGAGCGATCGGCACGCCGATCGTCACGCTCGCGGCCGTGAGCGGGCTCGACCAGCTCACGCTCTCCACGATGGCCGGCCACCAGCTTCCGTTCGTGTCCGTCCTCGTGCCCTTCTGGCTCGTCGCGACCTTCGTGAAGATGGAAGGCGGCACCTGGAAAGAGGCCTTCGAGGTCTGGCCGGGAGCGCTCGTCTCCGGCGTGTCCTTCGCCGTGATGCAGTGGTTCGCCTCCGGCTGGGCGCCGACCCACTTGATGACGGACGTCGTCTCGGGAGTCTTCTCCGTCATCTGCACCGCGCTCTTTCTCAGGTTCGTGTGGCATCCGAAGACGCGCTTCCTGCTGAAGTCCGAACGCGAGGCGGCGAAGACGAACGCGGCGACGGTCGGGGCCGCGCCTCCGGAGACGTGGAAGTACAAATACACGGTGGGCCAGACCGCGTACGCCTGGCTGCCCTGGGCCATTCTCATCGCATGCTGCGCGTCCTGGGGTCTCCCGGCCAACAAGACCAAGCTCAACAACCTCTTCTCCGGGGTGAAGATCTCGACGACGCTCCTCGGCTCGCCGTTCACGGGAACGCTGTCGCTGCCGGGCTGGGACATGCCGGCCCTGCACAACAAGGTGCAGCGCATGCCGCCCGTGGTCAAAGCCGGAGCGAAGCCGGAAGGCGCGCGTTTCGCGATCAACTGGCTCTCGGCCGCGGGCACCGGCGTCTTCGTGGCGGCCCTTCTCTCGGGGCTCGCCCTCCGTTTGACCGCGGCCCAGTGGAGAGAGTCCGTCACTCGGACCGCGCGCCGGATGAAGATCCCCGTCCTCGTCATCGGCCAGGTGCTGGGGCTCGGGTTCCTCACGCGCTACTCCGGCACGGACGCGGTGCTGGGCCTCGCGTTCACCGGGGCCGGGGCCGGCTATCCGTTCTTCGCGGCCTATCTCGGCTGGCTGGGCGTCTTCCTCACCGGTTCCGACACGGCCTCGAACGCGTTGTTCGGCAGCCTGCAGCGCATCACCGCCCAGCAGCTCCACCTGAACGAGGTGCTCATCGTCGCGACCAACTCGACCGGCGGGGTCATGGGAAAGATGATCGACGCGCAGTCGATCATGGTCGCGTGCGCCGCATGCTACGAGGATCCGAAGGAGAGATCCCACGCCCTCGGGCCGATCTTCCGAACGGTGTGGTGGCACTCGGTCGCCGGCGCCGCGGTGATCGGAATCATCGCGCTCCTTCAGGCTTACGTGTTTCCAGGTGTCATCCCGATTCCACCCATCGGAAAATGAAACAGGAGGACTCCATGCAGCCTTTGTATCGTCGTCTGTCGGCGGGCTTCGCCATCCTCGCGTCGTTGGCCCTGTTCGTCGCCCTCCCTGCGAGCGCGCAGGCCATCGTGAAGGTCAACGACGACGTCAACTTCCGCCTGGGCATCCAGTTTCAGGTGTGGGGCGACTGGCAGCAGGACACGACGCCGGCCGGGTCGTATGCCCAGAACCTGTACCTGCGGCGCATCCGG